>NZ_JBFTNH010000030.1:0-63319 GCF_056397385.1 Pseudomonas sp. 05N36 | reverse complement strand
TTTCAGGACAGTCGGGAGCGGCTACTCATCGAGGGCCGAGCGTTGTAGCAGCAACGCTCACAATGAGCCCGGATACATTAGCGCAAGCCAGCTTTACCGAAAACAGCCAAAGAGGTTGCAGGAGAGGGGCTGACCATACATTTTTATGAACGTTAAAACATCAAGTTAAACAGAGTGTTTAATGAAACAAAGTCTAACGTTTAGACATGTTTAATATGAACTAACAATATCCTGCACTTCAGCTGAATATTCCCGCGCAAATTGATCCGGTTGTTTATTTAATCCGGCCACCCCGGCCCGTAAACTCCGTATTCATGAAAAAACACAAATGCGGCCCACGCTTCAAAGCGCTCCTGAAAGAGGTGAACATCACCCCGACGGCATTCGCGGCCTTCTGCAACGTCGAGCCCCAGCATGTGAACAACTGGTACACCCGCGGCGTTCCCTACCCGCGGATGGAACAAATCGCCCGCTTGCTAAGTGTGAACAGCCTGTGGCTTCTCAACGGCGAAGGTCCCAGGCACCCAGGCCCGGGACAACTGACAGATCAGGCCGGCAACGTTTTCGACGCGCAAGAAACCCGCGGCGTGTACACCGTGAACATCGATTCGCTCGATATAGAAATCCCGCTGTATAACGAGGTCCCCACGGCCCCCGGTGCCAGCGACACCCAGGTCGCCGAAATCCCCGGCGAATTCATCCGCCTGCCGCGACACTACCTCGAAAGCCTGGAAATCGAACCGGCCCAGGCCATTTGCGTGCCAATGGTCGGCGACAGCATGTCGGAGAAAATCGAAGACGGCTCGACCCTCGCCATCGACCGCAGCCTGACCCAGGTCGTCGACGGCCAGATCTACGCCCTCGAACACGCCGGCATGCTGCGCATCAAATACCTGCACCGCCTCCCCTCCGGCGCCCTGCGACTGCGCAGCCACAACAGCAACGATTACCCCGACGAAATCTTCAGCGCCAAACAGATCGAAGAACAAAACATCGAAATCCTCGGCTGGGTCTTCTGGTGGTCCACGCTGAACAAACAGAGGCCAGCGGTGCCGTTCAGTTGAAACCAGGGCGCCCTTTTAAGCAGCACAACGCTCTGGATAGCACTTCACGCTGGGAATTCCCCAAAAAAATCAGTATGCTGCGCCCCACATTTGCATCGACCCGCCAACGCCGGTCCGATCGCACTGACAAGGCAGATGACTTTCTCGCCAAGTCCCACAGCCGGACGCAAGATCCGGGTGTACGTTTTGAAGGCTGGTGCGGTTTACCAAAAATGAACCAAGCCCGTCCCCGAGAAGCCGGCCACAAGCCGGCTTTTTAATGCCCGAAATAATCCTGTCCCATCCGGGAATCCACTTGATAGCTTGGCACCTACGAAGCAGGCTTTACGGTGCAGACTGCAAAAAATGCCACAGAACATCGTCATCAAAATCACGAATGACACTCCGGGCACCCGCCTCTCGAAGCTGCTGATCCTGCAACCCCGATAACACACCGAAGGTATGGATACCGGCCGCATGGGCTGACTGGACACCGGCCAGCGAGTCCTCGAAGGCGATGGCGTTGTCAGCGGTCACGCCCAGCAACTCAAGTGCCGTCAGATAAGGCATGGGATGGGGCTTGCCGTGTTCGAGTTCACCACCGATGACGATGGTATCGAAGCGATCGACGATGTTCAGGCCTGTCAGCATGGCCATCGCATTTTCTCGCGGCGCGTTCGTCACCACCGCCGTGCGCAGGCCGAGCTTCTGGGCATGGTCGAGTATCCGTGACACTCCAGGTGTGGGGATGGTTTTACCCAGTTGGGCGCGGAACATCGCCTCTTTTTCCGCCGCCAGCTCAGGGTATTTCGAAGCCGGCAGACCGGGAAACAGACCGCCAAAGATCATGTCATCGGGAAAACCCATGACGTTGGCCTTGTAGTAGGTGATGTCCATCGACCGATACCAGCGCGCCAACAATTGGTTATAGGCTTTCAAGTGCAGTTCATCGGTGTCGATGAGTGTACCGTCCAGGTCGAACAACAGTGCAGATAGGCCCATTGCCCCTTACTCCGGTAAATTTACGGCCGTGTTGCCGGCAGGCGAGGTGCCACGCAGCCCCCGCAGGAACGGCGCCAGCAACAGCGCCACGGCAACCGCTTGCGACGCCTGGGCAATGCCGTCGACGAACTGGGCGAGTTCGGCGTTTTCCATCGAGCTGATGGCGACAAGTTCAGTCATGCACGGTCTCAATCCAGCAACCGGTGCAGTTTGGCGTACTGCAAAAGCATGATGGTCTTGCCATCGGTGATCTCCCCCGTCTCGATCATTGCCAATGCATCGTCGAGGGGCAATTCAAGCACTTCGATATCCTCCCCCTCCGCTTCAACGCCTCCGCCCTCGCCCAATTTGTCTTCGTCGAAATATTCCCCCACGAAGAAATACAGGCGCTCGGTGACCGACCCCGGGCTCATGAACGCCTCGAAGACCTTGYGCACTTCTTCAATGCGATAACCGGTTTCCTCTTCGGTTTCCTTGCGGATACAGGTCTGCGGATCGTCGCGATCCAGTAACCCTGCGCAGGTTTCGATGAGCATCCCGTCGTGCTCGTTGACGAACGCGGGAAAGCGAAACTGTCGGGTCAGGACCACGGTTTTTTTCAGCTTGCTGTAGAGCAGAATCGTTGCGCCGTTGCCCCGGTCATAGGTTTCCCGGGACATGTTGCGCCAGGTCCCGTCCCGTCCGAGGAAATCGTAGGTGGTCTTGCGCAGTACGTACCAGTTGTCCGACAGTACTTCGACTTGCTGGATACGTACCCGGTCCTTGGTGGCGATAGACTGGTTCATGATATTGCTCCCAGATGAGTGGCGTTAGAGACGACGGTGAGCAGGTGCGCGACCCTCTCTGGATCGCGCTGCTCCGGGGCCGTCATCACTGCGGTATTCAGTGTATGGTCGCAGCCGCACGGGCAGGCACCGCGATGCCCGCCGAGCCGCGAGACCGCCTCGGTCACCGGGCGATGGGCCCGTGAGAAAGTGTCGGCCATCCGCTGGGCAACCAGCGTCGCGTTCACCTCCTCGTGGGATTCATGCCAGCAATCGAAGTCGGTCGGGATGGCGATCATCGCATAGCAAAGCTCTGCCTCGCGCGCCAGCTTGGCTTCGGGCACGGCTGTCATGCCAATCACCATGCCGCCCCATTGACGATAGAGAGTGGATTCGGCGCGAGCCGAAAACTGCGGCCCCTCCATCACCACGTAGGTACCGCCATTGCGCGCCTGCACATCGGCTGCTTCGGCACTGGCCGCCAGCACTGAATGCATACGCCCGCAGGCGGGATCGCCAAACGGCACGTGGCCGACCAGGCCCGGGTCGGAGAAGGTTTTGTCACGCGGGATCGTGTGCCCGATCCCGTGGCGTTGCACCAACGCCCTCGGTACACCCTTGAGTGTACCGAGGGTGACCGGACTTGCAGGTAAGCATGCATGAGCGGAATCTTCCTTGAAGTACACCTTCGTTCATCCTTGATCTGCAGGCACTCAATCTCCGTGAGCACCTGAGAAAACATATCGCAGAAACTATGTGCGGCTGTATGTGTAGATCACACTTCAAAATCCCGCCACACATCTGCTTAGACTGAGTTTTTATATAAGCATTATGAATGTTGGTATATAAGCGCCAGAATGGGCGGAGGGCATCGTGCTGATCGACTGCGAGTCATCGTGGCGCAACCGGATTCGGTCTGCTGTCCGACATCACCAAACGCAGGTGGACCGCTCCCACTCCACCCCACGAGCCGTCCATTGACGGCTCTTCCCCAAAGCGCTCAATCTATCGGGCGCCTGAACGGGCTCGGCGGATGCCCCACGCCTCGCCCAATCCCAACGAGTCTGTAAGGACACAACCATGAGAAAGTGGCTTTCCCTGCTGTTCGCCGCCGCGGTTTTTCATCCCCCCGTTGCCTTCGCCGACTGCGCCGGCTCCCCCAAGCCCGTGGCCGAAGCTTTCTATAACGGGTACCTGCAAAGTTTCAGCGCTGGAAAAGATCCGCTGACCGATGATGTTGCGCAGATGAAGCAGTACGTTTCGGATGAGCTGATCGACAAGATCAAAAAGCAGATGGCCAGCCCGGACGGGCTGGAAGAGGACTATTTCATCAAGGCTCAAGACTACATGGAAGAATGGCTCACCCACATCAAGGTCAGTGAGCCACTCGTGCAGGGAGCCTCAGCCAGGGAGCAGGTGACATTGGGCAATACGCCCGATACAACCCAGATCGTGGATGTGCTGCTGGTCAAGAACAATGGCTGCTGGAAGATCAATGACGTGCTGTCCACAGCGGATCAGAGTGATTGAGTGATGGCCGATCGTTTCTTCTGAATCGCCGGGCGCACTGACGAACTACTGGACGGTGAGCCGAATAACCACACAATCGGCTCACAGCCATGGACCACCCACGCTGGATCTGGCAACTGCCCGTTGGACAATGTCCCCCTCACGGATAACTAAACGCCCGAACCAGCGTCAACTCCCCCACCGCCCGCATCGGCACGACAAACGTCTGCATCTTCTCGTCAGGCGTTCCCTCTTCTGTAATCACCGTCACCTGCGCGGTCGTCAGCGGCTGAACAGCATTCTCCTGACCCTCCTCGCCACTGTGATAGCCGCCTCCAAAGTAATTCAGATACACCAGGTATTGCCCCTTGATCGGCGCCGGCATGGAAAAAATCTCCGGCCCGTATCCGGTGGTGACGTCGACATCCAGCGCCGCGCCATTGGGTGCCACGCGGTCGCCGTACCAGATGTGTGCGCCATCAGGGGTGATCAGGTGCAAATCCAGATCGGTGTTATCGCTGTCCCAGGACAGCAGCACCCGCAGTTTGGCCGGGGTCGCACCGCCGCTGAGGTGGAGGAATTGAGTGCGGTGGCGTTGCTGACCATCCGGGCTGCGGACTTCGACACTATTGCTGCCATTGGGGAATGAAAACGGGCGGTCGAAATGTCCGGCGGGGTCGAGTTTCAGCGGCATGCTGACGCCGTTGACGATGAGTTTTCCGGGCTCGTTGCGCTTGGGCGTGGCTTTGATCTGACCGCTAATGCGAGCGGTGTTGGCCTGGCCCACCGGGGTGTTGACCGAGGAAGCCGGGTAGTTGACGGTCTGACGGAAGTTTTCGCCTTCACCTTCGGCGGCACCGATGCGCCAGCCGCCGACAGGGGTGTCGAGTTTGACGGCATCGGCTGCCATCGCCATAGGCAATGCAGTCATGGCGCAGAGGAACAGGATGACCTGTGGATAACGATGTTTCATGGCCTATTCCAGTAAAAGGTGGCGGGCGAGCCCTTCGATGTAGGTTTCGTCCTGGCCGTTGGGGTGTGCATCGAAGGCCAGGTGCAGGTATTCGTGAGTCAGGTCGAGGCGATCCTGTAGCGACAGTACGCCGCGCACGTAAATGCGCTGGCGTTCGCGGTCGACATAAGGGTGACCGAAGGCGAGGCGGCAGACGGCGAAAGTGCTGACTTCGTTGTAGCCGACTTCGCTTTCAAGGCGTTGGCGCCAGCCGCGGCGCTGCTTCTGCAGCCAGTCTTGTGCGGCGGGCAGGGCCTCGCAGGAGGCGACGGGATTGTCCCAACGGCTGAGGCTCGCGCGCGGGTAGGCGTGAAGCAGGATCGCGTCGTAGCGCTGGCCGGCACTGGCTTGTTCGACGGTTTGCTGCCAGGAGAGTTTGTCTGTGCCGGGCTGATCGGAGTGGTAGGTGACGGTGCTGCCGGCAAGCACCAGGTCGCTGGTCCAGGCGGCAATGTTGCGCGAGTCCGCCGCGGCCGGGCGTGGGGCGACGCGCTGACGGCTGCTGCTGTCGTCGATGCTCAGGCAGTCACCGCTGCGGGTGGCATTTTGCAGCAGGTAGGTGCGGATCGCGACGGCCAGGGCTTTGGCAGCTTCGGCGGGCTCGGGCCGGGCTTCGCGCTGGAGGACGCGAGCGACATATTCTTCGCGGTCCAGGCGGGCGACCAGCTTTTGTGAAGGGCCGTCCTTCAATAGAAACAGCTCGCCATCGCTGTGGATGTCGAGTTGGTTTCCGTTGAGGAACTCGACGCGGTAGTCGCCCTGCAAGGGGCCGGGGGGCGCCACGCGATCACCTGAGAGCACGCGTTGCAGTGGATAGCGGGAGAACAGGCTGACTTCGACGCATCGCCCCGCTTGCGCAGGCCAAGTGGACGGCAACACACTGGACAGCGCCTCTGCGTAGTTGCGCAGGACCCTCTGGCTGGTGCCCCGCCCGCCGGCCCAGATCGGTGTTCCGTCCGCCAGCCATCCGGCGAACCCGCCCTGACGCGACGATGGGTCCTGATCCCCCAGCCAGCTCCAGGTTTTCACTCGCAGGCGGCCACCGAGTTCACCCACGGCATTGCCATCAGCAGCGTTCAACACCACATCCAGCAACACTCGACGAGCCTGATCCTGCGCCGGCATCAGCGCCAGGGCCTTTAACAACTCAGCCACCGAAACCCGGGTTTGCGGCTGCAACGACGGCAAATCCAGCAACCACTCCGGCGCCTGACGCGCCTGCCAATATTCCCGCCAACCGGCGTCAGTAATACCCAACCGCTTCGGCTCGAAATACAGCCCGCAGGATTTCGCCAACGCCTGATCCCGCCCAATGCTCGCGCCAGCGGTGCAGCAATACACTTCTTCCTTCGACTGCCCGCGACACTCATAAACCGGCTCACGAGCGCCGGTATCGACCAGCCACCCGTAAACGAACAGCTTCCACACACTTCCCAGCGGCGTCTGCAATGTCTGCGGCAACGGCTCGCGCGCCATCACCTGAGTTCGGCTCAACTGCAGCAACTCACCCTTCAACGCCAGGCGCAGCGGCTCGTCCTGCGCCGTGGCCAGCGCAGGGATCAGACACAACAGCCACCAGACCAGAGGCCGGATCATGTCATTTAACCGTGATCTGGCCGAGGGCCGGCTTCTGTTCCAGGGCCTGGTGCTGTGGCGCATAGACCTGGGTAAAGCGTACCGGCGGCAGGTTGAACTGACCTTTTTGCGAGAAACGCACCAGATGACGCAAGCGCAACTCACCGCTCAGGGCATCGACCGGAATCGCGTAGGCCAATTGTCCCGGTTCAAAACGGGCCTTTTCCAGCGTGCTCGGCTCGCTGCCGGCCTTGCCCACGAGCTTGATGCCCCAGGTCGTACGCTCTACATCCGCACCGGGTGGCAGCGGCACTTCGAGCATGCCGTAGCGCAGTGGCTTCGCGGCGTTGCTGGCGATGATCACTTCGTCCAGGTACAGGCTGTCACTGGACAATGGCTGGGCGCCGACCGCTTCCAGCTTGAAGTTGAAGGCTTCGTCACCCGGCACCAGCCGCGACAGGCGACGAGTGATGGTCACGGCCATCGGATCGAATGCCGGTTGCTTGCTCTGGAAGCTCAACGCGGCCCGCAGCGGACGCTCCTGGGCGCCGGTCAGGGACAACACGCCAGGCACTTGCGCGCCTTGCCACTGCCAGTAGATTTCGCCGGTAGCGCCCTGCCCTTGCTTCCAGCCTTCACCCGGTGTCAATGCAACAGCGGGGGAAGCCTGTTCGATGCTGCGTTGCAACCAGGTCAGCGCCAAAGCACGCTCCAGGGTCGATTGCTGCGGCAACAGCCGTTGCAACAACGCTGTCGCGTGTGCCTGATCGAAGGGTTGCAGCGACAGGTTCAAGGCTTCGACAAATGGCTGGGAGCTGGCGGCCAAACGTTGCCGGGCATCCGCCAGCTGCCGATTGAAAGCGTCCGGCAGATTGACCTTCGCCTGTACAGCCATCGATGCGGTCAGCACGCGAGCACTGGCCAGACCCAGCGCCGAGTCCGGATCGCTCATGACGATGCTGTCCTGCCCCTCGTCCATCAGGTTTGCAGCATTGCCCTCGCCCGCTTTCGCCAGATCGTCCATCAAACCGGTGAGCAACGTATTCACCGGCAATTGCATCTGCCTGGCGAACGACACAATCAGCGCTCGCTGCAACAGCGGCGTGTCCTTCGCCTGTTTTGCGTAGATCTCCAGCACCTGCTGCCAGTGCTCCGGCGGCAGGCTCAGATCCAGCGCCTTGCTGGCGTACCAGTCGGCGTAATAAGCGTAAGCGGTGAGGAACGCATCCGGCTCGCCATCCTGGCCCCACCAGGTGAAGCACGCGGAAGGCCCGGCCATTTGCACCAGCCGCAGACGGCTGTTCTGCATGATCAGCCGCAAGCGGTCGCGAATCCGCGGGTTCGACGACAAGGTCGGGTAAGCGATGCTCAGCGGCAGCAAACGACTGGCGGTCTGCTCGACGCCCCCGTACGGGTAGCTCAACAGGTCGTCGAGGGCCGAACGGAACAGCGCTTGCGGGCTGTCATCCAGCCGCAGGCGGATGTCGCTGGCATCCGCCGGCAGGGTCAGCGGTGTATCGCCGCCGAGCACATCCAGACTTTGGCTTTGAGTCACTTGCCAACCTTCGCCGGTCGCGGTCAAGCGCACGGCCAGGGCGTCTGCGGTTTTGCCATCCTGCACCAGCTCGGCGGTCCACTCGCCACTGGCTAATGCGAAGGCGGGTAGCGCGATGTAGTTGATGCCGTTGTTCAGGGTCACCGGCACACGCTGATCAACGCCGCCGTAATGGCTCACCAGCTCGGCCTTGACCGGTTTCTCGGACTGGCTGAAAGCGAACACCCCGAGATCCGGTTTGTCGCCGCTGCGGAATTTGCCGGGCCCGCTCCATTTCAGGTACAGCGGTTTGTTCGAGCGCACGAATTGCTTCTTCTGACCGACCTGACCGTCATCGGCAATGGCCCGGGCGGTGATGCGCCAGCGGGTCAGGGAGTCGGGCATCTTGAAGGTGAAGCGGGTCTTGCCGTTGGCGTCGGTCATCAACTCGGGCTGCCACGCCGCCGTGTCGACGTCTTCGCGGCGTGGCCGCTCCAGCACTTTCACTCCGCGCTCGCTACGGTTGGCCTTGCCTGGCGCGCCAGGGCTGCCCGGCAAGGCCACGTCGTAGCTGATGAACGACAGGCTGGCGCTGGTGCGCACGTTGTTGCGCCGTGGGTGGTAGAAGAACTGGTCGATGGTCGGCGCGACTTCCGGTTGCAACGCGTAAATCATTTCATCCACCACGCTGACCGTCAGGTGCGCCGGAACCGGCTTGCCGGCGAACCGGGTGCTCAGGTCCACCGACACGGTGTCGCCCGGCTGGTAGCTGTCCTTGTCGGTGGCAATGGTCACGTCGATCTGCGGCGCGACGACTTTGATGCCGATGTTCTGGAAGCTGTACTGGCCGCCCTTGGTGTAAAGCACGGAGAAGGTCAGGTTCGGGGCGAACGTGTCCTTCACCGCAATCCTCGCGCGGTACTGCGTGGGGCTGAGTTTTTCCATTTTCAGCCAGTCGCCGCCCTTGGACAGCAATGCCGTGGCCTCGACTTTGTCGCGTTCCAGAGACAACAGCGCATCACTGACCGGCTCGGGGAAAGTGATCAGTGCCAGCGCTTCATCGCCCGCCTGGTACTCGGGTTTGTCGAGAACGATTTCCACAGTGCCTGGTACGGCTTTGACCCCGTCGCCGGTGACCGAATGGCCGGTGCCGCCCAGCGCACGACCGTGGTCATCCTTCAACGTCAGGTTATAGGTGCCAGGGCGATCGAACGTCAGTGCAAAACCTTTATCCGCGGCCGCGAGAGTACCCTCGCCCTTGCCCTGGTCTTCCAGGCGCACCCAGCTGTAGCTGCTGGGGCTCAGCGCTTTGCCCCGCTCGCTGCCACCCTCGTTGACGTAGCTGAATGTAACTTTGTCGCCTACCGCACTGAAGCGCTGCGGCGCGCTCAAGCGGAAACTTGCGGCGCCGCGGTCGATGAGGATTTCCTTGGTGGTCTTGACCCGATACGCCGCGCCGTCGCTGGCGAACACCGTGAGCATGTAGCGACTTGGTTTCTCGGCGGCCGGCAGGTCGAGTGTGGCGTTGCCCTTGGCATCGGTGGTCAGTTCGGTGCTGGTCAGCTCCACCGGGAATTGCCCGAGGTATTGCAGCTCGTTATCGACCATCGACAGTTGCTGGGCGCGCAGGCTCAGGCTCAACTTGGCGTTGGCCACGGGCTTGCCGTCCGGGTACAGCAGCACGAGGCTACCCTTGACCGGTTCGCCGGTGCGGTAATCCTGTTTGGCCAGATTCAGGGAAATTTCGAAGTGCGGCTTGATGTATTCAGCAACGCGAAAGGCACTGCTGTAGGCCTGATCCTTGTAGCTGAAGCGCAGCTCATAACCACCGGCCACAGCGTTTTCCGGCAACTGGAAGCGGCCCTGGGTACCAGCCTTGGAATCCAGCTTCAACGCCAACGATTGCAGCGCGGTGCCAGTGGCATCCAGCACGCTGACGTTGACGTCGGCAGCCGCTGGCAGCACCGAATCCCGGGCGTTCTTGAACTCGCGACCAACGATTTTCAGCGACACCCAATCCCCCGGCCGATAGAGCGGACGGTCGGTGAATGCATAGAGTTTGGTGTCGTAGATCTCACTGTCGTAATAGAAGTTCTCGGAGACAAACACCCCGCCCTCTTCGTCCTCGCCGATCACGAAGGAACGCTCCGGGCTGGCGTGTTTCAGACGCAGTAAACCATCGGCATCCGTGGCGCCACTGCTCATGACGCCCAGGCCATCGGTCCACAACACATTGACCTTGGGCACCGAACTGCCTTCATGTTTGCGTGCGGCCCAGACCAGTAGTTCATCGCCAGCAATCTTGCTCACGGCCACGGTGTTGGAGACGAACACCATAGTGGTTGCACGGTACTTGCCGATCAGCGCCTCCACCAGATACAACCCCGGCTTCAGGTTACCCAGCGGGATGTACACGTTACCCGGCGCGACACTGATGAACTCGCTGGAAGAACCCGCCAGGTTCACACCCGCAGGCGGCTGGATCGGCTTGGCCTCCCACAGCGGATAACGAAATTGGCTGACCACCGGCAAACCCGGAATCAAGGCAAATTGCGGCTGCGCGTCGTAAGGCGTTCGCGCGACGATGGCAGTGCCCATTTTCAGTTCCGGCACTTCCTCGGTGACCTGTTTGCGAGACTCGTAAGAAAACGCTCGCTGCATCACCCGACGGGATTTGCGGTACCAGCTGTCCCACAGGTAGGCGAGGGTGTTTGACAGGCCCTCACCCTTGAACTGGCCGTCGCTGACCACGCGATGCAGGTTCTTCTGACGCTTGAGGAAATCCAGCGGCTTGTCGATCCGATAGACCCGAATGTCCGCGCCACCGTACGGCTCCATGCGGTATCGGCGATAGTCGCGGCCCGGCGCTTCGAGGCGAACCATCGCCTGCTCGTCACTGGCAAAACTGCTGTCGGCCAACAGGAAAAAACTTTCACCGGCCACCGCCGTGTAGCCACTGGGCTCGACGGAATCGTCGGCATTGACCGTGGCCAAAGGGGCCAGCAAGGCCAACAACAGGGGCAGTCTTGAACAAATGCGCAACATGCGGGCACCGATCATTGGGAGAGAAAGTTCAGTCGATAGACGCCGATGAAGTTGGGGTTGGCTGCGTCGGGAATCCATCGGGTGTCCTTCCATGTCATGAGTTGCTGCAGGCTTGCGGAGCGCATGCCGTTATCGGTAGGGGTGGTGGTGCCGGTGTGATAGGCGATGTAGCGGCCCATCCAGATCATCAGGTGCTGGTCGTCGCCCTGATCGAAAAACATCAGATCGCCAGGCCGGGCCTGGGCCAGGTCGCGGCCCACCAGACGGCTGTTGAACTGGATCAGCTTGATGGCATTGACGTAAGGCCCGACCTTGCCACCGCCCTGCTGCCATTGCTGGGCGAGGCCGCGCTGGGCGTCGCTCAATGGCAGTTCCGGCGGCAGGTAGCGGTTGGACAGGCCATTGCTACGTAGCCATTTGTCATCGTGGACTTTCAGCGCTTCGTTGGCAGCGAAACGTACCAGCCCGGCGCAGTCCTGCTGATACCAGCGCGGGCTCGGGCCCTGGGTCAGTTGTTCCTGGGCGATGCGCACGAACCAGGCGCGAAAGACCTGGGATTGCTGCGGGTCAAGCGGCGCGGCTTCGCTGGCAAATGCCCGCGTGCCGAGCAGCAGCGCCAGCAGGCCAAGGCCTCGGATGAGTGCCGTCACAGGGCTTTCCATTCCAGCGGCAGCCATTGCCAGTGGCCATCGGGCTCGCTGCCTTTGGGCAACGTCAGGGCGTATTTGCCGTAGCCGCCGAGCGTGCGCAGTTTCGGAATCAGGTAGGTTTGCGCGGCGTTGTAGAAAACCGGCTCCATGTCTTGCGGCAGGCTATCCAGGGTTTCCCGCTGCATCAGCTGTGCCATGGAATCCGGGCCCAAGTAGAGCGGCGTCAGCTGATCTTTCGGCAACACGTCGGCCAGTGGCGGGAAACGTTTGTCGAGGGTGCCGAGGGCCTTGTCCACCAGTGTGTCGTCGAGGGAGAACAACAGCGTCGAGCCGTGGCGCGCCAGGCTCACCCGCAGGAACGCCTTGGCGGCGATTGCGGCAGGCTGCTCGGCTGACTTCGCCGGGTATTGGCCAAAGTTGGAGCTGACCTGGCGCTGCCACCGATGGGTTTCGCCTTCCTGTTTCTCTACCACCGCAAAGGCGTGCTCGGCAACGTTGCGTTCATAAGCGCCCACCATCGAGCCAAACAGCTTGCCCAGATCGCCATCGAGCTTGGCGCTGTCCTTGTCATTCAGGCTGGCGACCAGCAACGGCGTGTACAACCGTGAGTCGGCGTACCAGCAGAGGCCGGCGGCACCGGCCACATGATCGGTCAGGGCCTGGGCCACCGCTTCGTCGGCACCGAGTTTCACCAGCAGCGGTTTTTGTTGTTCGGCGGCCAGCGGCAGGGCCACGCAGGCGCTGGCGCCTATCGGCATGGCTTGCCAGATCGGTTTGAAATCGAAGTCCGGCTGGTTATCCAGTTCATCCATGGCCAGGAAACTGTGCCAGCCCTTGTCGTCCATGTCGAAACGCAGCCCGGCGAAGTTGGGGATGAAGCGCTGGTAACCCATGGCCAATACGCTGGAACTGACCGAGAGCCGTTGTTTGACCTCCGGGGCTTTAGGTTGCAGCCCAAAGGCTTCGGGGAAGAGTTTTTCGCCACCCAGCAGTGCTTCCAGCGCCTGGGTCGAGACCATGCCGTGCTCGTCGGTCGGACCATGGCCCATGTCATACAGCTTGCGCGGGTTGGACAGCACCACCAGTTTGTCGCCGTGAGAAGCAAACACCAGGGCTTTGCCGGCGTTGTAGGTGAGTTGATAAACCGGCACCACATCGCCGGCGACGTTCATCTCGCCGAGCTGGCTCAACTGCGAATCATCCAGCGCCACTTTAGCCAACGGCTCCAGCACCTTGGCCAGGCCACCGCGATCCATCACCAACAGGAAGTCCTTCAGGCGACCATCCGCCCCACGCCACAGCGCCACGTCTGCGGGCTGATCGAATAGCTGTTCGATCAGGCTGTCCTGCAACTTGAGGTCATGCTCGTAAATGATCCGGCGCAGACTGCCGATCAACCCGAGACGATCGGCATGGGCTTCATAATAGAAGACGAAATCTTCGGTCAGGGTTTCCTTGAGAAATGGCACCGTCAGCAAGTCCTTGGGCAACTGGCTCAAGGAACGGGTTTCCAGCAGACCGTCCGGCCGGCTCATGCCCAGTTTGTCACTGGCCAACTGCGCAGGCGGCGCCTTGGGCTTGTGCATGAACCACCCCAACCCGCCCGCCACGCCGACCACCAGGCACAGCCCGATCAGCAGCGCCGGCCAACGACGCGAGGTGTTGGCCGCAGGTGCGCCGGCGGCCGGGGAATCGGCCGATGAAATCGTGTTATCGCTCATGTTCACGCTCATGTTCCCAAAGCTCGGCAATTCATCCATGGTGCGGGATGTTCAATAGTTGAAAGTCTTGACCAGCAACAGATCACCGATGGCCCGCAAGGGCACGATGAACGTCTCGCGTTTTTCGTCGACGGTGTTTTCGTTGAGCACCAGATTGATCTGCGAGGTGATCACCTCGTTCTGGTTGCTGGACTCATCGAAGTTATAGCCGCCGCTGCCGAAGTTGCCCCAATAGTTCACGTAAACCAGATAGGTGCCATGCATCGGTGCAGTCATGGTGAACATTTCCGGGCCGGGGCCATCGACACCATCCGGGTCGAGGCCGCCGCCGTTGGTCAACGTCGTGTGGGCGAAAAATGCATGCTGGCCGTCGGGAGTAATGATGTGCAGATCGAGTTCGGCCTTCGGATCGTCCCAACCCAGCACCACGCGAATCCGCGCCGGGGTGCGCAGGTTATTCGCTTCATAGAACTGCACGCGCTTGAGCGACTTGCCTTCGGAACTGCGGACTTCGACGCTGTTGGAACCGGCGCCGAACGCATACGGGCGGGTGAAACGCCCGTTGTCATCGGTGTACAGATTCAGGGGATTGCCGTTGACCGCGAGGGTGTGAGGCCCGCGCAGCGTGCCAATGGCCTTGAGCTGGCCTTCGATCATCGTGCGATTGCGCTGCACGCCCCGATCGATGGGCGGTGTGGGATAGGCGACTTGAGGGTTTTCACTGCGGTCCAGCAGGCCGTTATAGCGCCAGCCGCCCACCGGTTCCGACACTTCGGCCGTGGGCCCTGCCCAGGCAGCCGATGCGCAGACCAGTGCGATCAGCAGTGAAAGAAAACAACGCATGTGACGCCTCCTGCCATGCATAACGAAACCTTGCGCCCGATCCTCGGCGCGTTACAGATCAAAAAACTGTGTTTCGTCAGAAAGACCCGTGGCTATTGGGTCGTAGAAAGCGCGAAGGTTAGCGATATGGACGACTTTTAACAATCAGATACAACTAAATTTGCGGCGAGGATCACGCCTGCGGCTGGACGACGGACCGAATAGTGGATCGATCGTCAGCAGGTTCTGACATCAACATGGTTTTTACCCCGCAACGGCTGCGCCAAATACCCCGCCCATTTGCCCCTCTCCCCCCTATCTGCTAGTGTCGCGCCGGTTTAACGTCTACCGGAAATCGCCGCCATGGCCCGCAAAAAAGCTGCACTGGATTTCGAACAATCCCTCGCCGACCTGCAAACGCTGGTCGAGCGCCTGGAGAACGGCGAGCTGTCGCTGGAAGACTCGTTGACCGCTTTCGAGCAAGGCATCGGTCTGACCCGTGATTGCCAGGCTGCGCTGGCGCAGGCCGAGCAGAAGGTTCAGGTGCTGCTTGAGCGTGATGGCGAGCTGTCCGAGGCTCCCTTTGACGCGGAACAGCCAGAATGATCGCGGCGTATTCGGCCAGCAGTCAGGCCCGGGTCAACGCGGCACTCGAAACCCTGTTCACCGCGCCGAGCCCTGAACTCGCACGTTTATATGAAGCCATGCGCTACAGCGTGATGAATGGCGGCAAACGCGTTCGTCCGTTGCTGGCCTATGCAGCCTGCGAAGCGCTGGGCGGTGAAGCTGAGCACGCCAACGGCGCGGCTTGTGCGGTGGAGCTGATCCACGCGTACTCGCTGGTGCACGACGATTTGCCGGCGATGGACGACGACGATCTGCGTCGCGGCCAACCGACCACTCACAAGAAATTCGATGAAGCCTGCGCGATTCTCGCCGGTGACGGCCTGCAAAGCCTGGCATTCAGCGCTTTGCTCGACCCGCGCCTGAATTCAGCCGATGCCGAAATCCGCCTGCAAATGGTCAGCGCCCTGGCGTTGGCGGCGGGCCCGGCCGGGATGGTCGGCGGTCAGGCCATCGACCTGGGGTCGGTCGGCTTGAAGCTTGATCAAAAAGCCCTCGAATACATGCACCGACACAAGACCGGCGCGCTGATCGAAGCCAGCGTCAAGCTTGGCGCCCTGGCCAGTGGCCGCGCCGAGAAAGACCAACTGAAATCCTTGCAGACCTATGCCCAGGCCATCGGCCTGGCGTTTCAGGTGCAGGACGACATYCTCGATGTCGAAAGCGATACCGAAACCCTCGGCAAGCGCCAGGGCGCGGATATTGCCCGGGACAAACCGACTTACCCGGCGCTGCTCGGCCTCGATGCAGCCAAGGCTTATGCCCTGGAGCTGCGCGATCAGGCCCTGCACGCACTGCGACCGTTTGACGCGTCGGCCGAGCCGCTGCGTGATCTGGCGCGCTATATCGTCGAACGCCGCAACTGATCCGGCGCCCGTTGCCCACCGTAAATCGGCCAAGTTCCGAGCTCTGCGTGGGCAGCGTGCGATGCATCAGGTAAACTGCCGCCTCTTTTATACCTATAACGATTCGCCTGATGCCCACGACGTTTCATGAGATTCCCCGCAAGCGCCCGACCACGCCCCTGCTCGACCGTGCCAACACGCCGGACGGCCTGCGCCGGTTAGGCGAAGCCGAGCTGGAAACCCTGGCGAATGAGTTGCGCCTGGAATTGCTCTACACGGTCGGTCAGACCGGCGGGCATTTCGGTGCCGGCCTGGGTGTTATCGAGCTGACTATCGCGTTGCATTACGTTTTCGACACCCCGGACGACCGGCTGGTGTGGGACGTAGGTCATCAGGCCTATCCGCACAAGATCCTCACCGGTCGCCGCGAACGCATGGCCACCCTGCGCCAGAAGGACGGCCTTGCGGCCTTCCCGCGTCGTTCCGAGAGCGAGTACGACACCTTTGGCGTCGGCCACTCCAGCACCTCGATCAGCGCAGCGCTGGGCATGGCGATTGCCGCCCGCCTGCAAAACAGCGATCGCAAGGCGATCGCAGTGATCGGCGACGGCGCACTGACCGCGGGCATGGCGTTCGAAGCGCTGAACCATGCGCCAGAAGTCGACGCCAACATGCTGGTGATCCTCAACGACAACGACATGTCGATCTCGCGCAACGTCGGCGGGCTGTCGAATTACCTGGCGAAAATCCTCTCCAGCCGCACTTACGCCAGCATGCGTGAAGGCAGCAAGAAGGTCCTGTCGCGCCTGCCCGGCGCCTGGGAAATCGCCCGTCGTACCGAAGAATACGCAAAAGGCATGCTGGTTCCCGGCACCCTGTTCGAAGAACTCGGCTGGAACTACATCGGCCCGATCGACGGCCACGACCTGCCGACCCTGATCGCCACCCTGCGCAACATGCGTGACCTCAAGGGCCCGCAGTTCCTGCACGTGGTGACCAAAAAAGGCAAAGGCTTCGCTCCGGCGGAAGTCGACCCGATCGGTTACCACGCGATCACCAAGCTCGAACCGTTGGACGCTCCAGCTGCCGCGCCGAAAAAAGCCGGCGGGCCGAAGTACTCCGGCGTATTTGGCGAGTGGCTGTGCGACATGGCCGCGGCTGACCCGCGCCTGGTCGGCATCACCCCGGCGATGAAAGAAGGCTCCGACCTGGTGGCCTTCAGCGAGCGTTTCCCGCTGCGCTATTTCGACGTGGCGATTGCCGAGCAACACGCAGTCACTTTCGCGGCCGGCATGGCCTGCGAAGGCGCCAAACCGGTGGTGGCGATCTATTCGACGTTCCTGCAACGCGGTTACGACCAACTGATCCRTGACGTCGCGGTGCAAAACCTCGACGTGTTGTTCGCCATCGACCGTGCAGGCCTGGTGGGTGAAGAYGGCCCGACTCACGCCGGCAGTTTCGACCTGTCGTTCCTGCGCTGCATCCCCGGCATGGTGGTGATGACCCCGAGCGACGAAAACGAATTGCGCAAGATGCTCAGCACCGGCCATCTGTACAACGGCCCGGCGGCAGTGCGTTACCCGCGCGGCACCGGCCCGAATGCTCCAATCGAGAAGAACCTCGAACCGATCGAAATCGGCAAGGGCGTGATTCGTCGCCAGGGCAGCACCGTTGCCCTGCTGGTGTTCGGCGTGCAACTGGCCGAAGCCCTGAAAGTCGCTGAAAAAATCGATGCGACCGTGGTCGACATGCGCTTCGTCAAACCGCTGGATGAAGCGTTGGTACGCGAGATCGCCGGCAGCCATGAGTTGCTGGTGACCATCGAAGAAAACGCCATCATGGGTGGTGCCGGTGGCGCGGTCAGCGAGTTCCTCGCCCGCGAGAACATCCTCAAGTCGATGCTGCACCTGGGCCTGCCGGACGTCTACGTCGAGCACGCCAAGCCAGCGCAAATGCTCGCCGAATGCGGTCTGGATGAAGCGGGTATCGAAGCGTCCATCCGCGAGCGTCTGCAACTGCTGGGCCTCTAAACGCAGGCCCCTGTGGGAGCGAGCCTGCTCGCGATAGCGGACTGACAGTCGACTCTAATGTTGACTGACACACCGTAATCGCGAGCAGGCTCGCTCCCACATTTGATTTGTGTTCGCTCAAAATGCCAATGGACTGCCCATGAAGTTCCCCCGCCTCGCCCTGACGCTGTCCCTTTTGCCTGCCGGTCAGCTTTTCGCCGACACCTTCGAGCGCGAGCAAGCCCTGAAACTGCCCGACGTACTGATCAGCGCCAACCGCCAGGTCGAAGCGCGCAACGACAGCAGCGCCGCCAACACGGTGTTTACCCGTGACGACATCGACCGCCTGCAACCGAGCAGCGTGACCGACCTGCTGAGCCGGGTGCCGGGCGTACAAGTCGCGCAAAGCGGTGGCCGTGGCAGCCTGCCCGGGATCTATATTCGCGGCACCAACTCAGCGCAAACGCTGGTATTGGTCGACGGCCAACGCATCGGCAACTCGACGTCCGGCGACAGTAATCTGCAGCACCTGAATATCCAGCAGATCGAGCGTGTGGAAGTGCTGCGGGGTTCACGCTCGGTGATTTACGGCAGCGACGCGATTGGCGGAGTGATTCAGATCTTTACCCGTCGCGGCGCCGAGTCAGGCCTGCAACCGCGCGTGCACATGGGTTTTGGCAGTCACCAGACCTGGGAGCGCAGCCTGGGCGTGTCCGGGGGCGACGCGCAAACCCGTTTCAACCTTGGTGCCAGCCTTGATGACACGACTGGGATCAATCGCACTCATACGTCCTACCCCAGCGATGACGACCATGATGCCTATCGCAACCAGTCCGTCAGCCTGAGCCTTAGCCATGCCGTCAATGACGATATCGAGGCCGGCCTGAACATCCTCGATAACCGTGGCAAAAACGAATTCGACAACCCGTTCGGTCGCTACGACATCAGCTCCGGCAACAGCGTCCAGCAAAAGCCCTACAACGATTTCACCGTGAGCAGCGTCAGCAGTTTTGTCGACGCACGCATCAACGATGCGTGGAAGTCCCGCGTGGAGCTGGGCCACAGCGAAAACCGCGAAGAAACCTTCGACAAACTCAGCGACGATCACAGCGTGTTCAACACTTACCGCAACTCGCTGAACTGGCAAAACGACCTGACGCTGAACCCGCAGAACAGCCTGATTCTCGGCGGCGATTGGTACGAAGACCGGGTCAACAGCAGCACAGCGTTTGCCGAAGACAGTCGCTGGAACCGCGCGGCGTTTATCCAGCATCGCTTCCAGGCTGAAAGTTTCTCCACCGAACTGGGTCTGCGTCGCGATCAGAACCAACAGTTTGGCGGCCAAAACAGTTGGAGCGGCACCTTCACCCTGCCATTGAACCCGGACAACGACGTGCTGCTGAGCTACAGCGAAGGCTTCCGCGCGCCGACTTTCAACGACCTCTACTACCCGGACTTCAGCAACCCGCACTTGAAACCCGAAACCTCGAAAAGCTACGAGGTGCAGTGGCGCAGTCAGTTGAGCGAAACCAGTCGACTGGAAACCTCGCTGTACCGCACCGACCTTGAAGACGCGATCATCTTCGGCAGCCATTCACGCCCGGAAAACATCGCGTCGGCGCGGATCAACGGTTTCGAGGCCGCCCTCAAGCAGGAGTGGTTCGGCTGGCAGAGCAACCTCGGCGTTGCGATCATCGACCCACGGGATCAAGACAGCGGCCACACCCTGGCCCGCCGTGCACGACGGACCTTGAGCCTGGATCTGGACCGTCAGTTTGATCGGCTCGGCCTCGGCGCCAGCTGGCAAGCGGTGAGTGGCAGCTATGACGACAAGGACAACCGTCAGCCGCTGGGCGGTTACGCCCTGCTCGGGTTACGCAGCCGTTGGGCGGCGAGTCACGAGGTCACGCTGGAAATGAAAGTCGATAACCTGCTGAACAAGAACTACAGCCGCGCGCTCTACGAGCATGACGGTAGCCAGTACGGGTATCGGGAAGAAGGCCGGGCGTTGATGTTTGGCGTGACGTGGATGCCGCAGCTCTAAAGACCGCCTCGGTCATTTGTGGCGAGGGGGCTTGCCCCCGTTGGGCTGCGAAGCAGCCCCAAATTCAGCAACCGGTTCTAATCAGGCACACCGCATCAACTGGATTACGGCTGCTACGCACCCGAACGGGGGCAAGCCCCCTCGCCACAGGTTAACGCTGTGGCGCGATCAACCGGCACAACTTGGCCGTCGCTTCGATCATCTGCCCGCTAGGCCGCTCCAGGCCTTTATCCGCCACCAACAGCAATTGCCCCTGAGCCACCGCGGTCATCTGCGGCCAGGCTTTCCAGGCGTCGAGCTGCGCCTGGCTGCTGGCGAGGATCACCTGGGGATTACGCGAAAGCACTGACTCCACACTGACCTGCGGCGCCGGCAAGGTCATGTCGGCGAACACGTTGCGCGCACCGCACACTTCAAGCGCATCGCTGATGATCTGCCCGCCGCCCACGGTGTAAAGCGGCTGATCCCAGACCTGATAAAACACCCGAAGCGGTTCTTTGCGCTGATAGCGCTGGCGTAAATCGTCGAGCTGCTTGCGCAAATCAACCGCAAGCATGTGCCCACGTTCAGGTCGGCCGAGCTGCTCGGCGATCGCTTCGATTTGGCGGGTCAGTTGTTTGAGGTTATGCGGTTCGGCGACGTAGGTCGGGATCCCCAATCGGCTCAGTTGTTCACGCTGCGCGGGGCCAACACTGCCAGGCCAGAGCAACAGCAAATCCGGCTTGAGACTGAGTAGGCGCTCCATATCCAACTGACCGTAACGGCCAACAGAAGGAATGGAGTTGAGTTCTGCAGGACGCTCGCCAGCATCGAGCACGCCCACCAGCAGGTCGGCCGAGCCCAGTTCAACGACGATTTCCGAGAGTGACGGCGCGAGGCTGACCACCCGCTCTACCGCGACCGCCGAGCCACTGACGGCCAGCAGCAGAACCGCCAGCCAACGGCACATCAGCCGAGTTGACGCGGAATACGGTAAAGGTAGAACAGCACCGTGGTCGACAGCGCCAGCAGGACCAAAGGTACCGCTTCGAGGCCGACGAATACCGCTAGAGCACCGATCCAGGCCGGCAAGGCCGCGACAAGCAGTGCAATCCGGCGTTTAGCCGCCAGGGCAACCCAGGCAGCAGGTTCTTCCGGGGTATCGAGGGCTTTCTGGGTGGCGATCAAGGCGTGTTTGTAGCCGCCGAAAAACCGCAGGCTGACAAACATCGAGGCCACCCCGGCAATGAAAAACGGCATCGCCAGCACCGGCAAAAACGCCTCGCTCTGACCGAACACGCCGTTGATCACCAGCAGCGGCAGCAAGGCCAGCGCCAGGTATTGCCACCAGTTGACGGACAGTCGCCGCCGGACCTGGCCGCGAGTCACGCCCGGTCTGCCTCGCCCTGATGCTCGTTGCCCATCATGTGGTCGAGCTTGCTGGCCTTGGTCGCCAGGTAGAGTTTGTTGTGCGGATTGTGGCCGGTGTGCAGCGGCACGCGCTCGGCAACCACGATACCCATGTCGGTCAAGGCCTTGACCTTGCGCGGGTTGTTGGTCATCAGGCGCAGGGATTTCACGCCCAGGTGCTCGAGCATCGGCAGGCACATGGCGTAGTCGCGCTGGTCGGCAGCAAAGCCCAGACGCTCGTTGGCTTCAACGGTGTCGGCGCCGCCATCTTGCAATTCATACGCGCGGATCTTGTTCAGCAGGCCAATGCCACGGCCTTCCTGACGCAGGTAAAGCAACACGCCGCGACCTTCGCGGGCGATCGCCTGCAACGCCGCCTCGAGTTGCGAACCGCAGTCGCAACGCTGACTGAACAAGGCGTCGCCGGTCAGGCATTCGGAGTGCAACCGGCCGAGTACCGGGGCACCGTCGGCGACATCACCCAGGCTCAGTACGACGTGCTCGCGGCCGGTGGCCTCATCGAGAAAGCCATGCATGGTGAATTGCGCAAAAGGCGTTGGCAGCTTGGAAGCGGCGACAAAAACGACAGGCACCGGTGTGCTCCTGATCTGTATGTACTGGAGATTCGCAGAGGCGGCATTGTAACAGCAGGTTCCTACAGACGCTTAGGCTGAATTATCGGCCATAACGATCAAAAAGTTTGATCACTGCCCTGCCGGCTTGGCACTCTCATCAAAGGGGTAAGGTTGTTTCCAATGCTCGAAAATCGGTTTCAACTGGCCGGTTTTGACCAGCAACGCCATGCGCTGGTCGTACAGCGCCATCAGGGCACGGGCCCGTGGTGTATCGGCGAAACCAAGGTACAACGGCAGTTCGGTCAAGTGTGTGCGCCGGTACAGGGACGGAGCCTCAGCTTCTGCGAGCACTTCATTGATTTCCGTCAGCGCGTCGATATAGAAGTCCGCCCGAGCCTGTTTGAGCATCGGCAAGATTCCGCTGCGGCGTTCGATCTGGTTATAGCGGTGGATGTTCGGCAGGTAACTTTCGTAGCGATAGCCACGAACCCAGGCCAGTCGGTACGTCCCCAGAGTCTCCAGAGTCGGTGCCGGGTCGCTCGCAAGGCCCAGGGCATAGATATGATCAGTATCGAAATTCCAATGGGGATACAGCACCTGATCGGCCTCATTGGAATAGGAGCCAACCAGCGCGTCCACTTCACGACGCTGCACCAGCCCCACCGAACGGGTGTAAGGCACGGTGCGAATATCCAGTGTCACTCCGGCCGGCTCGAACACGGCGCGCAAAATGTCCCAGGCCAGGCCATGGCCATCGGCGGCGGTGTAGTCATCCCAGTCCTCGCTGGCCAGATGAATCACGGCCGGTGTCGTCGGCACATCCGCCGCACGGGCGAGCGAACAGAACACCGCAAAAACCAGAACCCACAGCCAACGTCCGACCATCCCCCAGTCCCTCAATCCATCCGCCCCTCAATCAGCTCATCAGGCGAAATACCGGACCAGCCCCTGCAGCGCCAACCAGGCAAACACGCCTGCCAGCACGTCGTCGAGCATGATCCCGATACCGCCATGTACATGCCGGTCGATCCAGCGAATCGGCCATGGCTTGAGAATGTCGAAGAAACGGAACAGCAGGAACCCCGCCAATAGCCAGTACCAACCTGCCGGCACCAGCCACAGGGTGATCCACATCCCGACCATTTCGTCCCAGACGATGCCTTCGTGGTCGTGCACCCGCAAATCGTCGGCAACCTTACCGCACAGCCAGAAGCCGAACAGCATCGTGATGCCGAGCATCAGCCAGTAACCCCAGCCGGGCAACATCTGCCATAACGGGATAAAAGGTAGCGCAACCAGCGAGCCCCAGGTGCCTGGCGCCTTGGGCAAGGTGCCCGAGCCGAAACCGAACGCCAGGAAATGCCAGGGATTACGCCAGACCGATGGCGGCACGCGTCCTGCCGGGCTCTGCTTGGGATGATCTGTCACGGTGTCTCCCGAAAATGTTGATAACCCCGGGCTTGCGGGGTGATGTCTTGCCCGTTCGCGTCCAGCAGCGCCACTCCCTGCCCCACCACGACCTGCCCGATAACGTGAATAGGCCAACCGTCGGCGAGCAGTCCCGGTAATTGCGCAGGCGGCAAAGTGAACGCCAGCACGTAGTCGTCGCCGCCACTCAAGGCCGCCACGCGGGCAGCATTCTCACCGAGAAAGCTCACCAGTGCCGTGGACAGCGGCAGCTTTTCGCTTTCGATCAGCAAGCCGACAGCCGAGGCCTTGGCGATATGCCCGCAATCGGCGAGCAAACCGTCAGAGATATCCAGTGCCGAGGTGGCTTTGCCGCGCAACGCCATGCCCAATTCAAGCTGCGGCTGTGGCGACCAATAATGCGCCAACAACGGCACGGCAACTTCGGCGGGCGCGACGCGCTCACCCAACACCAACGACAATGCTCCGGCGGCGTTGCCCAGCTCACCGCCCACGCACACCAGATCACCGGGTTGCGCACCGCTACGGGTCAGCGCCTTGCCTGCCGGGACCCGACCGAACACGGTCATGGTCAGGCTCAGCGGGCCGCGTGTGGTGTCGCCGCCCACCAGCCGTACACTGCAGTGTTGCGCCATGGCGTTCAAGCCACGGGCGAAGGCGTCCAGCCAATCGGCGGTTACCGTCGGCAAAGTCAGGGCAAGGGTAAAGGCAATGGGGGTGGCGCCCATGGCAGCCAGATCGCTGACTGCCACAGCCAGCGAACGCTGACCGAGCAGAAACGGGTCGCAAGGGGCTGCGAAATGCACACCGGCCACGAGCGTGTCGGTGGAAATTGCCAGCTGCTCCCCTGCGGGAACAGCGAGCAAGGCGCAGTCGTCGCCGATCCCCAGGGCAACGCCCTCGCCGCCCTGCGCACAAGGCGCGGCGGCAAAGTAATTGCGGATCAGCTCAAACTCGCCCATGGCAATGGCAGTTCAAGCGCCGATCAGCGCTTGAACGCCTTCACTTCAGCTTCACGCAGGCGCGGGGCCAGCTTGTCGAGTACACCGTTGACGAACTTGTGGCCATCGGTGGAACCGAAGACTTTAGCCAGCTCGATGCCTTCGTTGATCACCACGCGGTAAGGCACGTCGACACGCTTGAGCAGTTCCCAGGTGGACAGACGCAGAACCGCCAGTTCAACCGGGTCCAGCTCTTCGATTTCGATGTCCAGGCATGGCTTGAGCGCGGTGTCGATTTCGGTCCTGTTCGCTGGAACCCCGTGGAGGATTTCGCGGAAGTAAGCACCATCGACATCGGTGAAATCGTTATCGACCCGGAACTGCGCTTCGATCTCGTTCAGCGATTGCTTGGCCATGTGCCATTGATACAGCGCCTGGGTCGCGAGCTGACGGGCTTCGCGACGCTTGACGCTTTTCGATGGTTTGCCAGCATCCGCAGGCTTTGGATCGCGCGGGTTGAAACGATCGCTTTCGTCGCTAATCACTTGGCCTCCAACTGCGCCAGCAGGCTGACCATTTCCAGAGCGGACAAGGCAGCTTCAGCACCTTTGTTGCCGGCCTTGGTGCCGGAACGTTCGATGGCTTGTTCGATCGAGTCGACGGTCAGTACGCCGAAAGCGACCGGTACGCCGAATTCCATGGACACCTGGGCCAGGCCCTTGGTGCATTCGCCAGCCACGTATTCGAAGTGCGGAGTACCGCCACGAATGACCGCGCCCAGCGCGATGATTGCCGCGAACTCGCCCTTCTGAGCGACTTTCTGCGCAACCAGCGGGATTTCGAAGGCGCCAGGGGCACGGATGATGGTGATGTCGCTTTCGCTCACGCCATGGCGAACCAGGGCATCAACAGCACCGCTTACCAGGCTTTCAACAACGAAGCTGTTGAAGCGGCCAACAACCAAAGCGTAGCGGCCTTTGGGGGCGATGAAGGTACCTTCGATGGTCTTCAGGGTCATTCGACAAATCTCTTAAAGAGCCGGGACGCGTTCAGTACGCGTCCCTCAGTGATATTTGAACCGCGAACAAGGGGGTGAAAAACACCGGTCTTTATTCGGAGGGCACGTATTCTACAACTTCCAGATCGAAACCGGATATCGCATTAAATTTCATTGGCGCACTCATCAGGCGCATTTTGCGTACACCCAGGTCACGCAGGATCTGCGAACCGGCACCGACGATGCTGTAGGTGGTCGGTTTTTTCGGCTGTGCGTGGTCGGCGGTTTCGCGGATATGCGCCAGCAACACATCGCCATCGAGCGGGTGACCGAGCAACAGCACCACACCGCTGCCGGCCTCGGCAACCGCGGCCATGGCGGCGCGCAGGCTCCAGCGGCCTGGCTGCTTGACCATCAACAGGTCGCGCAGCGGGTCCATGTTGTGCACGCGAACCAGGGTCGGTTCTTCGGCGCAAATGGTGCCCAGGGTCAGTGCCATGTGCACGTCGCCTTCTACCGAATCACGATAGGTCACCAGATTGAACTGGCCCAGTTCGCTGTCCAGCGGCTGCTCGGCAATCCGCTGAACGGTACGTTCGTGGATCATCCGGTAGTGAATCAGGTCGGCGATGGTGCCGATCTTGATGTTGTGTTCGGCAGCGAAGGTTTCCAGCTCGGCGCGACGGGACATGGTGCCGTCGTCGTTCATCACTTCGCAGATCACCCCGCTCGGCTCGAAACCGGCCATGCGCGCCAGGTCGCAAGCGGCTTCGGTGTGGCCGGCACGGGCCAGGGTGCCGCCGGCCTGGGCCATCAGCGGGAAGATGTGGCCCGGGCTGACGATGTCTTCGGCCTTGGCGTCCTTGGCAGCGGCCGCTTGCACGGTGCGCGCACGGTCAGCCGCAGAGATACCGGTGGTGACACCGACAGCGGCTTCGATGGACACGGTGAACTTGGTGCCGAAACCGGAGCCGTTGCGCGGCGCCATCAAGGGCAGCTTGAGCAGTTCGCAGCGCTCGCGGCTCATCGGCATGCAGATCAGGCCACGGGCATGCTTGGCCATGAAGTTGATGTGTTCAGGCTGGCAGCACTCGGCGGCCATGATCAGGTCGCCTTCGTTCTCGCGGTCTTCGTCATCCATGAGGATGACCATCTTGCCTTGGCGGATGTCTTCAACCAGTTCTTCGATGCTATTGAGCGCCACGCGGCACCCCCCTTCTTTCAAAAATTGAGTGTCAGGAATTGAGGTAGCCGTTCTCGGCCAGAAAGCTTTCGGTAATGTTGCCCTTCGAGGATTCTGCAGCCTTGTCACCCAGCAGCAGGCGTTCCAGGTAACGGGCCAGCAGATCGACCTCAAGGTTGACCCGGCGACCTGGCTGGTAAGACGCCATGATGGTTTCGCTCAGGGTGTGAGGAATGATCGTCAGCATGAACTCGACGCCGTCGACCGCGTTCACCGTCAGGCTGGTGCCGTCGACCGTGATCGAGCCTTTATGGGCGATGTATTTGGCCAGGTCTTTCGGCGCACGAATGCGGAACTCCACGGCACGGGCATTCTCGGTACGCGCAACGACTTCGCCGACACCGTCGACGTGACCGCTGACCAGGTGCCCACCAAGACGGGTGGTCGGGGTCAGGGCTTTTTCCAGGTTGACCGGGCTGCCGCTTTTCAGGTCATTCATGGCGGTGCAGTCGAGGGTTTCGCGACTGACGTCCGCTGCAAAGCCATTGCCCGGCAGTTCAACGGCGGTCAGGCAGACGCCGTTGACCGCAATGCTGTCGCCGAGTTTGACGTCGCTCAGGTCGAGCTTGCCGGTTTCTACGTGAACCCGCACATCGCCACCTTTTGGGGTCAATGCACGGATGCTGCCGATGGATTCGATGATGCCGGTAAACATGGAGTCCTCCTCGAGAACAAAACCTTCGCTTGTGGCGCAGGTCGGGAATTATACGCTCGCCGATGGCATAGGGATGGCAGTGACTCGCCAGTCATCGCCCACCGCGCGAATTTCTGTGATTTTCAGCTCCGGCGCATCCTTCATTTGCGCGAGTGGCCAGTCCAGCAATGGTCGCGCCGTGGAGCCGAGGAACTTGCCCGCAATGAATATCTGGAACTCGTCCACCAACCCTTGTTGGGCAAACGCTCCAGCCAGACGCGGACCAGCTTCCACCAGCACTTCGTTGACGCCCCGGGCGGCGAGTTCAACCAGCAGCTTGCGCAGGTCGACCTGGCCATCGTCACCGGGCACGATCAGGCATTCGGGGCCGTTGGCGTATTGCTCTTCCACCGCGACACAGGTGGCGACCAGCGCCGGGCCGGCCTTGAAGAACGGCGCGTCGAGCGGCACGCGCAGGCGGCCGTCGATCAGCACGCGAAGCGGCGGGCGGCTCATGGCGAGCGCAGTTTGCTCGGCATCCAGGCCCAACTCATCGGCGCGCACGGTCAAGCGCGCGTCATCGGCCAGTACCGTATCGGCACCGGTCAACACGACGCTGGCCTGCGCCCGCAGACGCTGCACCGCCGAGCGGGCGGCGGGACCGGTGATCCATTGGCTTTCGCCGCTGGCCATCGCGGTGCGACCGTCGAGGCTCATCGCCAACTTGACCCGCACGAACGGCAAGCCGTGTTCCATGCGCTTGAGAAAACCTTCATTGAGCTTGCGCGCCTCGCCTTCGAGCACGCCGCTGCGGGTCTCGATGCCCGCCTGCTCCAGACGCTGCAGGCCGCGACCGGCAACTTCCGGGTTCGGGTCCTGCATCGCCGCAACCACTCGCGCCAGGCCGGCGTTCACCAGCGCATCGGCGCACGGCGGCGTGCGGCCATGATGGCTGCACGGTTCCAGCGTGACGTAGGCGGTGGCGCCCCGGGCGTTTTCACCAGCGGCGCGCAGGGCGTGGACTTCGGCATGCGGTTCGCCGGCACGCACATGCCAGCCTTCGCCGACAATCTGCCCGTCACGCACGATCACGCAACCCACTCGAGGGTTGGGATGGGTGGTGTAGTGACCTTTGCGCGCCAGTTCCAGCGCACGCGCCATGTAATGGGCGTCGAGGACCTGTTGTTCCGGGGAGATGCTCATTCTTTTACCGGCTCACGGGCCAGGCGATCGATCTCTTCGCGGAACTCGTTGAGGTCCTGGAAGCGGCGATACACCGAAGCGAAACGAATGTAGGCGACTTCATCGAGCTTTTGCAG
Organism: Pseudomonas sp. 05N36; assembly: GCF_056397385.1. Classification (NCBI taxonomy): domain Bacteria; kingdom Pseudomonadati; phylum Pseudomonadota; class Gammaproteobacteria; order Pseudomonadales; family Pseudomonadaceae; genus Pseudomonas; species Pseudomonas sp. 05N36. The sequence continues at coordinate 34,594 of NZ_JBFTNH010000030.1, read as the reverse complement.
CTCGGCCATCACCAGCTCACCGACCACGAGGGATTTGACCTCGCGCTCGCCGGTCGCCCGCAGTTTGTGTTTGATATGGGCCAGCGCCGCTTCCAGGCGCTCGACGCTCACCGGGCGCTTCTCCAGCGCACGCTGCATGCCGGCGCGAAGTTTTTCTTCGTCGAATGGCTGACGGCTGCCGTCGGTTTTGATCAGGCGCGGCAACACCAGTTCGGCGGTTTCGAACGTCGTGAAACGTTCGCCGCAGGCCAGGCATTCGCGCCGGCGGCGCACCTGTTCGCCCTCGGCGACCAGACGCGAGTCGATGACCTTGGTGTCGTTGGCACCGCAGAAGGGACAGTGCATGGTGGCAGGCAACAAAAAAAGGGAGGGCCATGGTAGCGCATCCCACTGGCAAGACAAGCCATAGGGTTTGCGGTATACAGACGGGCTACACTGACTGATCGATGGATTTCATTTTGCTGGAGCTGCAAATGCCGCTACGACCGCTTGTTTTACTCAGTCTCGCCGGCCTGTTGGTCGCGTGTAGCAGTAGCGCACCCAAACCGGCGGCACCGACCCCAGGCCCTGCGCCGGAGATGGCCCAGAAGAAAGCCCAGGCCTCGGCCGACCTCGGACCGCTGCCTGCGTATCAACGGGAATTGAGCGGCACCTTGCAGGGCGTGCCGGCCGGCGCCGAGGTTGAACTGGCGTTGCTGGTGATCGACGAACGCTCCCGGCCGCAACAGCTGCTCGCCAGTGCCAACCTGATCGGTAACAACAAGGCTCTGCCGTTCCATCTGAGATTCAATCCGGACTCGTTCCCGGTCGGTGCTCGCGTCGAACTGCGGGGTCGTGCCAGCCAGTCCGGACAGTTGATTTTGCACCTGCCGGCGCAACGCATCTTTGAGCCGAAGACCCAGGCCCTGGGCCAATTGCAGTTCCTCAAAGCGCCATGAATGCGCCGCTCGACCTGCAACTGGCATTAACTGAACTGCTCGGCGATGCCCAGCTTGTTCCATGCCCGCTGCCTGAGACCACGCTCAAACTCTGGCTGATCGACGGCGACAACATGGACCGCGCCTTCAGCCCGGAAGAAACCCGGCGCATTCTGCACGAGCCACCGTACTGGAGCTTTTGCTGGGCCAGCGGCCTGGCGATAGCCCGTTACCTGGCGGAGCATCCGCAGTGGGTTGCCGGCAAACGCGTGCTGGATTTCGGTGCCGGCTCCGGGGTGGCGGGGATTGCGGCGGTCAAGGCCGGGGCGCTGGAAGTGGTGGCCTGCGACCTTGACCCACTGGCGATTGCGGCCTGCCGGGCGAATGCCGAACTCAATGACGTCACGCTCAGCTACTCGACAGACTTTTTTGCCGAAGCCGATCGTTTTGATCTGATTCTGGTGGCCGACGTGTTGTACGACCGGGCCAACCTGCCGTTGCTCGATGAGTTTCTCAGTCGTGGCCGCGAGGCGTTGGTGGCGGATTCGCGGGTTCGGGATTTCCGTCATCCGTTGTATCAGCGGCTGGAAATGCTTGAGGCGATGACCTTGCCGGACCTGGCCGAGCCAGAAGAATTTCGGCATGTGAGCCTGTACCACGCGCAGCGCAGCTAGCTAAAAGCATCGCGAGCAGGCTCGCTCCCACATTGGTTTTGTGTCGAGTACAGATTTTGTGGCAGGCATTGGTCCCTGTGGGAGCGAGCCTGCTCGCGATGACGGTTTATCAGACACCTGAGGACTTACTGCCGTCCCCACCAAGCCTTATAGTTCCCCCATTCACGTTTCTTCGAGATACCTCATGAGTCAAGACACGCCGTATATCTTCGACGCCACTACTGCCGATTTCGACCAGTCGGTGATCGAGAACTCGTTCCACAAGCCGGTGCTGGTGGATTTCTGGGCTGAATGGTGTGCGCCGTGCAAGGCGCTGATGCCGATGCTGCAATCCATCGCCGAGAGCTATCAGGGCGAGTTGCTGCTGGCCAAGGTCAACTGCGACGTCGAGCCGGACATCGTTTCGCGCTTCGGCATTCGCAGCCTGCCGACCGTGGTGCTGTTCAAGGACGGCCAGCCGGTGGACGGCTTTGCCGGCGCACAGCCCGAGTCCGCTGTCCGCGCACTGCTTGAGCCACACGTGAAAATGCCACCGCCGGCCGCTGCCGACCCGATCGAACAGGCTCAGGCGCTGTTCGACGAAGGTCGTTTCGCAGACGCCGAGGCCACCCTGAAAGTGCTGCTGGGTGAGGACAATACCAACGCCCGCGCGCTGATCCTTTACGCGCGCTGCCTGACCGAACGCGGCGAATTGGGTGAAGCCCAGGCCGTGCTCGATGCGGTGAAAAGCGATGAACACAAAGCGGCACTGGCCGGCGCCAAGGCGCAGATCAAGTTTCTCGGCCAGGCCGCTGACTTGCCGGATGTCGCCGACCTGAAATCCCGTCTGGCGCAAAACCCGCAGGACGATGAAGCCGTCTATCAGTTGGCGATCCAGCAACTGGCCCGTCAACAATACGAGCCGGCACTGGACTCCCTGCTCAAGCTGTTCATCCGCAATCGCAGCTACAGCGAAGGGTTGCCGCACAAGACCCTGCTGCAAGTGTTCGAACTGCTGGGCAACGATCACCCGCTGGTGACCGTTTACCGCCGCAAGCTGTTTGCAGCACTCTACTAGGCCTGCTCGATCCAGCTATAGAGCGGCGTATCCCCGCCGCTCACGACCTTGACCTCGGCACTGTGGCGCAAGCGCACCAGCAAGCGTTTGCCGGCGACGGTGTTGCCGGTCAAACCCTGCAGTTGCTCCAGCAGGTCCGGCCCCGTGAGTTGCCCGGACTGGCGCAGCAAATCCTTGGCAAGCTGCCACAGCACCTCATCCTGATTGACCGGTTTGACCACCGGATCGGCCACTGCTGCGCTGTTTTCCGATTTGCTCACCTGCAACTGCGCGCCAAGCCGCGCCCAATCTCCATCATCCAGTTCCAGGGTCAAATCCACCGGCCAATCGCCGATGCTTCCACGAATGCGCAACATTGGGGTTTCCTCAGGTTTATGACGAACATGCTCCCACGCGTCTTGCGCAACGCCAAGCAGACAGTCAAACTCTCGCCACTCTTGTTATAAGATTACATAACAAAATTTTCATCTTCCTTCCCGGAGAGAGTCCATGCGTCGTCTGTTACTCGCTTTGCCGTTTGCCCTGTTGCCGCTGGCTATCGCTCAGGCCGCCGAAGTTCATGATCACGAGCATGAACACGGCAGCCTGGGCGCCCACGAACATGGCGTCGGGCGTTTGAACGCGGCGCTGGACGGTCAGACGCTGGAACTGGAGCTGGAAAGCCCGGCGATGAACCTGGTGGGTTTTGAACACGTTGCCAGCACTGATGCAGACAAGGCCAAAGTCGCCGCCACCCGTGCGCAACTGGAGAAACCGCTGGTGCTGTTCAGCCTGCCAAAAGCCGCCAACTGTGTGGTCAGCCAGCAAGAACTGAAGAGCCCGCTGTTCGGTGACAAACCGGATGCCGATGATCATGACGACGATGACGACCACGCGACCGACGGTAAAGGCGCAGCCGCTGAAGAGCATCATCACGATCACAGCGAAATCCACGCGCACTACCAATTCACCTGCGCCGCCCCGGGTGCGCTGAAGAACCTGGACTTGTCGCAAGTGTTCACGACCTTCCCCGCGACGCAGAAAATTCAGGTACAACTCATCAGCCCAAGCGGCCAGCAAGGGGTTGAAGTGACCTCCAAAGCTGCGGCACTGAAATTCTGATCCACCGCAATCCCCCTGTGGGAGCGAGCCTGCTCGCGATGAGGCCCGCACACTCAACATTGATGCGACTGTAAGACCGCTATCGCGAGCAGGCTCGCTCCCACAGGTGATCAACACTCATGAAATCGGCGCTATGACCCAAGCACTCATCGAACTCTCAGACCTGGGCTTCAACTGGCCCGGTCATCCGCCTTTACTGGATATCCCGGCGTTTCGCCTGGAGCCTGGTGAAACGCTATTTCTCAAAGGTCCCAGCGGCAGTGGCAAGACCACCCTGCTCGGCCTGCTCGGTGGCGTGCAGAAACCCAATCGCGGGAGCATTCGCCTGCTCGGCCAGGAGCTGACCGAGCTGTCGGCCGGCGCCCGCGATCACTTTCGGGTCGACCACACGGGCTACATCTTCCAGCAGTTCAACCTGCTGCCGTTTCTCTCGGTGCGCGAGAACGTCGAGCTGCCGTGCCACTTCTCCAAACTGCGCGCCAGCCGCGCGATTCAGCGCCACGGCAGCATTGATCAGGCGGCGGCGACCTTACTCGCACACCTGGGGCTCAAGGATGAAAACATACTCGGCCGCCGTGCCGATTCACTGTCCATCGGCCAACAACAGCGGGTCGCCGCTGCCCGTGCGCTGATCGGCCAGCCGGAACTGGTGATCGCCGACGAACCGACCTCGGCGCTGGATTACGACGCCCGCGAGGCATTTATCCGTTTGCTGTTCGCCGAGTGCCGCGAAGCCGGTTCCAGCCTGCTGTTCGTCAGCCACGATCAGAGCCTCGCGCCGCTGTTCGATCGTCACCTGTCGCTGGCCGAACTCAATCGCGCCGCCACGCCGCTCGAGGTCTGAAATGTATTTGTTTCGTCTAGCCATGGCCAGCCTGGCTAACCGCCGCTTCACCGCGATCCTCACCGCATTCGCCATCGCCCTGTCGGTCTGCCTGTTGCTGGCGGTGGAGCGTGTGCGCACCGAAGCCAAGGCCAGCTTCGCCAGCACCATCAGCGGCACCGACCTGATTGTCGGCGCGCGCTCAGGCTCGGTGAACCTGTTGCTGTATTCAGTGTTTCGCATTGGCAACGCCACCAACAACATCCGTTGGGACAGCTTCGAGCACTTTGCCAACAACCCGAAAGTGAAATGGGCGATCCCGATTTCCCTCGGTGACTCGCATCGCGGTTATCGAGTGATGGGCACCACCGACGCCTACTTCCAGCATTACCAGTACGGCCGTCAGCAAAACCTGCAACTGGCCAGCGGTCGGGCGTTTGCCACGGATCCGTTTGAAGTGGTGCTGGGCGCCGAAGTGGCCGATGCGCTGCATTACAAGCTCGGCGACAAACTGGTGCTGGCTCACGGCGTGGCGGTGATCAGCCTGGTCAAGCATGACGACAAGCCGTTCACCGTGGTCGGCATCCTCAAACGCACCGGCACCCCGGTCGACCGCACGTTGCACATCAGTCTCGGCGGCATGGAGGCGATTCACATCGATTGGCACAACGGTGTGCCAGCCCAGGGCAGCGGTCGGATCAGCGCCGATCAGGCGCGCAACATGGACCTCACGCCGCAAGCCATCACCGCGTTCATGCTCGGCCTCAACAACAAGATTTCGACCTTCGCCGTGCAACGCGAGATCAATGAGTTCCGTGGCGAGCCGATGCTGGCGATCTTGCCGGGCGTCGCCTTGCAGGAACTCTGGAGCCTGATGGGCACCGCCGAAAAAGCGCTGTTCGTGGTGTCGCTGTTTGTGGTGCTGACCGGGTTGATCGGCATGCTCACGGCGATTCTCACCAGCCTCAATGAACGTCGCCGCGAGATGGCGATCCTGCGTTCGGTCGGCGCCCGGCCGTGGCACATTGCAACGCTGCTGGTGCTGGAAGCCTTTGCGTTGGCGCTGTCCGGGGTGGTTGCGGGCCTGGCGCTGCTGTATGTATGCATCGCCGCCGCCCAAGGCTACGTGCAATCGACCTACGGCTTGTACCTGCCGCTGGCCTGGCCAAGCGAGTATGAATGGACGCTGCTCGGTGGCATCCTGATCGCCGCGTTGCTGATGGGCAGCGTGCCGGCCTGGCGCGCCTATCGCCAATCGTTGGCCGATGGTCTGTCGATCCGTTTATGAGGACACTGAAGATGCTCCGCGCTCTGCCTGCGCTGTTGATGCTGGTCGCCCTGCCCCTGTGGGCGGCCGCACCGAAAGACCTGACCTGGGCGGAAATGATCCCGCCCGACGCGCCGGCAGAAGTGCCGAACATGAAACCGCTGCACGACCTGTCGCAGATGAGCAGCGCGTTGTCCGCCGAGTCCGCGCCAGCGGCCAAGCAAGACATGCCCAATGCGCCGGTGGTGAAGAGCCTCGACGGCAAGAATATTCGCCTGCCGGGTTACATCGTGCCGCTGGAAGTCAGCGAGGAAGGTCGCACCACCGATTTTCTGCTGGTGCCGTATTTCGGCGCATGCATCCACGTGCCGCCTCCACCGTCAAACCAGATCGTCCATGTCAAAAGCAAGGGTGGAGTGAAGCTCGACGAGCTGTATCAGCCGTACTGGATTGAAGGAGCAATGCAGGTCAAGGCGTCGACCAGCGAATTGGCAGATGCCGGGTATCAGATGGATGCGGACAAGATCTACGTGTACGAATTGCCGGAGTGAAACCGCTAGTTATTCGTCGCCAGAAAGATAGACATCGCGAGCAGGCTCGCTCCCACAAGGGCACCGCTGAACCTGTGGGAGCGAGCCTGCTCGCGATGGCGGCACCGCTATAGCAAAGGATTCCCCCGATTCAAACCCCATCACCCTTTCATTGAGCTGAGTCAAAAGCGCCGTTCCTGACGCTTCGTACCATTGGAGATACAGAATTTGAATCTTCCTTTGGAGCCCCCATGCACAAGTCATTGCTCAGCGCGTCCCTCATTGCATTCGCGCTTGCAACCCCCCTCGCCCAAGCCCATGAAGCCGGTGACATCATCGTTCGGGCCGGTGCAATCACCGTAAACCCGACAGCCGGCAGTTCCAGCGTCAAGGTTGATCGCGGTCCATTGGCGGGTGCCGATCTGGGTGGCAAGGCGACCATGGACAGCAGCACGCAGCTGGGCCTGAACTTCGCGTACATGCTCACCCCCGATATCGGCATCGAGCTGCTCGCCGCCTCGCCGTTCCAGCATGACGTGAACCTCAAAGGCACCTCCCTGGGCGCGGCCAACGGTAAGCTCGGCACCCTCAAACACCTGCCGCCGACCCTGAGCGTGGTTTACTACCCGCTCAACAACAAGTCTGCATTCCAGCCGTATGTGGGCGCCGGTATCAACTACACCTGGATCTACGACGAAAAGCTCAGTAACGAAGCGCAAGCCAACGGCTTCAGCAACTTCAAGACGAAAAACTCCTGGGGCCTCGCATGGCAGGTCGGTGCCGATTACATGCTGACCGACCACATCATGCTCAACGGCCAGGTGCGCTACATCGACATCGACACCACCGGCTCGCGATAGCTGAGTGACATTCAACATCGATGTTGACTGACACACTGCTATCGCGAGCAGGCTCGCTCCCACATGGGTTTAGCTAGGTTTTCATGACTGCGAAAAGCTTAGCGCCCCAACAACCGCGCCAATCCGACGCTCATCGGCGTCTGCTCGGGAAAGGTGAAGCGCTGCAACAGACGCTGGTTGTTCGCCCGCGAATGGCGGATGTCGCCAGAACGTGCCGGGCCGTAAGTGATCGGTGGCAACTGCCCCACCACTTCCTCCAACGCCTGGAGCATTTGCTTGAGGGTCGTCGCCTGGTTCCAGCCGACATTCACCGCACCCACTTCAAGCGTCGGCATTTCAATCGCCTGCACCAGCAGGTCGACCAGGTCTTCGACATAGACAAAATCGCGGGTCTGTTCGCCGTCACCGAACACGGTGATCGGCAGGCCTTTGCGCGCACGCTCGCTGAAAATGCTGATCACCCCGGAGTACGGCGACGAGGGATCCTGGCGCGGGCCGAAGATGTTGAAGAACCGGAAAATCGCCGGTTCCAGACCGTGCTGACGACGGTAGAAGTCGAGGTAGTACTCGCCTGCCAGCTTGTCTGAGGCGTACGGCGTGAGCGGCGCCTTGGCGGTCTCTTCGTCGATCGACTCGCCTTCACCGTTATTGCCGTAGACCGCTGCGCTTGAAGCGAACAGCACGCGCTTGACGCCGGCCTGACGCATCGCTTCGCAGACGTTCAAGGTGCCGATGAAATTGCTCTGGTGAGTGCGCACCGGATCATCCACCGACGCCTGAACCGACGCCACGGCGGCCAAATGTGCAACCGCGCTGCAACCGGCCATCACCGTTGCCACCAGCGCAGCATCGGCGACGTCACCTTCGATCAGTTCGACCCGTGGATTGTCCAGCGGCAGGTTGCTGCGTTTACCGGTGGACAGGTCGTCGAGGATGCGCACCGAATGCCCCTTGGCGAGCAAGGCGTCAGCAAGGTGCGAACCAATGAAACCGGCACCGCCGGTGATCAAAACAGGGCCATCAGCCATGACGATAAAACCTATCCAGTAAGCCCGGGAGTGCTGCGCGCCAGGCGCGCGGCTTGATCCCGAAGGTGTGCAGAATTTTCTTGCAGGCGAGCACCGCGTGCTGCGGTTCTTCGGCGGCATCCGGCCGTGCGGCGTGAGCCTGCGCGGTCGGTGCTTCAATCGCCAGCGGGTGCAGAGTGCGCGCTTCGGCGAGGATCGCCTGCCCCAGCGCCAGCGGCGTGGTCGCCTCATGCCCGGCGTAGTGGTAAGTGCCCCACAGTGGCGCTGCGCAATCGAGTTGCTTGAGCACCGAAATGATCACCCGCGCAGCATCGTCCACCGGTGTCGGGTTGCCACGCCGGTCATCGGCCATCAGCAGTTCTTCAGGCAGCTCGGCACGCGCGAGGAAACGCCCCAGGGTGCCGTCGACGCTGTCATCGAGCAGCCAGCCAAAACGCAGCATCACGTGTTGCGGGCAGGTCGCGCGCACGCTTTGCTCGATACGCCACAAAGCCTGGCCACGCAGCCCCAGCGGCACCGGTTCGTCTTTTTCGCTGTAGGCCGTCGCCCGCGAGCCATCGAATACCCGGTAGCTGGAAGGCTGCACCAGGACAATATTGTGATGCTGGCACAGTTCGGCCAGCCGCTCGACCGCCCGCTCCTGGGCAGCCAAGCGCGCCTCGGCCACGCTCTCCGCCTGAAACCAGTCGAAGTAGTAGGCGAGATTGATCAGAGCGTCGGGACGAGTGTCGTCGAGCAGCTGCGTCAGGCTTGCGGCGTCCCAGCCGTCTTGCGGTGGACGGGGGGCGAGGAAACCGATGTCTTCCTCTGCACCGAGGCGAATCAGCGCCTGCCCAAGGGCATTTCCGCCACCCAGTAACATAAGGCGCATTCGCATAGAGTCAGCAGGCCCAGTCTGTTTGGAACGATGATTTGATCGGCACAGCCCGCAGGCGTTGCCGTTGAGAATTGCCAGAATCGTTGCATTTTGCGGGTTTAAAGCGCAACCGTCACTCGTAAAGTGTAGATACCTTGGACACAGGGTGCTGCTACTGGCCCCATCGCGAGCAGGCTCGCTCCCACATGGGGTCTGCGGTGGGCCGGGATTTTGTGATCTACACACATCCCCTGTGGGAGCGAGCCTGCTCGCGATGGGGCACCAAGGATCGCGGGAGATCTTGAGCGGTACTTGCATCTTCAGCCACCCAGCCGCATAAATTACCCCATGAACCTCCCCGTATCAGCCGAAAGCGCCCTGGCTGGCTTTCACCCTGCCGTCAGCGCCTGGTTCAACAGCACCTTCCCGGCGGTCACCGCCGCGCAAGCCGGCGCGTGGCCGTTGATTCGCCAGCGTCGTTCGACGCTGGTCGCCGCGCCGACCGGCTTCGGCAAAACCCTCACGGCGTTTCTTGCGGTCATTGACGATCTGGTCCATCAAGGCCTGGCCCACGGTGGCGAATTACCTGACGAAACCCTGGTGGTTTACGTCTCGCCCCTCAAGGCGCTGTCCAACGACATTCAGATCAACCTGCAAACCCCGCTGGCCGGTATCACCGAGCAACTGCGACAACTGGGCTTCCCCGAACTTCAGATCAACACCGCCGTGCGCACTGGCGACACTCCGCAAAAGGACCGTTCGGCAATGCGCAAAAGCGCGCCGCACATTCTGGTCACCACCCCGGAATCGCTGTACGTGCTGCTCGGCTCCGACTCCGGCCGGCGCATGCTCGCCAGCACCCGCACAGTGATCGTCGACGAAATCCACGCCATCGCCGGCAGCAAGCGCGGCAGCCACCTGGCCCTGAGCCTGGAGCGCTTGCAGGCTTTGTGTCTGGAACCGCTGATGCGCATCGGCCTGTCTGCCACGCAAAAACCCATCGAAGCAGTTTCGCGCTTTCTGGTGGGCACCGGCCGCCCCTGCGAGATCGTCGATATCGGCCACGCCCGCCGACGGGACCTGGGCATCGAAGTGCCGCCGGTGCCGCTGTCGGCGGTGATGGCCAACGATGTCTGGGAACTGGTCTACGACCGTATCGCAGAGCTTGCACGCGAGCACCGGACCACGCTGATTTTCGTCAACACCCGACGCTTGGCCGAGCGCCTGAGCCGTCACCTTAGCGAGCGCTTGGGCAAAGACGCCGTCGCCGCCCACCACGGCAGCCTGGCCAAGGAGTTTCGCCTCGATGCCGAACAGCGGCTCAAGCGTGGCGACCTGCAAGTACTGATCGCCACCGCCTCGCTGGAACTGGGCATCGACATCGGCGACGTCGACCTGGTCTGCCAGATCGCCTCACCGCGCTCGATCGCCGGGTTTCTGCAACGGGTCGGACGCTCCGGGCACCAGGTCGGCGGCACGCCCAAGGGCCGTCTATTCGCCACCACCCGCGACGACCTGATCGAATGCGCCGCCCTGCTCGACTGCGTGCGCCGGGGCGAACTCGACACCTTGCTGATCCCCCACGCGCCGCTGGACGTACTGGCGCAGCAGATCGTCGCCGAGGTCAGTTGCCAGGAATGGCAGGAGCAGGCCCTGCTCGAAATGGTACATCGCGCATCGCCCTATACCGAACTCGACGACACACACTATCAAGCGCTGCTGCAGATGCTCGCCGAAGGCTATAACGGTCGTCAGGGAATCCGCAGCGCCTACCTGCACCGCGACGCGGTGACTCGCACATTACGTGGCCGGCGCGGCGCCAAACTGACGGCGGTGACCAGTGGCGGGACGATTCCCGACAACGCCGATTACAGCGTGCTGCTGGAGCCACAAGGGCTGAACATCGGCAGCGTCAACGAAGACTTCGCGGTGGAAAGCATTGCTGGCGACGTCTTTCAGTTGGGCAACACTTCATACCGGATCCTGCGGGTCGAAACCGGCAAGATCCGCGTCGAGGACGCCCAGGGCCAGCCGCCGACCATCCCCTTCTGGCTTGGTGAAGCGCCGGGACGCAGTGCCGAATTGTCGCTCGCCGTGGCGCGCCTGCACGCGCACCTCGATGAGCTGCTGAGCGCCACGCCCGGTGATCTACAGCCGAGCATCGACTGGCTGACCGAAACCCTCGGCCTCAACCTCGCCAGCGCCGAACAACTGGTGGACTACCTCGCCCGCGCCCGGCTGACGCTCGGCGCCCTGCCGTCTCAGGACACGCTGCTGATGGAGCGCTTTTTCGACGAGTCCGGCGGCACTCAGTTGATCATTCACTCGCTGTTCGGCAGCCGCATCAACCGCGCCTGGGGCCTGGCCTTGCGCAAGCGCTTTTGCCGCACCTTCAACTTCGAATTGCAGGCCGCCGCCAGCGAAGACGCCATCGTCTTGTCGCTGTCCACCAGCCACAGTTTCGAGCTGGATGAGGTCTGGCGTTATCTGCACAGCAACAGCTCCGAACAGATCCTGATTCAAGCGGTACTCGACGCGCCACTATTCGGTGTGCGCTGGCGCTGGAACGCCGGTGTCGCCCTCGCGTTGCCGCGGTACAGCGGCGGCCGCAAAGTACCGCCGCAGATCCAGCGGATGAAAAGCGAAGACCTGATCGCCAGCGTGTTTCCCGACCAGATCGCCTGCCTGGAAAACCTCGTCGGCGAGCGCGAAATCCCCGATCACCCGCTGGTCGAGCAAACCCTCGACGATTGCCTGCACGAAGCCATGGACTGCGATGGCTGGCTGGCGCTGTTGCGGCGCATGGAACGCGGTGAAGTGCGCTTGATCAGCCGCGACTTGCCCGCGCCCTCGCCGCTGGCGGCGGAAATTCTCAGCGCCCGGCCCTACACCTTTCTCGACGATGCGCCACTGGAAGAACGCCGTACTCAAGCGGTGCTCAACCGCCGCTGGAGCGATCCGCAATCGACCGACGACCTCGGTGCGCTGGATGCCGAGGCCATTCAATCGGTGCGCGATGAGGCCTGGCCGCAGCCCACCAGCGCCGATGAAATGCATGAAGCGCTGATGAGCCTGGCCGCGATCAGCGACGCCGAAGCGCAGGCCAATCCGCAGTGGCCGCACTGGCTGCAAACCCTGACGAATGGAGGGCGCGCCAGCCGTTTGCAGATCAACCCGGATCAAGCGATATGGCTGGCACTGGAGCGCCTGACTTGCCTGCAAGCGATTTATCCACACACCGCGTTGTTACCGCCGCTGCAGGCCTTGCCGGGTTTCGATGAAACCTGGGACGTCGACGAAGCGCTGGTCGAACTGATCCGCGCGCGCCTCGGCGCATTTGGTCCGCTGCCGATTCATGCGATTGCTCAACCGTTGGGGCTTTCGACGGCTCACGTCACTCAAGCGCTGGCGCAACTGGAGCGCGAAGGCTACGTGTTGCGCGGACGCTTCAGCCCGGCGGCCACGCAGGAAGAATGGTGCGAGCGGCATTTGCTGGCGCGCATTCATCGCTACACGGTCAAACGCCTGCGGCGGGAAATCGAGCCCGTGGCATTGCAGGACTTCATGCGTTTCCTGTTTGACTGGCAGCATCTGTCGCCAGCCACCCAAGGCCAGGGCAGCGCGGTGTTGCCGGCGATTGTCAGTCAGCTCGAAGGCTACCCGGCGGCCGCGTCTGCCTGGGACAGCGATCTGCTGCCGGCGCGGCTCAAGAACTATTCATCAACGTGGCTGGATGAGCTGTGCCGCAGCGGCAAACTGGTCTGGACCCGGCTGACGGTGCGCAACAAAGCCACCAGCGCTGCGCTGCGCAGCACGCCGATTGTCTTGTTGCCACGGGCGCAGGTCCCGCTCTGGAGCAGCCTGACCGAGCCACCGGAGGTCAGCGAGCTGTCGCCCAAAACCCAGAAAGCCCATCAAGCGCTGAGCCAACGCGGCGCGTTGTTTTTCGATGAGCTGCTGCACGAAGCTCATCTGCTGCGCAGTGAGCTGGAGATCGCCTTGCAGGAACTGGTCGGTGCCGGGCTGGTCAACGCCGACAGCTTCGCCGGGCTGCGCGCGTTGATTACACCCGCCAGCAAACGCCAGGCGCGCAGCAGCCGACGGGGACGCGGGGCGTTTGTCGGCGGAATGGACGATGCCGGGCGCTGGGCATTGTTGCGCCGTCAATCGACGCCGCCGGTTGTGGATAACCGTGGCCCCCCGAGCGAAACCCTCGAACACATCGCCCTGACCTTGCTCAGGCGTTACGGCGTGGTGTTCTGGCGACTGCTGGAACGCGAGGCCGACTGGCTGCCGAGCTGGCGCGAATTGCTGCGCACTTTTCACCGGCTGGAGGCGCGTGGAGAGATTCGCGGCGGACGTTTTGTCAGCGGTCTGGCGGGCGAACAATTCGCCTTGCCCGAAGCGATCCCGCTGCTGCGCGAAGTGCGCCGCCGCCCGCATGACGGCAGCCTGATCAGTGTTTGCGGCGTCGACCCGCTGAACCTCGCCGGCACTCTGCTGCCGGGGCACAAAGTCCCGGCCCTCGCCAGCAACCGGTTGGTGTACCGCGATGGTTTGCCAGCCGCGGCCGAAATCGCCGGTACTCAGCATTACTGGCTGGAACTGGATCAGCCCAATACCGCTGAGCTGCACAAAAAACTGACCCAATACCGAACCCTGTAAACGGTTTTGGGTTACGCGCCTTTGATCTTTGCTTGAAGGTCAAATATCAAATGCCCGTCTCGCTATTTTTCCGCAAGAACCCAACCCCGACACTGCGCTCCTGAATCAAACCACCGGAGTTGCAGCCATGCCCATTGCCTTGCTCGCGCTGACCCTTAGCGCTTTTGCCATCGGGACGACCGAGTTCGTCATCGTTGGCCTGTTACCCACCATCGGTGCCGACCTTGGCGTCAGCCTGCCGTCGGCCGGCCTGCTGGTCAGCCTTTACGCACTGGGTGTCGCCATTGGCGCGCCCGTGCTCACCGCCCTGACGGGCAAAGTCCCACGCAAATTGTTGCTGCTGTCGCTGATGGTGCTGTTCACCCTCGGCAACCTGCTGGCCTGGAAAGCCCCGAGTTACGAGTCGCTGGTCATTGCGCGAATCGTCACCGGCCTGGCCCACGGGGTGTTCTTCTCGATTGGCTCGACCATCGCCACCAGCCTGGTGCCGAAAGAAAAAGCCGCCAGCGCGATTGCCATCATGTTCACCGGCCTGACCGTGGCCCTGGTAACCGGCGTACCGTTGGGGACCTTTATCGGTCAACATTTCGGCTGGCGCGAAACCTTCCTCGCCGTGTCGGCGCTGGGTGTGATTGCGTTCATCGGCAGCCTGATCTACGTGCCAAAAAACATCGCCCACAGCAAACCCGCGTCGTTGTTGCAGCAATTGCAGGTACTGAAACAACCGCGTTTGCTGCTGGTGTACGCCATGACGGCAGTCGGTTACGGCGGTTCGTTTATCGCCTTCACGTTCCTGGCACCGATTCTTCAGGATATTTCCGGCTTCAGCGCCAGCACCGTCAGCCTGGTGCTGCTGGTCTACGGAGTCTCGGTGGCCATCGGCAACATCTGGGGCGGCAAACTGGCTGATAAACGCGGCCCGATCAGTGCGCTGAAACTGATCTTTGCCCTGCTCGCCGCGGTGCTGTTCGTACTGACCTTCAGCGCCGGTAATCCTTGGCTGGCACTGGCCACCGTACTGGTCTGGGGCGCCGTGGCGTTCGGCAACGTGCCCGGCCTGCAAGTGTATGTGGTGCGTCAGGCTGAGCATCACACACCGAACGCGGTGGACGTTGCGTCCGGCCTGAACATCGCCGCCTTCAACCTCGGCATCGCTGGCGGTGCCTGGGGTGGCGGGTTGATCGTCGCTCACATGGGCTTGATCCATACCGCGTGGATCGGTGGCCTGGTGGTGCTGGTCGCGTTGGCGCTGACCGCCTGGAGCGGTCGACTTGATCGCCTCGGCCCGGTGTATGCCGAGCCGGTGCAGGGTTCGGCACAGATTGTCGCCGGGCACTGATCCTTCAAACCAACGCAGCCTTCGGGCTGCGTTTTTGTATGCTTCACGTAGGGGCTGTGTTGCTTATTGCCGCGTGGGGGGCGTCACCCCGAATCGTGCGCGATAATCGCTTGGCGCCAGGCCGGTGATTTTCTTGAACGTGGCGCGAAACGCACTCGGGTCCGAGTAGCCGACGTTCCAGGCGATGTGATCGATGGTGCCGTTGGTGAACTCGAGCATTTCCCGGGCCTTACCGACTCGCAGGTGCTGGCAGTATTCGGTCGGTTTCAAACCGGTCGCGGCTCGAAAGCGCCGCAGGAACGTCCGCTCCTCCAGTCCGGCCTGCTGCGACATGACGCTCAGCGACACCTCCACCGCCCCATTGGCTTGCAGCCAATGCTGGACCTTGAGAATCGCTGCATCGCCATGGCTCAGAATCGGTGCGAAGTTGCTCCCGCATTCGCTCGCACTGTCGCTGTGTTCGATCACCAGAAAGCGCGCAGTGCTGGTGGCGATGCTCGGACCCATCAGACGATTGACCAGCCGCAACCCCAGTTCCGACCAGGCCATTAATCCGGCAGTGGTGATCAGGTCGCCATCGTCGACGATGGGTTTGTCGGCGTTGAGCGTGACCTTCGGGTAACGCTCGGCAAATTTTTTCGCCGAGGTCCAGTGAGTGGTGGCGCGGCGACCGTCGAGCAGACCGCTTTCAGCCAACAGGATAGAGCCTACGCACACCCCGCCGAGGGTCGCACCGGCCGCGTGTTGCTGGCGAATCCACTGGATCAACGCTAGCGATGCCTGGCCTTCCGAAAATCCACCAATCGAGGGCGGGATCAACAGCGCTATCAGCGCACCGTCGGCAGCGGGATGACTGTCGTAAATGCGCTGAGGCGCATGCTCGGCATCCGCCTGCCAGTGGCTGATCCTCAACAACGGTAACTGCACACTCTGATGCTCGGCGGCGATGCGATTCGCCACACCGAACAAATCCGTCAAACCATGCACCGCCGCCATCTGCGCGCCGGGATAGATCAGCACGCCCAACTCGGCGACTGCGCGTTCTACGCCCATTGTCAGTTTTCCCCCTTCTATTGTCGGTGCGGCCAATCCTCGAACGGCCGGTGAAACCCAATACTTCGTTCCACACCAACCCTTCCGAGGAAACACYCATGGCCAAGCAAGCACTCATCGTAGTCGATATCCAGAATGACTACTTCCCCCAAGGCAAATGGCCGCTGGTCGGCGCCGACGCGGCTGCCGACAACGCCGCGCGGGTGATCCAGGCCTTCCGTGATGCCGGTGATCAGGTGGTGCATATCCGCCACGAATTCACCTCTGACGCCGCGCCGTTTTTCACACCGGGCTCGGAGGGCGCGCAATTGCACCCAAAAGTCCGCAACCATAGCCATGAACCGGTGGTGCTCAAACACTTCGTCAACGCATTCCGCGAAACCGAACTGGAGGCGATCCTTGACCAACACGGCATCGACAACCTGGTAATCGTCGGCAGCATGAGCCACATGTGCATCGATGGCGCCGCACGTGCCGCGGCCGACCTTGGCTACGGCGTCACAGTGATCCACGACGCCTGCGCCACCCGAGACCTGGAGTTCAACGGCGTGACCGTCCCGGCCGCCCAGGTGCATGCCGCGTTCATGTCGGCCCTGGGTTTTGCCTACGCAACGGTGGTGTCCACTGATGACTACCTGGCGGCCAATCACTGAATCTGCCCCCGGCAAGACCCGAAGGCCCGTAGCGCTGACACGCTACGGGCCTTTTTTCGTGATGAAAATCAGTCGATTAAAAATCTCACGCGTGAGTTGTTGAGAGTGCTTGAATTTATCTGTAGTGTTCTCACGCGTGATACAAAAAAAAGCGGAGCCACTGCAATGAAACGTCGCTCTCCAGCAGCCTCAGACACAACACCCGCGAGCAGCCAGGGAGAGCGCTCGAAACCCTCCGCAAAAAAACCGTCGAGCTTCTACATGAAGCAGATGCGTGGAGGACTTAGCGCCGCCGGCTATGTGAAACATGAAACTTGGGTGCTTCCCGAAAACCGGAGCCTGCTCAAGCAAATGGAGAAACAGCTACGCCAGCCGATCCTGGCTGGTTCATTCATGTTGGAGGATTACATGAGCGCAGGTAACAACTGGAACATCGATCGCCTCTTCAGCGCCCTGCAGGCCCTGGATGAGGTGGTCTCCAACGAAATCACCCTGACGTTGATTCAAGGCTCCGAGCAGAGCATCAAGCTTGAAATGAACGAGTTTGGCGGGCTGCCGATTTACATCGCCGTCGTCGGCGAGCAAATCATCGTCGACACGGTGCTGGTCGATCTCGAATCCATCAAGGACGTGCAGCGTTTCAACGATGCCGTGCTGCGCAGCCGGGAAATGTTCCCGCTGTCGTCGATCGGTATCGAATCGATGCCCAACGGCCAGACTGTCTACAGCATGTTCGGTGCACTCAGTTCCGAGTCCAGCCTGACCAACGTCGTGACCGAAATCAAAACCCTCGTCGACAACGTTCAGCGCGCCAGCGAAGCCTTCGAAGGCTTCTTCAACTAATTTCAGGGAGTACCGAGTCATGCAAAACCAATCGATCTGGAGCAAGTTGTTCACCGCACTGCGTGGCGGCGCCAGCGAAGTCGGCGAAGCCATTGCCGACCAACAGGCCCTGCGCATCCTCGATCAGGAAATCCGCGACGCCGACAGCGCCCTGGCAAACGCCAAGCGCGAACTGGTCACCATCATGGCCAAGCACAAACTCTCGGCTGAACGCGTGGCGCAGTACAACGCCAAGATCAAGGACCTGGAATCCAAGGCCATGGCCGCGCTCCAGGCCAACCGTGAAGACCTGGCACTGGAAGTGGCCGAAGCCATTTCGACCCTGACCAACGAACACGACGCCGAACAGAAGCAAACCACCGAGTTCGGTGCCTACGCCGACAAAATGCGCAAGGACATCACCAAGGCCGAAGCCCGCATCAAGAGCCTGCGCCAACAAGTAGACATGGCCAAGGCCCGTGAAAGCGTACAGAAAGCGCAGGTCAGCGCCTCCATCGCCAGTGGCGGCGCCAACGGCAAACTGGAAACCGCCGTCGGCACCTTGAATCGCCTGCAAGCCAAGCAGGAACAACGGGCTGCCGAGCTGGAAGCGAGCGACGAACTGGYGGACGCGTCCACCGGCAACGACCTGGAGCGCAAGCTGCGCGAAGCCGGCATCACCCCTGACCAGGGTAGTGCGAACTCGATTCTGGACCGACTGAAAAAACAATCGGCCGAGTAACCGGCTTACGCAAGCACTCAAAAGCAAGGGCACCGACGTGCCCTTCTTTTTGTCGACTCGAGGACAAGGATGGACAGGGTAACCGGCTTCAAGATCATCACAGGCCTGGCCATGCTGATGGTCGCGATCCACCTGCTGAACGTGCTGACAGGCTACGGCCTGACGATGTTCGGCCTGGTCCCCCGAACCGCCCACGGCCTCGTCGGAATCGTGACCTCACCGTTTCTACACACATCCTTTGCCCACTTGATCGCCAACCTGGTGCCATTCCTGGTGCTGGGAACCCTGGTAATCGCCGAGGGCTTCAAACGCTTTGCGGCCGTCAGCGCAATCATCATTCTGCTCGGTGGCTCGCTGGTCTGGCTGTTCGGTTTCAACGGCGTTCATGTGGGCGCCAGCGCCTGGGTCTTTGGCCTCTGGGCGTACCTTCTGGCGCGGGCCTGGTTCCACCGCAGTTGGAGCAACGTACTGATTGCCGGCATTGTCGCCCTCCTCTACGCAAGCCTGATTCTCGGCTTTATTCCGCGCCAGGGCAGCTCATTTGAAGGGCATATTGGCGGCGCATTCGCCGGATTTATTGCAGCATGGCTACTTCTCTCCAGGCCGCGCAGCAGGTCTAATGCAGCCCGGTAAACACGCAGGCACCAAAAACGTCCGCAGCGGGTTTATTCGTCAAGGACGCGTCACCCCAGGGAGCCAGGGACGAATGTCGACATTCCTCTTTTTACGCATGTACGCAGCGTCGCTCTTCCACACGTTTGGACGGGGCGGCCTTGCCATCGCCTTGCGCGTACGCGTTGCCAGCGCCAGCCTGGGCGAGTTGGCGCTCCTCATCGGCCATCGCGCCAAGGGCCCACAACAGCCTTCGATCAATACCCCTTCCACCCGCCTGAAGGAAATCACCCATGGGATGGTTTAAACAGTTGATGGGCCTTGAGGCCCCGACACCCAAGGACAGTGCACCGGTTGCCGGCCCCCTCGGGCTCGGCCAGGGCAAAGCGCTGGTGTTCGACACCACCCTCAAGCTGTTGCTTGACGAAAAAACCAGCGTGGTCATTCCCGGCACCCAGCAGATCTGGAGCGTCGGCACTGTTGACCTCGGCCAGTCGACCTGGCTTTCGCGCTACTACATGGACGACGAAGACTTCTGGCTGCAGGTCCACACCACCGGTGCCGTCGCCGGCCAGGTCGAGTCGGTGATCCTGTTCAATTACCAAAGCTACGTCACCCTCAACAGTGAATCCGAGCTGCGCAGGCTCGCAGGGCCGAACAGCCTGATCGGTCTGCCGACCTACACCCATGAAGGCGTCGAATACAGCCGCGAATGGGGCACCGAGGCCGGGCAGACCGAATTGGTGGCCTTTACCGAGCAGGTCAGCAATCCGGATCAGTCCTACGTCGTGGAACATCGTTCGATGCTCTACGCCCGCGAGACCGGTCTGACCGACCGCCGCGAATTCCTGCTGTTCTCGGTCGAAGAAGACGCCGAAGGCAGCATCAGCTTGAGCACCTCACTGGGTATCTCGCTGTACACCACCGACCTCACCACAATTTAAAAAGGAACAGCCCATGCTAGAAGCACTCTCCGTCTCGTTGAACAAAGCCGCCGTCCTGGGATTTGTTTCGTACATCATCGGTGCCGCCCTGCTGTTCGCGATTTTCCAGTTCGTCTATACCCGCATCACGCCGCACAAAGAGTTCGAACTGATTCGCTCCGGCAACACCGCGGCCGCCATCGCCCTGTCCGGTGCCATCATCGGTTTCGCGATCCCGGCGAGCAATGTGATTGCCTACTCGGTCAACCTGCTGGACTTCGCGGTATGGGCACTGATTGCCGCAGTGGTGCAACTGCTGGCGTTCCTGATGACCAGCCTGGTGCTTAAAGGCACCTCCGAACGCATTCGTAACGGTGAAATCGCAGCCGCGATCTACGTCGCAGCCGTCGCCATCAGCGTTGGCCTGCTCAATGCCGCATGCATGACCCCTTCCCAGAACTGATCGCGACACGGAGACGTCGATGAAACGAAGCAAGTACGTTCAACTGTCCCTGGCGGCATCGGTCGCCGTCGCGATATCAGGTTGCGGGCCGACAGAAAAAACCTACACAGTGAATCAGAAGTTCAACTTTCAATCCGTGCAGCAGTGCGTGGATCAAAAGATTCCGGTGAGTGTCTGCTCCAATGCCTACATGACCGCCCTCACCGAACACCGTCGCATTGCGCCGCTGTACGACAGCCAGGCCGATTGCGACGCCGACTTTGTCGCCGACTGGTGCCAACAGGACTCCACCGGCAAGTTCATTCCAAAACTCGGCGGCTTCGAGCTGGCAGCCAATGGCGAAGTCACCCAGACCCAGCTGGACGCCGCCAAAGCCCAACTGCCCGCCTCCGAGGCGAGCTCAGGCGGTTCAGGAGGAATGGTCAACGGCCTTCTGGCCGGCATGCTGATCAGCAACATGTTGAACAGCAACCGGGGCAGCTACAACGCCGAACCGGTTTACCGCTACCGCGACTCACGTGGCGATTACTCATCGTCGACGCTCAGCCAGCGCATCGCCACCGGCTCGAGTTTCACCAAGTCCGACCAGGCGAAATACGGTAGTGGCTACAGCAGCTCTACGTTCAAGTCGAGCAGTTCCAAGCCAATCTCGGTGGCATCGTCCACTTCCCGGGGCGGCTTTGGCAGCCAGGCCAGCGCCCGCAGCGGCTGGGGTGGCTCGAGCAGTTTCGGTCGATCGAGCAGTTAAGGAGCGCGCCATGAAGAAAATCCTCTGCCAGGAACGTCACGACTGGAAGCAGACCGCCGAAAACCTCGGCTTCATGTTTCACACTATCGATGACGAACCCTACTGGAACGAGAGCGCGTATTACCAATTCACGCTCAAGCAGATCGAGAACGATCTCGAAGACCCGACTACCGAGATCCATGAGATGTGCATGGACCTGGTCGACCGGGTAGTGCAGAGCGAAGAACTGCTGGAGCGCCTGAGCATTCCGGCGCCCTTCTTCGACATGATTCGCACTTCATGGCGCGAAGGCCATCCGCACCTTTACGGTCGCCTGGACTTCTCCTACAACGGCACCAGCCCCGCCAAATTGCTGGAACTCAACTACGACACGCCCACCAGTTTGTACGAGGCCTCGGCGTTTCAATGGGGCTGGCTGGAACAATGCATCGAGCGCGGCTTGCTGCCCAGCCATGCCGATCAGTTCAACAGCATCGACACCAAGCTGCATCAGGCCTTTGCGCAGCTGCAGATCAAACAGCCTTTCTACTTCGCCTCGATGAAAGCCTCGGTCGAAGACAAAGGCACTACCGACTACTTGCGCCTGATTGCGGAAAAAGTCGGGATCGAGTCACGCCACATCGATATCGAAGACATCGGCCTCAACAGCGAAGGACGCTTCGTCGATCTCGAAGAACGCTGGATCCCTCACCTGTTCAAACTGCACGCCTGGGAATTCATTTTCCACGAGCCGTTTGGTGAGGCCATCGCCCAGAGTGACACACAGTTTTTCGAGCCCGCCTGGAAATCGATCATCTCGAACAAAGGCATCCTGCCCCTGCTGTGGGAGTTCAACAAAGGGCATCCGAACCTGCTCGCCACGCACCTGGACCCCGAGCCCGGCAAAGCGGTGCCGAAAGGGTGGGTGCGCAAGCCGTTCTTCTCCCGCGAAGGCGCCAACATCGAGCTGCACACCCCGGATGGCCTGGTCGTAAAGGAAGACGGGCCGTACACCGATGCGCCGTTCATCCTCCAGGAGTTCGCCCCGCTGCCGAAGTTCGGTGACAGCTACACGCTGATCGGCTCCTGGGTGATCGGCGATCAGGCCGCCGGCATTGGTGTGCGCGAAGACAACAGCTTGATCACCAAGGATTCGAGCCGGTTTTTGCCGCACCTGATACTGGACTGAACGACTTATCCCCCGGAAAGCGCCCAAAGAAAAAGGCCCGTAGCGTTAGCTACGGGCCTTTTGTCTATATCCGGCGGATCTGATGATCAGAACGGTTGTGTATACCTATCCACTGTAAATAAATAAAAATCCGATAAATATCAAATATCTAACACGGCATACGCTAAAAATCCAACCTGCTACTGTAAACAACCTAGGGCTTTGGTCGAACTTGTTTACA
Organism: Pseudomonas sp. 05N36; assembly: GCF_056397385.1. Taxonomy (NCBI): domain Bacteria; kingdom Pseudomonadati; phylum Pseudomonadota; class Gammaproteobacteria; order Pseudomonadales; family Pseudomonadaceae; genus Pseudomonas; species Pseudomonas sp. 05N36. The sequence continues at coordinate 12,073 of NZ_JBFTNH010000030.1, read as the reverse complement.
TTTACGGTACAGCTGCCAATTAAAGGCAGAGGTGGTTAGCACTCAAGCGTCCAAGATAGCTAGGTCGCTCGATGCATTTTTGGAGGAGCTCAATCCATTGGATAAATCATCTGATGGACAATTTCTAAGAATGCATTGTACTCCTCATCAAACTCCGGCGAAGTTTCTGTCTTGATATCCAAAACCAGCTCGTGCTCATCTATAAGCCTGTTTAACCCGACCAAGGAAAAGCAGTCATTGATCGTTGTAAAACTCGAGACACTTCTGCCCCTATCATAAACATGCCCATTAATTTGCCATACCACTCCCACCCCGTCTTCTGCAGACGTTAAATATACCGAGGAATTTTCGGAATTTTCAATGCTAAGCAGGTCGTTGCCGCAGCCACACTTGCAGAGTAGCGGTCGATATGCCTCACCAAAAATCTTTGGCTTAATACTTTTAACTTTTCTAAATAAACTTTGATGCACAGAAAATGAGACATCCGCCATGCTATCAAAGATAGCCTGCCCTTCTAATATCAAATACTCAATGTTATTTTCTTCCAAATATTCTCGCAGTGAATTACTTCCACTAGTAGAGTAGAAGCCAATAAATTTCTGAGCATCATGCTGAACCAGTCTATCTAGAACGGAGCGTTCGTCCCCAGCCAAAACCGGTCGCTGCGATCGTGAAAAATGCTTACAACTGACCAAATACTTGAGCCCCCCCAGCTCGACCATTAAGTCTTTTCCTTGATCTTGGCCGACTGATGGCTGCTCCAAAATGGTATACCCAAAACTGCTTAAGTAGTAGCCTGCGAAATACTCCCACTGATGTGGGCTGAGCTGGTCGAAAATATTCATCAGAATTCCTCGCCGCTTAAAAAGAATCCTGCATTTACTGATCGCATACGCTGCAGAATTCTTGACGTAAAAATCCTTTTTGGGCCGTGATACTCCGTCAGATCAAGGTCAATATTATCGCTCAAATAACTGTTCAGCATTCCATTCCAAATATTAAACTGATCAGGATGCAAAATCTGATTAATCTCAACCCAACCGCATGGTGTGTTTTCATCACAAGCTGCGAATATGCAGTTTTTTAGACCATAAATAAAGTACAGCTTATCATCAGCGCGGTGAATAAAAGCCGCTGAATGACCTATAGCAAGACCATTATCCAAGATATCTCGCCCGCATCCACACATGCAATGAAGAGGCTTGTAGTCATCGGGGTCAACCTTGTTTAGATAATAGTTCCAAGTCCACGAAAGCCCAGCCGTATTACCGCCAAAGTAGCGATCAATAAATGACGAGCGGGAATATGGTAACAACACCGATATCTGAACACCACTAACCAGTACTACCTGAACTTTTAATCGACTCAAGCGATCACACAAACTAGTTGTATAGTCCCCTGAGTAAAACCCGATAAAACCGTCAGCTCCGGCACGTTTCAAGCGTGGAATTAGATCCTTTTCGATGTCAGTACCAATAGGACCTAGATTTATGTTGTGCCTAAAACTAGCAACGAATCGCTTCCCATCGATACTAAAAACATCTAAGTCTGTCTTCCAATCACGATCCCATCCTGCCTGCTCAAGAAACTCTAATCCAAAATCGCGCCACTGCTCGGCGGACCAACTCTCGAAACGCTTTAGGTAGTTCATTTACCTGCCCCTAACCCTAACCAGACTCATCGTATTCTTACTGGTAACACTAAGGTCGCCAGTGCCCCAACAGCACCCACTACAATTCCCAGGGGCTGCATTTTACATCTATCATTCCGCGTCTAACGCTTGGTCCTACGCTAACGGCGCCCGGATGACTAGCCCAAAACCATCGCTATGCCTCGAGCAAAATGAGCCTTGCAAATTTAGGCAGCCGAGGATGCCGGCAGGGGGCCGATACAGAAGTCAGATTTATCCGTGCAAGCACTCCCAAAAAACCCGGTACGCATAGACCTTACCACGTTGTTGTTTACATAATATGAGCAGGTTTGAATTATGTAACTTACGTGCAGCGCTTAAGAAACGAACAGATAAATTCTTTAAAATCAATTATTTACGCTACTATCACCAAGCATTGTGCCCATTGCGTAAGCTTTTTTAAGTCAGTTGTTTACACTTTCTCGCGTTTAGCACCTTTCCACTAGCTCGCCCAGACGAGGCAATAACCGTCAAGCGCCCACGGGGATTTAAGTGTCTTAGGGCGCCGCCCGGCTGATGAGGATCAGCCTTAGATCACGGGTCTCACAGCCTGTGAATGAGCCAATCTCAGCGTTCATTCAAAAGTCTACTAGACAGCTGCATAGAGAATTGAATACAACGGAGCTTATTGTGGCGACTCTCGGCCGTACTGAACTTTCTTTCGGAACGTCTACCCCGAGTAGCCAAAATAGGTACGATTCAAGCGGCCGCGATAATCTAATTTAATCATTGGTTACAAGGACAGGAAGCCGGATGAAAATTGTATACATAGACATTCAAAACTATCGAAAACTGAAGAGCTGTAGAATTAGCCTAACGGAAGAAGAGACACTACTCGTTGGCGCCAATAATAGCGGAAAAACATCCGCCATGGATGCGTTGATTTTTTTCCTTGATCAAAAGGGGAGGAGCGCCGCGAGCATCGCGTCAGGGGATGCGCCAGCCTCTAGAAAGCTAAGCGCAACTGATTTTACGCTTTCAAACTGGCATGAGCTCAATGAGTTTGGCAAGGCATGGACATCTGCCGAAATTGGTGCAGGCGGCCAACTCCATGACTGGCAACCTCTATGCCCAACTGTAGATATCTGGCTACAAGTTGAAAAGGATGAAATACACCGGGTAAGTCATCTGATTCCGACACTAAAATGGGATGGCGGCCTACTGGGTGTGAGGATGATTTACCAGCCCAAAGATATTGATTATTTAAAATCTGATTTTGTCACACACTTTAAAGCGGCGGAGCAACTGAAACAAACAGCGCGAGAAAACGCATCCAAGAAACGAAAGGAACAAGGCTCAGAGGAAAAGCAATTTGTGCTTTCTATCTGGCCAAGCTCATTGCGAGAATACCTAGATCGGGAAGCTGGCAGAGCATTTGAACTAAAGTCGTACATACTGGACCCATCCAAAGTCGAAGAGGCGCCAACATCTAATTACAAACCCCAACAACTCGCTGAAGGACAACTTCCACTTGACGTCTATCCGTTTAACGGGTTGTTTAAGGTCGATATAATAGACGCGACTCGAGGTTTCTCTGACCCGAATGCGGCAACAGCATCTCAAGCGAATGCATCGAATTTATCTGGGCAAATCAACAAATACTATAACAGGCACCTCAACCCTAACGACCTTCCCGGCGACGAAGACTTAGAAGCCCTTGAAGCTATAGCGTTGGCACAACACTCATTCGATGGAAGGCTCAATGAAGTTTTCACCAAGCCACTTGATGAAATCAAAACATTAGGTTACCCAGGATTTAATGACCCAAACATCAGATTATCAAGCAAAGTCAACCCAATTGACAACTTAGATCATGAAGCAGCGATCCTCTTCGAAATTCAGAAAGCAAGCCTGAATTCAGGAGTACCAGTTCTAAGCCTCTCAGAAAAGTACAACGGCCTTGGATATAAAAACCTTATAGCAATGGTTTTCAAGCTCATGAGCTATAGAGACCAATGGATGCGCGTTGGAAAGGCAGGCAAGCGAAAACCAGAAGAAGACTCTTTTATAGAGCCGCTGCATCTTGTCCTTATTGAAGAGCCTGAAGCCCACCTTCATGCTCAAGTCCAGCAAGTTTTTATAAAAAAAGCTCACTCAGTTCTAAGGAACCATAAGGAGCTGCTAGATTCGAAGCGCTTTTCCAGCCAGCTGGTCGTAAGTACTCACTCTAGTTACTTAGCCCATGAAGTCGGATTCGAAAAACTACGATACTTCAAGCGAAAGCCCGCTACAGGAGGACTCCAAGTACCCACGGCAGAAGTAATCGACTTATCAGCGACTTTTGGAAGCGCCAAAACTCGCTCCGAAGATGTGCTACAAACTGCTCAGTTTGTGGCTAGGTATCTAAAAACGACTCACTGCGATCTATTTTTTGCCAATGGGATAATCTTGGTAGAGGGAGCCGCGGAGCGGTTGCTAATCCCACATTTCATAAGAAACAATCCCAATAAAGACACTAGTTTAGATAATAGCTATATATCAATTCTCGAGGTTGGGGGCGCCCACGCACACAGGCTACGGGCCCTAATCGACAAACTTGGTCTTCCTACACTTGTCATAACCGACACGGACGCTTTGGCTCCGCCTGCGGCAGGGGCGCCCCCTAAAGCGAAGGCGAAAGCTGTACGACCAGAGCTTGGTAAAGGGTATACAACTGGCAGTCATACTCTCACGAAATGGCTAGGGATCCAGGATGATACATTAGATGTAGTACTTACGATGAAAGCTGAGGATAAAACAACGGGCAAGGTGAGAATTGCCTTCCAATATGGGATACAAATCGACTTTGACGGGAAGGGAGAAATCCAGGCAATCCCATACACATTTGAGGATGCCATCGCGTTGACAAATCCGGTTTTTTTTAGAAGCTTACAAAAACCAACTGGAATGATTAGGAAAATGCAGGCTGCTCTCAAACTGGGGTCTCTTGACCTATGTTGCGATGCCCTTTTTGAGGCTTTGGAAGATGACAAGGCTGAGATGGCCCTCGATCTTATGTTCTGTGCTGACCCCAGTAAATTAGCTGCTCCCAAATACATACAAGAAGGACTGGACTGGTTAAAAAAAGAGCTAGAGGTTGCTAGCGAGGATCTGGTACCAGGCGTAACCGAGCCTGTATGAAGGAGGTATCAATGAGTTTAGTAACCAAGAACCATAATCCAGTCGCTACCGAAATTTTCGGATATATGAACCTAGATGACCCGAAAAGCTTCTTGCTTTTCGCTGGGGCTGGATCAGGCAAAACCCGAACCCTCGTCGAAGCTTTAGAGTTGATGAAAGAAGGATTCGCGAACCGTCTTTCAATGTCGGGGCAGAAAGTAGGAATTATCACATATACGAACGCAGCTTGCGAAGAAATCAAAAGGCGTCTTTTTTACGACGCCAACTTCATGGTGTCGACCATACACAGCTTCTGCTGGGATTTAATAAATCCTTTTAGTAGCGATATTAAAGCTTGGCTAAAAACAAAGCTGGCGGAAGACATTCAAAAACTATCGCTCGCACTCGCGAAAAGCAAGTCGCCAAATGGTGTGACTGCAATAAGAAATCGCCGGAGCATGATCAGCAAACAAAMACGACTCGACAGCCTGGACATCGTCAAAAACTTCACGTACTCCCCGACAAGCAACAGAGCGGAGAAGGGATCTTTAAATCATGCAGAGGTGGTTGGATTAGCAGCGCATCTATTAGCTAACGAATCTCTACTTAGAAGAATACTCTGGAATAAATTCCCAACACTGCTAATTGATGAAAGCCAGGATACAAACAAAGAACTGCTAGAAGCTCTAATCACAACTCAACAAGAAGCACCAAGCCAGTTCTGTGTTGGACTTTTTGGCGATATGATGCAGCGAATTTATACCGGGGGTAAATCCGACTTAGCTTCGCCATTACCAGATGGTTGGAGATCGCCAGCGATAACTGTAAATTATCGCTGTCCAATACGAATAGTTGATTTAATAAACAATATCAGACGTACGGATGACCAGCACCAGCAGACCCCTGCAGCAGGCGCGAAAGCAGGAACGGCACGATTATTTTTAGTAGATACGAGCATTACAAAAGACAAAGCGGAAGTGGAGCGAGCAGTTTCTGAACACATGGCTGAATGTGCGCAGGATACTGCTTGGAGAGACAGCGCTTCAGTGATTTCGCTTACATTGGAGCACCACATGGCCGCAAAACGTGGTGATTTTGCAGATTTCTTTTTCCCGTTTATGGACTTTGACAGACTGAGAGACGCCGCAATTAACGGAGAGAGCCAGGAGATTAAGTTTCTGACACTCCAATTTGCACCACTAATCGCCGCGATTACACAGGATAATGACTTTGAAATAACCAACTTGATGCGAAAGTACTCTCCTATCTTACAGAGCTCAAGTTTGGCACTGGCGGACGACCCGATCAGGGTCCTACACGATGCGCAAGATCATATTGATAAGATAAAAGTCGCACTTGAGACCGCTCCTCCCCCATCCATAGTACAAATATGTGGCCTCATGCATACCGGAAAAATTCTTCGACTACCAGAGACATTCATTTTGCATCTGAATTCAGACGAGACACTCGTGTCGTCAGGTGAAGAGGAATTTGAAAAGGATAGCTTTGAGGCTGAACAAGGCGCGTGGAGAGAATCCTTAAATGCTTCGACCCAACAACTTTCTAATTATGTTAGTTACGTTTCATCGTCCTCAGCATACGACACCCATCAGGGAGTTAAGGGCCTCGAATTTGAGCGGGTAATGGTGATTCTGGATGATGAAGAAGCAAGGGGATTTATGTTCAGCTACGGTAAGCTCTTAGGAGCAGAGCCACTCTCCGACACCGATAGGGCAAACGACCGAACAGGGTCTGATTCAACACCAAAGAGATCAAGACGCCTTTTCTATGTCACCTGCAGCAGGGCGAAAGAAAGTTTAGCAGTGGTTGCCTACACAAAATCTCCTAATCTTGTAGTACAGAGCGTGACAACATCAGGATGGTTTCAAGAGCATGAAATAGTAATTATGTGACAACCGTTAAGCTCGTGAGCTATCGACCTAGTGGCTTTTCCTACATAGCCACTAGGAAATACTTACAGCAGCCTGATCCGGAACAGCAGCGAATATATTAAAAGTTAGCCAGCGTACATATTCTTGAAAAGGCTCTAGCCAAAACCTAACAAAATAATTAGACCTTCTTTATAAAAAGCGGATTATACACGCCACGCTATCAACATACCGCCATCTATTTATGACATATCAATTACGCGCATTGATTCATCATAATGATCAACTCGCACTGTCGATAACAAGAATTGGGATTAGCACTAGTAGCTCGGATAGATCGCAGAAAACGCACTAACGAGTCAGGGAGCGGAGAGATGCTCTACGAGAAGATCCGTGCCCAGGCTCACCGATCTTCTCGCTATTACTAAACCGATCTATTTAGTGATTACTCGTCTTTTATTATTTGCATCTTGGTTTCGGTTCTCTTCCGTACCCCGCGCTATAAAACTCTCGGAACTCTCGAGCATCAACCCTGACTTAAGCGAATCAGGCCATCCTTCTATAGCTTTTTGAGCCTTGATTACTTGCTGCGCCAAGCCGCTTGACTTTTTCATTTTCCTCCACTCCGTTTTGGATCTAAAGATAGTTTAACACCAAGCTTCACCAGTAGACGTGGAATTTCGCTACCGACTATCGCCTCCTCCAGTTGCAGATAACTGTTGATGAACCGTACTACCCTCGGCTGATCGCTTGCCTCCCTCCAATCTACGGCACGCCCATCATCATCCTTCCGAGGATTTTTAGGATCAAAGATTTCCTGGTACTGGCGGGGTGCTATCCCTTGAAACGGTTCGAAATTTACTTGTGTTCTGGATGGCGCGGGAGCGTCCACACTGATCGAGTCTTGATGCAGCTGCTTAGCCTTGCTTTTCGGGTATGGCTCTACGTAAACAACCCGCTTAATACCACTGGCAACTATATGTCTAGCACACATATGACATGGAAAAGTTGTACAATAAAGTGTAGCACCGGAGACCGACACACCCAATCTAGCCGCAGACATAAGAGCGGCCATCTCAGCATGTACGCTCCGCCCAAACTCTAACAAGTTCATTATCCGGCTGCTCTTCAATACCTTCTTTTTTTCTCCAGATATCAAGCTTTTTACAAGACCTCCTATATCTTTACTTGCAATTTTACTTGAGAGCAAGCCCCCTGAGCTCAGCTTTTCAAGCATTTCCCCTAAAACTTGAATTCGCTCATCCGCCATGGAGTCCACGCCTTTTTGAAAATCACGTGCATCACCGGAATCGCCTGGCCAGTATAAATCTCCACCAGATTTAGGAACGTCATTACATCCTACAGCGATAATGTCGCCCTCTGGCTTTAGAATCGCGGCTCCAACTTGTCGATTTAAGTCAGCCGATCGCAAAGCCGCCGATTTCGCATGGTATATTCCATGCTCGTCGCGGGTGGGAGTTAAAAAAATATTCCCAAATAAAAGCTGTAAAAATCGCCCTACTTGAGAGTCAGTAGTAGTTCTATTTCTACCATCAACAAATAAGTCCGCTAACGGGAATGCATCCTTCACATCTTGACCAAGAGGAGTACTTTCTTCCTGCTCATCTTTCTGAACAAGGCTTTCCGCTTTGGAGCGCGCATTAATGCTACTTCCAAACTGCGATCTACTTATTTTTTCAGAAAGCGCTGTCACCCTCACATCTCTAGGAGAGTACACCGAAATAAGGAAAAAACCTTTACCGTAAACCGCCCTTAACATCTCAATCTCTTTGGGATGTTTTAAAGAACGTAAAATAAACGCTTGCCTAGCAGGCTCCCCACCACTCTTGTCATCTCTGATCTGCCTAATTGCAGCCAATCCTAAGATGGCAACAGCTGCCCCTTGCTCTCCTTTTACCCTTAATTTAGTCCCCTCTTTCATTAGCGCACTTATACGTTGATCTTCCGGCTTATCGCCGTGTGAAGAACTAAAAAAAGCTTCGATTTGCTCACTCAATCGGACAACATGCGCTGAATAGTTAAAAGCTTTTAGCTGACTTTTAAGCGCATCAATAACTAGATCCAAATTCACGCCAATTGGGCCTACGAGCCCAAAAACAAGTTCTGGGTTTTGCAGGGGGGTTAATACAGAGGAGCGTGGAGGGCTCTGAAGCTCCTCGCCCGGCAATGAACGCCTATCTACTTCGGCTATTTTTTTATTTTTGGCCTTTGTCATATCTAGATCCTTGTGCGCTGCGCTGAGCAGGAGCCAAGCTGGAAGCGAAGCTGCTCCTCATCCCCTTAGACATTAGCTATACATCAAAGAAATAACACTGTTTTAACAAAAAAAGTCACGTGGATAGAATCGTGCCTGACCTACTTCAATTTGGAATGGCCTCTGCTTCCAAACGCAGAGAAGCAAAAAAGCCCTACCCCGAAAAGCGCTTACCCTCTGCTTACCCCCGCACTGCTGAAGACCTTCAGCGCAAGGCAGGCAAATGCGAGAAAACTGGTGCTTCGCCCACAAGAAAAACAAAATGATGCATTTTGCAGTCAATTTGCACTAGGATTGAATTCCATCTCGTCTGCCGGTGCCTATGATGTTCAAGAGCGATGCTCCCGCTGGGAAAATAACGGTTCGGAATCTGCCAACAGAGGTATTAAATGTTGCCGCTGACCGAAAACTGACCCAGTAAAGGCTGTTCTGCCGACTGAAAACTGACCCAGGTGTTCAACTGCTTCTGCTCACTTTCCGAGCAGGAGAACACAGGGTGATCAGCATGGAAATGTTGGGAAAAATCCGGCGGATGTACTTCCGCGACAAGCTCTCGCTGCACCAGATAGCCAAGCGTACCGGGCTGTCGAGAAACACCATCCGAAAATGGGTCAGAGCGCCCGAAGCCACTCAGCCGGCGTACCAGCGGTGCGCGACCTTCAACAAACTCAGCCCATTCCACGACACGTTGGAACAGGCGCTGAAAGCCGATTCGTTTCGGGCAAAGCACAATCGCAGAAGCGCCAAAGCACTTTTCGAGCAGATCAAGGCCGAGGGTTATGACGGCGGCTACAGCCAGCTCACAGCGTTTGTACGCTCGTGGCGAGGTGAGCAAGGCAAGTCTTTACGCGCTTTTGTACCGCTGACGTTTGCGCTCGGTGAAGCCTTTCAATTTGACTGGAGCGAAGAAGGGCTGCTGATCGGCGGCCTGTTTCGACGCATCCAGGTCTCCCACATGAAGCTGTGTGCCAGTCGCGCATTCTGGTTGGTTGCGTACCCCAGCCAAGGTCACGAGATGCTATTCGATGCCCATACCCGCTCGTTCGGAGCGTTAGGTGGCGTGCCGCGTCGCGGCATCTACGACAACATGAAAACGGCTGTCGACAAGGTCAACAAAGGCAAGGGCCGCACGGTCAATGCCCGGTTTTCCGTGATGTGTGCGCACTACCTGTTCGATCCGGATTTCTGCAACGTAGCCTCTGGCTGGGAAAAGGGCATCGTTGAAAAGAACGTTCAAGACAGTCGACGGCGCATCTGGATCGACGCTCAAAACTGCATGTTCCACACCTTCGAAGAACTGAATGCCTGGCTCGGCCAACGCTGCCGGTCGCTCTGGAGCGAGCTGCCGCATCCGCATTACAGCGGGCTAACGGTGGCAGAGGTCTTGGAACTGGAGCGAGTTGAAATGATGCCGATGCCGACGGCCTTTGATGGCTACGTCGAGCGTACCTTGCGGGTCTCCAGCACCTGCCTGATCAGTGTGGCGCGAAATCGCTATTCGGTGCCTTGTGAGCGAGTCGGCCAGTGGGTCAGCAGCCGTCTGTATCCTTCTCGGATCGTGGTCATCGCCGACGAAACGGTGATCGCCAGCCACGAGCGCCTCTTTGATCGAGATCAGGTCAGTTTTGACTGGCAGCATTACATCCCACTCATCGAACGCAAGCCGGGTGCACTGCGCAATGGCGCACCGTTTGCCGATCTGCCCAAGCCGTTACAACTTCTCAAACGGGGCCTAAGACGTCACAGCAACGGTGATCGAATCATGACGCAGGTGCTCGCTGCCGTGCCCATCGCCGGTCTCGACCCGGTGCTGGTAGCGGTAGAACTGGTGCTTGAGTCGGGAAGTCTGAGCGCCGATCACATCTTAAATGTTCTCGCCCGGCTCACCGCTACTGCACCACCGCCTTCCGTAGAAACCAGCCTGCAACTCAAGGTGGCTCCCGTTGCCAACACGGCCCGATATGACCAACTCCGTACAACAGATGAGGAGAGCCGCAATGCGTGACTTGATGGCAGAACTTAAAGAACTGCGTCTGCATGGCATGGCGCAGGCTTGGGAAGAACTGGCGGCCCAGGGAGAAGCTTCGACGGCATCCTCGAAATGGCTGCTTGAGCATCTGCTCCAACAGGAGCAGGCAGATCGCGCCGTGCGCTCTGTGAATCATCAGATGAACATGGCAAAGCTCCCCATGCACCGTGATTTAGCTGGCTTTGACTTCAGCGCTTCCAGCGCTGATGCCCGTCTGGTCAAGGAATTATCCAGCCTTGAGTTTACGGAGACTGCGCAAAATGTCGTGTTCATCGGTGGGCCTGGAACCGGAAAAACACACCTGGCCAGTGCCTTGGCCGTGTCCGGAATCACCACTCATAACAAACGAGTACGGTTCTTCTCCACGGTCGATCTCGTCAACCTGCTGGAGCGTGAAAAGTACGATGGTAAGGCAGGCCGAATCGCCCAGGGACTGCTTCGAACAGACCTGGTGATACTCGATGAGCTTGGGTATTTGCCCTTCAGTCAGAGCGGTGGCGCGCTGTTATTTCACCTGCTTTCAAAACTGTACGAGCACACCAGCGTGGTCATCACCACCAACCTCAGCTTCTCGGAATGGTCGAGTGTGTTTGGCGACGCCAAGATGACCACTGCGTTGCTGGATCGGCTGACACACCACTGCCACATCGTCGAAACGGGCAACGAGTCCTACCGCCTGCAACACAGCACATTGGCCGCCCAGACAAAGATCAAATCGCGTGAACGAAAGCGCAAGGACGAAGATGGTATCGAGGACGATGAACCGTTTTGATCTGCACCATAAACACCCTGCCGCATGCCTGCATGCGGTGGGGCCCGATGCGACTTCAACCAGAACACTACTGCTAAGCTTATCCACAATTGCTGGGTGAAAAATCAGCAATCCGCCCTGGGTCAATTTTCAATCGGCAGGGTGGGTCAGTTTTCAATCAGCGCCAACACATGTGCTCGGTTTGGGTGGTGTGACGGCCTTTGTGCGGTGAGCGCAGATGGCTGGCCACGCGCTGGTTGGCGTGGAAGCACTCGACGGTCTTAGCGGTTAGCCGCACTTCGAGTTGGTGCTTCACCAACTGGTACGGCACCGAGTAGTT
>NZ_JBFTNH010000029.1:0-44380 GCF_056397385.1 Pseudomonas sp. 05N36 | reverse complement strand
CCCATCCCGAACTCAGCAGTGAAACGATGCATCGCCGATGGTAGTGTGGGGTTTCCCCATGTGAGAGTAGGTCATCGTCAAGATTAAATTCCGAAACCCCAATTGCGAAAGCAGTTGGGGTTTTGTTTTGCCTGCGAGAAAGTTGATTCTTACRATTTCTATGCAACGGCCCGGGGCATGGCTATCATGCGGACCTCATTGTGAGGCGATACTTGCATGCTGACGTTGTTAAAGCTCCTGAAGGACGGTCGTTTTCATTCTGGCCAAGCGCTGGGCGCTGCTCTAGGTATTAGTCGTAGCGCTGTATGGAAACAGCTCCAGCACCTCGAGGCTGAGTTGGGTCTTTCTATTCACAAGGTGCGCGGTCGTGGTTACCAGTTGAGTGCGCCGTTTACTCTGCTCAACGCCGTGGAGATCAGTGAGCATTCACCTGCTTGCGGCTGGCCGGTAATAGTCTTTGATTCGATTGACTCCACCAATGCTGAAGCTTTGCGCTCTATAGAGCGCGGAATGGCTGCGCCGTTTCTTGTGCTTGCAGAGCGACAAACTGCTGGTCGCGGTCGACGCGGCCGCAAGTGGGTGAGCCCGTTTGCCGAAAATATCTACTATAGCCTCGTGCTGCGAATCGATGGTGGCATGCGCCAGCTTGAAGGGCTTAGCCTGGTCGTCGGCCTTGCTGTGATGCAAACGCTGCGCGATCTGGGTATCGCTGGGGCTGGTTTGAAGTGGCCTAACGATGTTCTGGTTGGTGAGAAGAAAATCGCCGGCATATTGTTGGAGTTGGTTGGGGATCCGGCTGATGTGTGTCATGTCGTTCTGGGTGTGGGAATCAATGTAAATATGCAGATGGCTGATGAGGTTGATCAGCAATGGACCTCTATGCGTCTCGAAGCGGGTAGGGCGTTTGATCGTAATCTGCTAGTGGCGCGTTTGGGGGCTGTTCTCCAGGAGTATCTGAGTCGTCATCAGTCGGCAGGGTTTTCGGCGCTTCAGGCTGAGTGGGAGCAAGGGCATCTATGGCAGGGGTGCGCGGTTTCACTCATCGCTGGAGTGAATCGGATTGACGGCGAGGTGATAGGGATTGATGGTCAGGGCGCATTGCGTTTGAAAGTAGATGGCGTAGAAAAGGTGTTTAGTGGCGGTGAGCTAAGTCTGAGGTTGCGCGATGATTCTTGAGCTCGACTGCGGGAACAGTTTTATTAAATGGCGTGTGCTGCACGCAGATGCGACGCGTTTGGTTGCCGAGGGTGTAGTCGACTCGGATCTGGCCTTGTTGGAGAGTTTGCACGGGTGTAATGGACTGAATCTCAAGTACTGTCGCCTGGTAAGCGTAAGAACCAATGAGGAGACTGCTGCGCTGGTTTCCTTGCTGGTTGATGCATTTGGTGTAACGGTGTCATGTGCGGCGCCGGCTCGTGAAATGTCTGGAGTTCGCAACGGTTACGAGGACTATCAGCGGCTGGGCCTTGACCGTTGGCTTGCGATGCTTGGAGCATTTCATCTAGCCGCGGGAGCTTGTCTGGTTCTCGATTTTGGTACTGCGCTTACCGCAGACTTTATTGCGGCGGATGGCGAGCACCTGGGGGGCTTCATTTGCCCAGGAATGCCTTTGATGCGTAACCAGTTACGCACTCATACCCGGCGAATTCGCTATGACGATCTCGCCGCATCCAGGGCGCTCGAGAGCTTTGAGCCAGGGCGAAATACAGTGGAGGCCGTCGAGCGTGGATGTTCATTGATGCTAAGAGGGTTTGTCTTGACGCAGCTGGAGTTGGCGCGCAGCTATTGGGGGCAGGAATTCTCGGTGTTCCTCACCGGTGGTGACGCTGGCCTCGTTTCCGGAGTTGTGCCAGAGGCGCGAGTGGTGCCGGATCTCGTATTCGTGGGTTTGGCCATGGCGTGCCCATTGTCCTGAGGTTTTTATGCGTTGGTTGTTTCTGCTGTTGCTGGTCCTCAATGTGTTCTATTACATCTGGCACCAGCAAGAGGCGCCCTTACGGGCGAAGGACGTCACTCCGTTAAGTTTGTATAAAGGTTCGCAGCAGGACATTCGTCTGTTGAGTGAAACGCCTGATGCAGCGGCTGCGCGTGATAAGGGTAAAGCTGCGCAGGCAGACACCAGTTGCCTTTATCTGGGTGGTTTTACTCGTCAGGAAACGGCGAAGTCGCTTGAGCAGCGATTGGCTGCTCTCGATATCAAGGTTCAACAGCTATCGGTTTCTCTTCCTGATTCTGTTGGGTATTGGATGCGTGTGGCTCCAGAGAGCCGGCGTATGGCCGATGATTCCGTGCTGCAGAACCTTGCTAAAGAATTCAATGAGTTAAAACATAAAATAATGCCGTGCGAGGGGGTTGCAACTGCTGAATAGGTTGCATAGAATGGCGCCCGCTTCGCAGTGAAGACCTTTAACGGTTAACGGTGCGAAGCGAGGTCAACGCAGCTAACCTCAGGTTTTTAATGAGAAAATGCTTGACAGAAGGCTGGCATGATGTAGAATGCCGGCTCGCTTAGGAGGGGTTCCCGAGCGGCCAAAGGGATCAGACTGTAAATCTGACGTCTACGACTTCGAAGGTTCGAATCCTTCCCCCTCCACCATTTTTAGCGTGAGCTGAAAGCTTACGCGGGTATAGTTTAGTGGTAGAACCTCAGCCTTCCAAGCTGATGATGCGGGTTCGATTCCCGCTACCCGCTCCAAGTTTGCAGGTTGTGCAAAGTGTTTCGCTCTTGTAGCTCAGTTGGTAGAGCACACCCTTGGTAAGGGTGAGGTCAGCGGTTCAAATCCGCTCAAGAGCTCCATATAACAAGGCAGATATGAAAATATCTGCCTTTGTTTTAATGGCCAGTGTGACTTGCTTAATTCTTCTCCTAGGGGTGATTTCGATGGCTAAGGAAAAGTTCGAACGTAATAAGCCGCACGTCAACGTAGGCACCATTGGTCACGTCGACCACGGTAAAACTACTCTGACTGCCGCTCTGACTCGCGTCTGTTCCGAAGTTTTCGGTTCGGCCAAGGTTGACTTCGACAAGATCGATAGCGCCCCAGAAGAAAAAGCTCGTGGCATCACCATTAACACTGCTCACGTTGAGTATGACTCGGCTGTGCGTCACTATGCGCATGTTGACTGCCCGGGTCACGCTGACTACGTGAAAAATATGATTACCGGTGCTGCCCAGATGGATGGTGCTATCCTGGTTTGCTCGGCCGCTGATGGTCCGATGCCGCAAACTCGTGAGCACATCCTGCTGTCCCGTCAGGTAGGCGTTCCGTACATCGTGGTTTTCCTGAACAAGGCTGACCTCGTAGACGACGCTGAGCTGCTGGAGCTGGTTGAGATGGAAGTGCGCGATCTGCTGAGCACTTACGATTTCCCGGGCGACGACACTCCAATCATTATCGGCTCCGCGCGTATGGCGTTGGAAGGTAATGATGAAAACGAGATGGGTACCACTGCTGTCAAGAAGCTGGTTGAGACTCTGGATAGCTACATCCCAGAGCCTGAGCGCGCTATCGACAAGCCGTTCCTGATGCCGATCGAAGATGTGTTCTCGATCTCGGGTCGCGGTACTGTTGTGACTGGTCGTATTGAGCGCGGTATTGTTCGCGTTCAGGATGCGCTGGAGATCGTTGGTCTGCGTGACACTACCACCACCACCTGTACCGGTGTTGAAATGTTCCGCAAACTGCTCGATGAAGGTCGTGCTGGCGAGAACTGCGGCGTGCTGCTGCGTGGCACCAAGCGTGACGACGTTGAGCGTGGTCAGGTTCTGGTTAAGCCGGGTTCGGTTAAGCCGCACACCAAGTTCACCGCAGAAGTTTATGTTCTGAGCAAGGAAGAAGGCGGTCGTCACACTCCGTTCTTCAAAGGCTACCGTCCACAGTTCTACTTCCGCACCACTGACGTGACCGGTAACTGCGAACTGCCGGAAGGCGTTGAAATGGTAATGCCAGGCGATAACATTCAGATGACTGTTACGCTGATCAAGACCATCGCAATGGAAGACGGCCTGCGCTTCGCTATCCGTGAGGGTGGTCGTACCGTCGGCGCTGGTGTCGTAGCTAAAGTTATCGAGTAAATTGTTGTAATGTCTTTTTTAGGCCGGCATAATGGTCGGCCTAATTTTGTTTTAGGTCAGTAGCTCAATTGGCAGAGCGACGGTCTCCAAAACCGTAGGTTGGGGGTTCGATTCCCTCCTGACCTGCCAGATTCACTCAGTGTGTCTGGCTTTCTTTTCACAGGATCTTCATAGATGACTCCTAAAGCTGAAGCTCAAGGCTCTCGCTTCGATCTGCTCAAGTGGCTTGTAGTAGTCGCCTTGGTGGTTGTTGGCGTTGTCGGCAATCAGTATTACCATGCTGCGCCGATCCTGTACCGTGTACTCGCTTTGCTTGTTATTGCTGCTGTAGCTGCCTTTGTAGGCCTGCAGACGGTCAAGGGCAAGTCTTTCTTTGTACTGGTTAAGGAAGCTCGCACCGAGATTCGTAAAGTCGTGTGGCCAACTCGCCAAGAAACCACGCAGACCACCCTGATTGTGGTGGCTGTTGTTCTGGTTATGGCGTTGCTGTTGTGGGGGCTTGATTCCCTGCTCGGCTGGCTTGTTTCCTTGATTGTTGGCTAAGGGTGTCCCGTGGCTAAGCGTTGGTACGTTGTGCATGCTTACTCGGGTTACGAGAAGCATGTCATGCGCTCGTTGATCGAGCGTGTAAAGCTGGCTGGCATGGAAGATGGCTTCGGCGAAATTCTGGTTCCCACTGAAGAAGTGGTTGAAATGCGTAATGGCCAGAAGCGCAAAAGCGAGCGTAAGTTCTTCCCTGGTTACGTGCTGGTTCAGATGGATATGAATGAGGGTACTTGGCACTTGGTCAAGGATACTCCTCGGGTGATGGGCTTTATCGGCGGTACGGCCGATAAACCAGCGCCGATCACTGACAAAGAAGCGGAAGCAATTCTGCGTCGTGTAGCTGATGGTAGCGACAAGCCGAAGCCTAAGACTCTGTTCGAGCCGGGTGAAGTGGTTCGTGTTACCGACGGTCCGTTCGCTGATTTTAATGGCACGGTCGAAGAAGTTAACTACGAAAAGAGCCGGATCCAAGTCGCAGTGCTCATTTTCGGTCGCTCTACTCCGGTAGAGCTAGAGTTCAGCCAGGTCGAAAAGGTCTAGCCGAACAAGCATCCCAACCCCGCAGCCCTAGGCTGTGGGGTTTTGTCGTCACTGGGATAAACGCGCAAGTAACCGGGGAGCCTCTCGAGGCGTTCGAACCCGTAATTGGAGTGCCTCATGGCCAAGAAGATTACCGCTTACATCAAGCTGCAAGTGAAGGCCGCTCAGGCTAACCCAAGCCCACCTGTTGGTCCTGCTCTGGGTCAGCACGGCGTGAACATCATGGAGTTCTGCAAGGCTTTCAACGCCCGTACTCAGGGTCTTGAGCCAGGTCTGCCGACTCCAGTGATCATCACTGTCTACAGCGACCGTAGCTTCACTTTCGAAACAAAAAGCACCCCGGCTTCGGTTCTGCTGAAGAAGGCTGCTGGTTTGACTAGCGGTTCCGCTCGTCCAAACACCGTTAAGGTTGGCACTGTAACTCGTGCTCAGCTGGAAGAAATCGCGAAAACCAAAAACGCGGATCTGACTGCAGCTGATATGGAAGCAGCCGTGCGTACTATCGCCGGTTCTGCTCGTAGCATGGGCCTTAACGTGGAGGGTGTGTAATGGCTAAGCTGACCAAGCGCCAAAAGGCTATCGCCGGCAAAATCGAAGCGGGCAAGGCCTACAACTTTGTAGACGCCGCTGCTCTGCTGGCTGAGCTGTCGACTGTCAAGTTCAGCGAGTCGTTCGACGTTGCTGTGAACCTGGGTGTTGACCCGCGTAAATCTGACCAGGTTGTTCGTAGCGCTACTGTGCTGCCACACGGCACTGGCAAGACCGTTCGCGTTGCTGTGTTCACCCAGGGCCCGGCAGCTGAAGCTGCTCTGGCCGCCGGCGCTGATCGCGTAGGCATGGACGACCTGGCTGCCGAAATGAAAGGCGGCGACCTGAACTATGACGTAGTTATTGCTTCCCCGGATGCAATGCGCGTTGTAGGTCAGTTGGGTCAGATCCTCGGTCCACGCGGCCTGATGCCTAACCCTAAAGTCGGCACCGTAACTCCAGACGTAGCTACCGCGGTTAAAAACGCAAAAGCTGGTCAGGTTCGTTATCGCACCGACAAAAACGGCATCATCCACACCTCCGTTGGCAAAGTCGGCTTCGATGCCGTCAAGCTGAAGGAAAACGTTGAAGCCCTGATCGCTGATCTGAAGCGTATCAAGCCAGCTTCCTCGAAAGGTATTTACGTCAAGCGCGTTACCCTGAGCACCACTATGGGCCCAGGTCTGGTCATCGACCAGGGTTCGCTCGACGCTTAAGACACAGATTGGCGCGAGTAATTGCGCCAATTGAAAAATTGGGGTCCCTGCCTGGCGGGGGCTATCCAAGACCGTAGGCGACGCAAGTCTTAAACCTCAAGCCTACGCAGATGGTGCTCCCGGTTCCTTACCGAATCAGACACCAAAACGACATCCGGCCTCGGCTGGATGAAACGGTAACAAGCAGGAGTTAAACCCGTGGCAATTAAACTCGAAGACAAGAAGGCCATCGTCGCTGAAGTCAACGAGGCTGCCAAAGCTGCTCTGTCCGCTGTCGTGGCTGATGCCCGTGGCGTAACAGTAGGCGCTATGACCGGACTCCGTAAAGAGGCTCGTGAAGCTGGCGTTTACGTACGTGTCGTACGTAACACCCTGCTCAAGCGCGCTGTTGCTGACACTGAATACAGTGTTCTCAACGACGTGTTCACTGGCCCGACCTTGATTGCATTCTCCAAAGAACATCCGGGCGCTGCTGCTCGTATCTTCAAGGAATTCGCAAAAGGTCAGGACAAGTTCGAGATCAAGGCAGCTGCGTTCGAGGGCAAGTTCCTCGCAGCTAACCAAATCGACGTACTGGCAACTCTGCCGACCCGTGACGAAGCAATTTCTCAGCTGATGAGCGTGATTCAAGGCGCTACCAGCAAGTTGGCTCGTACTCTGGCGGCAATTCGCGACCAGAAAGAAGCTGCTGCAGCCTAAGGCTCGCCATCTTCTCGCGTTTTTTGTTTATTTCGATGGTCGCGTAGGCCGTCCCCCAATTCAGGAATTAGAGTCATGTCTATCTCTCAAAACGATATCCTTGAAGCCGTTGGCAACATGTCCGTAATGGAAGTTGTTGAACTGATCAAAGCTTTCGAAGAAAAATTCGGCGTTACCGCTGCTGCTGCATCGGCTGGTCCAGCTGTTGCTGCTGCCGTTGCTGAAGAGCAAACCGAATTCAACGTCATGCTGACCGAAGCTGGCGAGAAGAAAGTTAACGTGATCAAGGCTGTACGTGAACTGACCGGTCTGGGCCTGAAAGAAGCCAAGGCTGTAGTTGACGGCGCTCCTGCCATGGTTCTGGAAGCTGTTGCCAAAGACGCAGCTGACAAAGCCAAAGCAGTTCTGGAAGAAGCAGGCGCTAAAGTCGAGCTGAAGTAAGCTTCGACTTTGCGTCTCCAGCCCGAGCGTTAAGCGAAAGGCTGATGGCTGGTGGCTCTTGCCACCGGCCTTTTTCCGTTATTGGCAGCCGACTGGGTCGGTGTCGATAACGAGCTGTAACCACCCGATGCGGTGGCGCAAACCATGGGGTTTGCACGATTTTCTGGCTGCTCCCGTCGGGAGGGGCCAAACAAGCAGGTGACCAAGCTGGGGAACGCTGATGGCTTACTCATATACTGAGAAAAAACGTATCCGCAAGGACTTTAGCAAGTTGCCGGACGTCATGGATGTGCCGTACCTCCTGGCCATCCAGCTGGATTCGTATCGTGAATTCTTGCAAGCGGGAGCGACTAAAGATCAGTTCCGCGACGTGGGCCTGCATGCGGCCTTCAAATCCGTTTTCCCGATCATCAGCTACTCCGGCAATGCTGCGCTGGAGTACGTCGGTTATCGCCTGGGCGAACCGGCATTTGATGTCAAAGAATGCGTATTGCGCGGTGTGACTTACGCCGTACCTTTGCGGGTAAAAGTGCGCCTGATCATTTTCGACAAAGAATCGTCGAACAAAGCGATCAAGGACATCAAAGAGCAAGAAGTCTACATGGGTGAAATCCCCCTGATGACTGAGAACGGTACCTTCGTAATCAACGGTACCGAGCGTGTAATCGTTTCCCAGCTGCACCGTTCCCCGGGCGTGTTCTTCGACCACGACCGTGGCAAGACGCACAGCTCCGGCAAACTGCTGTACTCCGCGCGGATCATTCCTTACCGCGGTTCGTGGCTGGACTTCGAGTTCGACCCGAAAGACTGCGTATTCGTGCGTATCGACCGTCGTCGCAAGCTGCCTGCATCGGTACTGCTGCGCGCGCTCGGCTATACCACTGAAGAAGTGCTGGACGCGTTCTACACCACCAACGTTTTCCACGTGCAAGGTGAAAACCTCAGCCTGGAACTGGTGCCTCAGCGCCTGCGCGGTGAAATCGCTGTCCTCGATATTCAGGATGACAAAGGCAAGGTTATTGTCGAGCAAGGTCGTCGTATCACCGCTCGTCACATCAACCAGCTGGAAAAAGCCGGGATCAAAGAGCTGCAAGTGCCACTGGACTACGTCCTGGGTCGCACTACCGCCAAGGTCATCGTGCATCCGGCTACCGGCGAAATCCTGGCAGAGTGCAATACCGAGCTGAACACCGAGATCCTGGCGAAAATCGCCAAGGCCCAGGTCGTTCGCATCGAGACTCTGTACACCAACGATATCGACTGCGGTCCGTTCGTCTCCGACACACTGAAGATCGACTCCACCAGCAACCAATTGGAAGCGCTGGTCGAGATCTATCGCATGATGCGTCCTGGCGAGCCGCCAACCAAAGACGCTGCCGAGACTCTGTTCAACAACCTGTTCTTCAGCCCTGAGCGCTATGACCTGTCTGCGGTCGGCCGGATGAAGTTCAACCGTCGTATCGGTCGTACCGAGATCGAAGGTTCGGGCGTGTTGTGCAAAGAAGACATCGTCGCGGTGCTGAAGACTCTGGTCGACATCCGTAACGGTAAAGGCATCGTCGATGACATCGACCACCTGGGTAACCGTCGAGTTCGCTGCGTGGGCGAAATGGCCGAGAACCAGTTCCGCGTTGGCCTGGTACGTGTTGAGCGTGCGGTCAAAGAGCGTCTGTCGATGGCTGAAAGCGAAGGCCTGATGCCGCAAGACCTGATCAACGCCAAGCCAGTGGCTGCGGCGGTGAAAGAGTTCTTCGGTTCCAGCCAGCTGTCCCAGTTCATGGACCAGAACAACCCGCTGTCCGAGATCACCCACAAGCGTCGTGTCTCTGCACTCGGCCCAGGCGGTCTGACGCGTGAGCGTGCCGGCTTTGAAGTTCGTGACGTACACCCGACTCACTACGGTCGTGTATGCCCGATTGAAACGCCGGAAGGTCCGAACATCGGTCTGATCAACTCCCTGGCCGCCTATGCGCGCACCAACCAGTACGGCTTCCTCGAGAGCCCGTACCGCGTGGTGAAAGACGCTCTGGTCACCGACGAGATCGTGTTCCTGTCGGCCATCGAAGAAGCTGATCACGTGATCGCCCAGGCTTCGGCCACGATGAACGACAAGAAAGTCCTGATCGACGAGCTGGTAGCTGTTCGTCACTTGAACGAGTTCACCGTCAAGGCGCCGGAAGACGTCACCTTGATGGACGTATCGCCGAAGCAGGTAGTTTCGGTTGCGGCGTCGCTGATCCCGTTCCTCGAGCACGACGACGCCAACCGTGCGTTGATGGGTTCGAACATGCAGCGTCAAGCTGTACCAACCCTGCGCGCTGACAAGCCGCTGGTGGGTACCGGCATGGAGCGTAACGTGGCTCGCGACTCCGGCGTTTGCGTCGTGGCTCGTCGTGGCGGCGTGATCGATTCCGTTGATGCCAGCCGTATCGTGGTTCGTGTTGCTGATGATGAAGTTGAAACCGGCGAAGCTGGTGTCGACATCTACAACCTGACCAAGTACACCCGCTCCAACCAGAACACCTGCATCAACCAGCGTCCGCTGGTGAGCAAGGGTGATCGGGTTCAGCGTAGCGACATCATGGCCGACGGTCCGTCCACCGACATGGGTGAACTGGCTCTGGGTCAGAACATGCGCATCGCGTTCATGGCATGGAACGGCTTCAACTTCGAAGACTCCATCTGCCTGTCCGAGCGTGTGGTTCAGGAAGACCGCTTCACCACGATCCACATCCAGGAACTGACCTGTGTGGCGCGTGACACCAAGCTTGGGCCAGAGGAAATCACTGCAGACATCCCGAACGTGGGTGAAGCTGCACTGAACAAGCTGGACGAAGCCGGTATCGTTTACGTAGGTGCTGAAGTTGGCGCAGGCGACATCCTGGTTGGTAAGGTCACTCCGAAAGGCGAGACCCAACTGACTCCGGAAGAGAAGCTGTTGCGTGCGATCTTCGGTGAAAAAGCCAGCGATGTTAAAGACACTTCCCTGCGCGTACCTACCGGTACCAAGGGTACTGTTATCGACGTACAGGTCTTCACCCGTGACGGCGTTGAGCGTGATGCTCGTGCTCTGTCGATCGAGAAGACTCAACTCGACGAGATCCGCAAGGACCTGAACGAAGAGTTCCGTATCGTTGAAGGCGCTACTTTCGAACGTCTGCGTTCCGCTCTGGTCGGCCACAAAGCCGAAGGCGGCGCCGGTCTGAAGAAAGGTCAGGAAATCACCGACGAAGTGCTCGACGGTCTTGAGCACGGCCAGTGGTTCAAACTGCGCATGGCTGAAGATGCTCTGAACGAGCAGCTCGAGAAGGCTCAGGCCTACATCGTTGATCGCCGCCGTCTGCTGGACGACAAGTTCGAAGACAAGAAGCGCAAACTGCAGCAGGGCGATGACCTGGCTCCAGGCGTGCTGAAAATCGTCAAGGTTTACCTGGCAATCCGTCGCCGCATCCAGCCGGGCGACAAGATGGCCGGTCGTCACGGTAACAAGGGTGTGGTCTCCGTGATCATGCCGGTTGAAGACATGCCGCACGATGCCAATGGCACCCCGGTCGACGTTGTCCTCAACCCGTTGGGCGTACCTTCGCGTATGAACGTTGGTCAGATCCTTGAAACCCACCTGGGCCTCGCGGCCAAAGGTCTGGGCGAGAAGATCAACCGTATGATCGAAGAGCAGCGCAAGGTTGCTGACCTTCGCAAGTTCCTGCACGAGATCTACAACGAGATCGGCGGTCGCAACGAAGAGCTGGACACCTTCTCCGACCAGGAAATCCTGGATCTGGCGAAGAACCTGCGCGGCGGCGTACCGATGGCCACTCCGGTGTTCGACGGTGCCAAGGAAAGCGAAATCAAGGCCATGCTGAAACTGGCAGACCTGCCAGAAAGCGGCCAGATGCAACTGACTGACGGTCGTACCGGCAACAAGTTCGAGCGCCCGGTTACCGTTGGCTACATGTACATGCTGAAGCTGAACCACTTGGTAGACGACAAGATGCACGCTCGTTCTACCGGTTCGTACAGCCTGGTTACCCAGCAGCCGCTGGGTGGTAAGGCGCAGTTCGGTGGTCAGCGTTTCGGGGAGATGGAGGTCTGGGCACTGGAAGCATACGGTGCTGCATACACTCTGCAAGAAATGCTCACAGTGAAGTCGGACGATGTGAACGGCCGGACCAAGATGTACAAAAACATCGTGGACGGCGATCACCGTATGGAGCCGGGCATGCCCGAGTCCTTCAACGTGTTGATCAAGGAAATTCGTTCCCTCGGCATCGATATCGATCTGGAAACCGAATAACACGTGACGCGAATGAGAGCGGGGCAGGATTGCCCGCTCTCTGCTCCGCCAGGAGGAAAGGCCTTGAAAGACCTACTGAATTTGCTGAAAAACCAGGGTCAAGTCGAAGAGTTCGACGCCATCCGTATCGGATTGGCATCGCCTGAGATGATCCGTTCGTGGTCGTTCGGTGAAGTTAAAAAGCCGGAAACCATCAACTACCGTACGTTCAAACCTGAGCGTGACGGCCTGTTCTGCGCCAAGATCTTTGGCCCGGTAAAGGATTACGAGTGCCTGTGCGGTAAGTACAAGCGCTTGAAGCACCGCGGTGTGATCTGCGAGAAGTGCGGCGTTGAAGTCGCGCTGGCAAAAGTTCGTCGTGAGCGCATGGCGCACATCGAACTGGCCTCGCCAGTTGCCCACATCTGGTTCCTGAAATCGCTGCCGTCCCGTATCGGCTTGCTGATGGACATGACCCTGCGTGATATCGAGCGCGTTCTCTACTTCGAGAGCTATGTCGTTATCGATCCAGGCATGACCACCCTTGAAAAAGGTCAGCTGCTCAACGACGAGCAGTACTTCGAAGCGCTGGAAGAGTTCGGCGACGATTTCGATGCCCGCATGGGTGCCGAGGCTGTCCGTGAACTGCTGCACGCTATCGACCTGGAACACGAGATTGGCCGTCTGCGTGAAGAAATTCCGCAAACCAACTCCGAAACCAAAATCAAGAAGCTGTCCAAGCGTCTGAAGTTGATGGAAGCCTTCCAGGGTTCCGGCAACTTGCCAGAGTGGATGGTGCTGACCGTTCTGCCGGTTCTGCCGCCAGATCTGCGTCCACTGGTCCCATTGGATGGCGGTCGCTTCGCGACTTCCGACCTCAACGATCTGTATCGTCGAGTGATCAACCGTAACAACCGCTTGAAGCGCCTGCTTGACCTGTCCGCTCCGGACATCATCGTGCGCAACGAAAAGCGTATGTTGCAGGAAGCTGTCGACGCCTTGCTCGATAACGGTCGTCGTGGCCGCGCTATCACCGGTTCCAACAAGCGTCCTCTGAAATCCCTGGCTGACATGATCAAGGGTAAACAAGGTCGTTTCCGTCAGAACTTGCTCGGTAAGCGTGTTGACTACTCCGGTCGTTCGGTAATTACCGTAGGTCCGACCCTGCGTCTGCACCAGTGCGGTCTGCCGAAGAAAATGGCTCTCGAGCTGTTCAAGCCGTTCATTTTCGGCAAGCTGGAAATGCGTGGTCTCGCTACCACCATCAAAGCTGCCAAGAAGATGGTCGAGCGCGAGCTGCCGGAAGTTTGGGACGTTCTCGCTGAAGTTATCCGCGAACACCCAGTGCTTCTCAACCGTGCACCGACCCTTCACCGTCTGGGTATCCAGGCRTTTGAACCGGTTCTGATCGAAGGTAAGGCTATYCAGCTGCACCCGCTGGTCTGCGCCGCGTACAACGCCGACTTCGACGGCGACCAAATGGCCGTGCACGTACCGCTGACACTGGAAGCCCAGTTGGAAGCGCGCGCGTTGATGATGTCGACCAACAACATTCTGTCGCCAGCCAACGGTGAGCCAATCATCGTTCCGTCGCAGGACGTTGTATTGGGTCTGTACTACATGACTCGTGAAGCGATCAACGCCAAAGGCGAAGGTCGTGTGTTCGCGGATCTGCAAGAAGTTGACCGTGTGTTCCGTGCCGGCGAAGCCGCACTGCACGCCAAGGTTAAAGTGCGGATCAACGAAACCGTCAACGACCGTGACGGCGGCAGCGTGACCAACACCCGTATCGTCGACACGACTGTCGGCCGTGCGCTGTTGTTCCAGGTTGTGCCAAAAGGTCTGTCGTACGACGTCGTCAACCTGCCGATGAAGAAAAAGGCGATCTCCAAGCTGATCAACCAGTGCTACCGCGTGGTTGGTTTGAAAGAGACCGTGATCTTCGCTGACCAGTTGATGTACACCGGTTTTGCCTATTCGACCATTTCCGGCGTTTCCATCGGTGTTAACGACTTCGTTATCCCGGATGAAAAAGCCCGCATCATCGGTGCTGCCACCGACGAAGTGAAAGAAATCGAAAGTCAGTACGCCTCCGGCCTGGTAACCCAGGGCGAGAAGTACAACAAAGTGATCGACCTTTGGTCCAAGGCGAACGACGAAGTTTCCAAGGCGATGATGGCCAACCTCTCGAAAGAGAAAGTCATCGACCGTCATGGCGTCGAAGTCGAGCAAGAGTCCTTCAACTCGATGTACATGATGGCCGACTCGGGTGCACGGGGTTCTGCTGCGCAGATCCGTCAGCTCGCCGGTATGCGTGGCCTGATGGCCAAGCCGGACGGTTCCATCATCGAAACGCCGATTACTGCGAACTTCCGTGAAGGTTTGAGCGTACTTCAGTACTTCATCTCCACTCACGGTGCTCGTAAAGGTCTGGCGGATACCGCGTTGAAAACTGCGAACTCCGGTTACCTGACTCGTCGTCTGGTAGACGTGGCGCAGGATCTGGTTGTAACCGAGATCGATTGCGGCACCGAACACGGTCTGCTGATGACTCCGCACATTGAAGGCGGTGACGTTGTAGAGCCATTGGGTGAGCGCGTATTGGGTCGTGTTATCGCTCGTGACGTATTCAAGCCAGGTACCGAGGAAGTTATCGTTCCTGCCGGCACTCTGGTAGACGAGAAGTGGGTTGAGTTCATCGAGCTGAACAGCATCGACGAAGTGATCGTGCGTTCGCCGATCAGCTGCGAAACCCGTTATGGCATTTGCGCCAAGTGCTACGGCCGTGATCTGGCTCGTGGTCACCAGGTGAACATCGGTGAAGCTGTCGGCGTAATCGCTGCCCAGTCGATCGGTGAGCCGGGTACCCAGCTGACAATGCGTACGTTCCACATCGGTGGTGCGGCAAGCCGGACCTCTGCAGCCGATAGCGTTCAGGTGAAGAATGGCGGTACCGTCCGTCTGCACAACCTGAAGCACGTTGAGCGAGTGGATGGTTGCCTGGTTGCTGTGTCCCGTTCCGGTGAGCTGGCAATCGCTGATGACTACGGTCGTGAGCGCGAGCGTTACAAGCTGCCGTACGGTGCTGTGATCTCGGTTAAAGAAGGTGACAAGGTCGACGCTGGCGCAATCGTGGCCAAGTGGGATCCGCACACTCACCCAATCGTTACCGAAATGAAAGGTACCGTGACCTACGTGGGCATGGAAGAAGGCATCACGATCAAGCGTCAGACCGACGAATTGACCGGTATGACCAACATTGAAGTACTCGATGCGAAAGACCGTCCAGCTGCCGGTAAAGACATCCGTCCTGCCGTTAAGATGGTTGATGACAATGGCAAGGATCTCTTGCTGCCGGGTACCGACGTAATCGCTCAGTACTTCCTGCCTGCCAACGCCCTGGTCGGTGTGGCGGACGGTGCGAAAATCGCGATCGGTGATGTTATCGCTCGTATTCCGCAAGAGACTTCGAAGACCCGTGACATCACCGGTGGTCTGCCGCGTGTTGCCGACTTGTTCGAAGCCCGTCGTCCGAAAGAAGCCTCGATTCTGGCTGAAGTCAGCGGCACCATCGCGTTCGGTAAAGAGACCAAGGGCAAGCGCCGTCTGGTCATTACCCCGAACGACGGTAGCGATCCGTATGAAGAGCTGATTCCGAAGTGGCGTCACCTGAACGTCTTCGAAGGCGAACAGGTAAACCGCGGCGAAGTTATCTCCGACGGCCCGAGCGATCCACACGACATCCTGCGTCTGCTGGGTGTGAGTGCGCTGGCCAAGTACATTGTTAACGAGATCCAGGACGTTTACCGTCTGCAAGGCGTGAAGATCAACGATAAGCACATCGAGACCATCCTGCGTCAGATGCTGCGTAAAGTTGAAATCGCTGAATCCGGCGATTCCACTTTCATCAAGGGCGACCAGATGGAATTGACTCACGTACTGGTAGAGAACGAGCGTTTGGCTGCGGACGACAAGTTCGTCTCCAAGTTCACTCGCGTTCTGCTGGGTATCACCAAGGCGTCGTTGTCCACCGAATCGTTCATCTCGGCGGCCTCTTTCCAAGAGACCACTCGCGTACTGACCGAAGCGGCGGTAACCGGCAAGCGCGATTACCTGCGCGGCCTGAAAGAAAACGTGGTCGTGGGTCGTCTGATCCCGGCAGGTACCGGTCTGGCTTATCACAGCGAGCGTAAACGCCGCCGTGATGCTGACAAACCGTTGCGCGTAAGCGCCAGTGAAGTGGAAGCTGCACTGACCGAAGCGCTGAACTCGAGCGGTAACTGAGTTCTGCGATAAATAAGTGTGGGGCCCTGGCGCCCCCGTTCATCGAATCGAGACAATTTGTCGAGGTCGGATGAGCGGGGAGGTCGGGGCCTTGCCTTGACTGGGGACAAGATCCTCTTTAGACTCTTGTACCCCTAAATTTGGCGGGAATTCGTTCCTGCCATTTTGCTTTTCTTGCAAGACAATAGCGTCGCAAGACAACAGTGGAGCTAGTAGATGGCAACTATCAACCAGCTGGTACGTCAGCCGCGTAAGCGTATCGTCGAGAAATCCGACGTGCCTGCGCTGCAGAACTGCCCGCAACGTCGTGGCGTATGCACCCGTGTGTATACCACCACGCCGAAAAAACCTAACTCGGCACTGCGTAAAGTATGCCGTGTGCGTCTGACCAACGGTTTCGAGGTTTCCTCGTACATCGGCGGTGAAGGCCACAACCTGCAAGAGCACAGCGTGGTGCTGATCCGCGGCGGTCGTGTAAAAGACTTGCCAGGTGTTCGTTACCACACCGTACGCGGTTCTTTGGATACTTCCGGCGTTAAAGGTCGTAACCAGGGTCGTTCGAAGTACGGTACCAAGAAGCCTAAGTAGTAGCGGCTTTTTGTAAACACTGAATTATCTATTTTCTGAGTCGATAAGAGTAAGGTCGGAGGCGTCCCGAAAGGGCACCGATTCCGAGCGAACCTGAAGACCGTTTGAGGGCTTATCCATGCCAAGAAGACGCGTAGCAGCCAAGCGCGAAGTGCTTGACGATCCAAAATACGGAAGCCAAATCCTGGCCAAGTTCATGAACCACGTGATGGAAAGCGGCAAGAAAGCCGTTGCCGAGCGTATCGTTTATGGCGCGCTGGAAAAGGTTAAAGAACGCAAGAACAGCGATCCCCTGGAAATCTTCGAGAAAGCTCTCGACGCCATCGCTCCGCTGGTCGAAGTGAAGTCGCGCCGTGTAGGCGGTGCTACTTACCAGGTTCCGGTCGAAGTTCGTCCGTCCCGTCGTAACGCTCTGGCAATGCGCTGGTTGGTAGACTTCGCCCGTAAGCGCGGCGAGAAGTCTATGGCTCTGCGTTTGGCTGGCGAACTGTTGGACGCTGCTGAAGGTAAAGGTGCTGCTGTTAAGAAGCGTGAAGACGTGCACCGTATGGCTGAAGCTAACAAAGCTTTCTCGCACTACCGCTTCTAATTTTAGCTTCACTAATTTTGCGAGGGCTTTATGGCTCGTACTACTCCGATTAGCCGCTACCGTAACATCGGTATCGTTGCTCACGTGGATGCTGGTAAAACCACTACCACCGAGCGCGTCCTTTTTTACACCGGCAAAAGTCACAAGATGGGCGAGGTGCATGACGGCGCCGCGACCACGGACTGGATGGTGCAGGAGCAGGAGCGTGGTATTACCATTACTTCTGCTGCTATCACCGCCTTCTGGCAGGGTTCTGCGAAGCAGCACAAGGACCAATACCGTTTCAACGTCATTGACACCCCGGGCCACGTGGACTTCACCATTGAAGTTGAGCGTTCCCTGCGTGTACTCGACGGCGCGGTCGTTGTGTTCTGTGGTACTTCGGGTGTTGAGCCTCAGTCCGAAACCGTATGGCGTCAAGCCAACAAGTACGGTGTTCCACGTATCGTTTACGTGAACAAGATGGACCGTGCTGGTGCGAACTTCCTGCGCGTGATCGCTCAGATCAAACAGCGTCTGGGTCACACTCCAGTGCCAATCCAGTTGGCTATCGGTTCCGAAGACAACTTCCAGGGTCAGATCGATCTGATGACCATGGAAGCGGTTTACTGGAACGATGCTGACAAGGGCATGACGCCTCGTCGCGAAGCTATCCCTGCTGAGCTGCAGGAGCTGGCTGAAGAGTGGCGTAGCAACATGGTTGAAGCTGCGGCTGAAGCCAGTGAAGAGCTGATGAACAAGTACCTCGAAGGGGAAGAGCTCTCCATCGAGGAAATCAAGGCCGCTCTGCGTCAGCGTACTATCGCTGGTGAGATCGTTCTGGCTGTTTGCGGTTCTTCCTTCAAGAACAAGGGTGTTCCCCTGGTTCTCGACGCCGTTATCGACTACCTGCCTGCTCCTACCGATATTCCTGCCATCAAGGGTACTGACCCGGATGACGAGGAAAAGCAAATGGAGCGTCATGCGAGCGACGACGAGCCGTTCTCGGCTCTGGCGTTCAAGATCGCTACCGACCCATTCGTGGGTACCTTAACCTTCGTCCGTGTTTACTCGGGCGTGTTGGCCTCCGGTGACGGTGTGATCAACTCGGTTAAAGGCAAGAAAGAGCGCGTGGGTCGTATGGTGCAAATGCACGCAAACGCCCGTGAAGAAATCAAGGAAGTACGCGCTGGTGACATCGCGGCCTTGATCGGCATGAAGGACGTCACCACTGGTGAAACCTTGTGCAACGCTGACAAGCCAATCATTCTGGTTCGCATGGACTTCCCGGAGCCGGTTATTTCGGTTGCCGTTGAGCCTAAGACCAAGGATGACCAGGAAAAAATGGGTATCGCTCTGGGCAAGCTTGCTCAGGAAGACCCGTCTTTCCGCGTTAAAACCGATGAAGAGACTGGTCAAACGATCATCTCCGGCATGGGCGAATTGCACCTGGACATCCTGGTTGACCGGATGCGCCGTGAGTTCAACGTTGAAGCCAACATTGGTAAGCCTCAGGTTTCCTATCGTGAGCGCATCACGAAGAGCTGCGAAATCGAAGGCAAGTTCGTTCGTCAGTCCGGCGGTCGTGGCCAGTTCGGTCATTGCTGGATCCGTTTTGCTCCTGCTGACGAAGGTCAGGAAGGTCTGCAATTCCTGAACGAAGTTGTGGGTGGTGTGGTTCCTAAGGAATACATCCCGGCTATCCAGAAGGGTATCGAAGAGCAGATGAAGAACGGCGTTGTAGCCGGCTATCCGCTGATCGGCCTGAAGGCTACCGTGTTTGATGGTTCCTACCACGACGTCGACTCCAACGAGATGGCGTTTAAGGTGGCTGCTTCCATGGCGACCAAGCAACTGGCCCAGAAGGGCGGTGGTGAGTTGCTTGAGCCGATCATGGCGGTAGAGGTTGTTACACCTGAAGACTATATGGGTGACGTGATGGGCGACCTTAACCGTCGTCGCGGCATGATCTTGGGTATGGAAGACACGGTCTCCGGCAAAGTAATTCGTGCCGAAGTTCCGCTGGGTGAGATGTTCGGTTATGCGACCGACGTCCGTTCCATGTCTCAGGGTCGCGCAAGCTACTCTATGGAATTCAAAAAATACAATACAGCTCCGTCGCACATCGTCGAAACTGTTACCAAAAAACAAGGCTGATTCAGCCCCTTTAGGCTAGGAGTTAATTGTCGTGGCTAAAGAAAAATTTGATCGTTCCCTACCGCACGTCAACGTTGGCACCATCGGTCACGTTGACCACGGTAAAACCACTCTGACTGCTGCTCTGACTCGCGTCTGCTCCGAAGTTTTCGGTTCGGCTCGTGTTGACTTCGACAAGATCGACAGCGCACCAGAAGAGAAAGCTCGCGGTATCACCATCAACACCGCGCACGTTGAGTACAACTCGAAGATCCGTCACTACGCTCACGTTGACTGCCCAGGTCACGCTGACTATGTGAAGAACATGATCACCGGTGCTGCTCAAATGGACGGCGCTATCCTGGTTTGCTCGGCCGCTGATGGTCCGATGCCACAAACCCGTGAGCACATCCTGCTGTCCCGTCAGGTAGGCGTTCCGTACATCGTGGTTTTCCTGAACAAGGCTGACCTGGTAGACGACGCTGAGCTGCTGGAACTGGTTGAGATGGAAGTGCGCGATCTGCTGAGCACTTACGACTTCCCGGGCGACGACACTCCAATCATCATCGGCTCTGCCCGTATGGCGCTGGAAGGTCTGGACGATAACGAGATGGGCACCACTGCCGTCAAGAAGCTGGTTGAGACTCTGGACAGCTACATCCCAGAGCCTGAGCGTGCTATCGACAAGCCGTTCCTGATGCCAATCGAAGACGTGTTCTCGATCTCGGGTCGCGGTACTGTTGTGACTGGTCGTATCGAGCGCGGTATCGTTCGCGTTCAGGATCCACTGGAAATCGTTGGTCTGCGTGACACTACCGTCACCACCTGCACCGGTGTTGAAATGTTCCGCAAGCTGCTCGACGAAGGTCGTGCTGGCGAGAACTGCGGCGTTCTGCTGCGTGGCACCAAGCGTGACGACGTTGAGCGTGGTCAGGTTCTGGTTAAGCCAGGTTCGGTTAAGCCGCACACCAAGTTCACTGCAGAAGTTTATGTTCTGAGCAAGGAAGAAGGCGGTCGTCACACTCCGTTCTTCAAAGGCTACCGTCCACAGTTCTACTTCCGTACTACTGACGTGACTGGTAACTGCGAGCTGCCAGAAGGCGTTGAAATGGTAATGCCAGGTGACAACATTCAGATGACTGTTACCCTGATCAAAACCATCGCAATGGAAGACGGCCTGCGTTTCGCTATCCGTGAAGGCGGTCGTACCGTCGGCGCTGGCGTCGTAGCCAAAATCATCGAGTAAGCTCTTCGTTGAGTTAGCTTCGATGCTTTGAAAAAGCCCCCGCTCAGCGGGGGCTTTTTTATTGGGTTGACACCTATCTGGGGCGTCTATAGAATTGCGCCTCCTTTTAACGGGCGTATTGCGCCCGCTGGGAATAGCAGCCGGAGTCTGAAATCCAATGCAAAATCAGCAAATCCGTATCAGGTTGAAGGCTTTTGACCATCGCCTGATCGACCAATCAACCCAGGAAATCGTGGAAACCGCGAAACGTACTGGTGCTCAAGTGCGTGGTCCAATTCCACTGCCTACCCGTAAAGAGCGGTTCACCGTTCTGGTCTCCCCGCACGTCAACAAAGACGCGCGTGACCAGTACGAGATCCGTACTCATAAGCGCGTTCTGGACATCGTCCAGCCAACGGATAAAACCGTTGATGCACTTATGAAGCTTGATCTTGCGGCCGGTGTGGAAGTGCAGATCAGCCTCGGCTAAGACTCGGTCTTAGTCGTGTAACGCTCTGAAATGGGCGGCCATAGCGGGTGAAAGCCCCGTACACTCATGAGGTTTACAACATGACTATTGGTGTAGTCGGTCGTAAATGCGGTATGACCCGTATTTTCACCGAAGAAGGTGTCTCCATTCCGGTCACGGTCATTGAGATCGAGCCGAATCGCGTCACCCAGTTCAAAACTGAAGAGACCGATGGCTATCGTGCAGTGCAAGTCACTGTCGGCGAGCGTCGTGCTTCGCGTGTAACAGCTGCTCAAGCTGGCCACTTCGCTAAAGCGAACGTTGCCGCTGGTCGTACCGTAATGGAATTCCGCCTTGAAGAGGGCGAGTACCAGGCCGGCGATCTGATCAACGCTGAAATCTTCGCCGCTGGCCAACTGGTTGATGTAACCGGTCAGTCCAAGGGTAAAGGCTTCCAGGGTACGATCAAGCGTTGGAATTTCCGCGGGCAAGATAACACCCACGGTAACTCCGTATCCCACCGCGTCCCAGGCTCTATCGGCCAGTGCCAGACTCCTGGTCGTGTATTCAAGGGCAAAAAAATGTCCGGTCATATGGGCGCTGAGCGCGTGACCGTGCAGTCCCTGGAAGTAGTGCGCGTGGACGCTGAACGCAATCTGTTGTTGGTCAAGGGCGCTGTTCCTGGCGCTACTGGCGGCAACCTGGTTGTACGTCCAGCAGCCAAGGCTCGCGGTTAAGGGGAAGCTGACATGCAATTAAATGTAAATGACGCTCAAGCGATCGAAGTTTCCGAACTGACATTTGGCGGCGAGTTCAACGAGACGCTGGTTCACCAAGCAGTCGTGGCCTACATGGCTGGCGGCCGTCAAGGTAGCAAGCAGCAAAAGACCCGTTCCGACGTTTCTGGTGGCGGTAAGCGCCCATGGCGTCAGAAAGGTACTGGCCGTGCTCGTGCTGGTACTATCCGTAGCCCAATCTGGCGCGGCGGCGGTACCACTTTCGCAGCTCGTCCACAGGATCACTCCCAAAAGCTGAACAAGAAGATGTATCGCGCAGCAATGCGTTCCATCCTTGCTGAGCTGGTGCGTACTGATCGTCTGGTCGTGGTTCAGGACTTCGCTGTTGAAGCACCGAAAACCAAAGATCTGCTGAACAAGCTGAATGGCATGGGTCTGACTGATGTCCTGATCGTGTCCGATGCTGTTGATCAGAACCTGTACCTGGCTGCTCGTAACCTGCCACACGTTGATGTACGTGACGTGCAAGGTTCCGATCCAGTTAGTCTGATCGCATACGACAAGGTGTTGATCACCGTGTCGGCCGTGAAGAAATTCGAGGAGCTGCTGGGATGAACCAGGAACGCGTATTTAAAGTTCTGCTTGGCCCGCACGTTTCCGAGAAGGCTACGGTTCTGGCAGACAAGAAAGGCCAGTTCGTTTTCAAGGTTGCTACTGACGCAACCAAGCTGGAAATCAAGAAGGCCGTCGAAAGCCTGTTCAGCGTGAAAGTAGAGCGTGTTACTACCCTGAATGTCCTGGGTAAGAGCAAGCGCACTGCTCGCGGTCTGGGCAAGCGTAATGACTGGAAGAAGGCGGTTATCTCCCTTCAGCCAGGCCAAGATCTCGATTTCAGCAGCAGTGCTGAGTAAGGAAGGGGTGCATCATGGCAATCGTTAAATGCAAACCGACTTCCCCTGGCCGCCGTTTTGTGGTCAAGGTGGTCAACCAGGAGCTGCATAAAGGCGCTCCTCACGCACCGCTGCTCGAGAAAAAATCGAAGTCTGGTGGTCGTAACAACAATGGCCGTATTACCACTCGTCACATCGGTGGTGGTCATAAGCAGCATTATCGTCTGGTCGACTTCCGTCGTAACGACAAAGATGGCATCGCTGCCACTGTCGAGCGTATCGAATACGATCCAAACCGTACTGCTCACATCGCTCTGCTGCTGTACGCAGATGGCGAGCGTCGCTACATCATCGCCCCTAAAGGCGTGAGCGCTGGCGACCAGCTGATCGCAGGTGCTCTGGCACCGATCAAGCCGGGCAACGCTCTGCAACTGCGTAACATTCCAGTTGGTAGCACCGTACACGGCATCGAATTGAAGCCAGGTAAAGGCGCGCAAATCGCTCGTTCCGCTGGTGCTTCGGCTCAGCTGATCGCTCGTGAAGGTGTCTACGTGACCCTGCGTCTGCGTTCTGGTGAGATGCGTAAAGTGCTGGCTGAATGCCGTGCGACCCTGGGTGAAGTCTCGAACTCCGAGCACAGCCTGCGTTCGCTGGGTAAAGCTGGTGCCAAACGCTGGCGTGGCGTTCGCCCAACCGTTCGTGGTGTTGCCATGAACCCGGTTGACCACCCACATGGTGGTGGTGAAGGTCGTACCTCTGGTGGTCGTCATCCGGTATCGCCATGGGGCTTCCCGACTAAGGGCGCGAAGACTCGTGGTAATAAGCGTACCGACAAAATGATCGTCCGTCGTCGCAAGTAAATAGAGGGATACGACAGTGCCACGTTCTCTGAAAAAAGGTCCTTTTATCGATCTTCACCTACTGAAGAAGATCGAAGTGGCGGCGGAAAAGAACGATCGCAAACCAGTTAAGACCTGGTCGCGCCGTTCCATGATCCTGCCACAAATGGTCGGTCTGACCATCGCAGTACACAACGGTCGTCAACACGTCCCAGTTCTCGTTAACGAAGACATGGTCGGCCACAAACTGGGCGAGTTCGCCGGTACCCGCACATATCGTGGGCACGTGGCAGACAAGAAAGCCAAGCGTTAAGGGGTTAGGAAATGGAAGTAGCCGCTAAGTTGTCGGGCGCTCGAATCTCCGCCCAGAAAGCCCGCTTGGTCGCCGACCAGATCCGCGGGAAGAAGGTGGGCGAAGCGCTCAACCTGTTGGCTTTCAGCAGTAAGAAAGCCGCCGAGATCATGAAGAAAGTGCTGGAGTCGGCCGTAGCCAACGCCGAGCATAACGAAGGCGCAGACGTTGATGACCTTAAAGTCAGCACCGTTTTCGTCAACGAAGGGCGTTCGCTGAAGCGCATCATGCCACGTGCCAAAGGCCGTGCTGATCGCATCGTCAAGCGGTCTTGCCATATCACTGTCAAGGTTGCTGACAAGTAACGGAGTCGAAGAGATGGGTCAGAAAGTACATCCCATTGGCATTCGCCTGGGAATCGTCAAGGAGCACACCTCCGTCTGGTACGCAGACGGTCGGACTTATGCGGACTATTTGTTCGCTGATCTGAAGGTGCGTGAGTATCTCCAAGACAAACTAAAAAGCGCGTCCGTAAGCCGTATCGATATCCATCGTCCGGCCCAAACTGCACGTATCACCATCCACACCGCTCGTCCAGGTATCGTTATCGGGAAGAAGGGTGAAGATGTTGAGAAACTGCGTCAGGACCTGACCAAGCAAATGGGTGTGCCTGTGCACATCAATATCGAAGAGATCCGCAAGCCGGAACTCGACGGTATGCTGGTTGCGCAGAGCGTAGCTCAGCAGCTGGAGCGTCGCGTTATGTTCCGTCGCGCTATGAAGCGCGCTGTACAAAACGCCATGCGCATTGGTGCCAAAGGCATCAAAATCCAAGTGAGCGGTCGTCTCGGCGGTGCTGAAATCGCACGTACTGAATGGTATCGCGAAGGTCGTGTGCCATTGCACACCCTGCGTGCCGACATCGACTATGCCAACTACGAAGCTCACACCACCTACGGTGTGATCGGTGTAAAGGTTTGGATCTTCAAAGGCGAAGTAATTGGTGGTCGCCAAGAAGAGCTGAAACCACAAGCACCAGCGCCTCGTAAAAAAGCTGCTAAGTAAGGGGTACGCCAAATGTTGCAACCAAAGCGTACGAAGTTCCGCAAGCAGATGACTGGCCACAACCGTGGTCTGGCATTGCGCGGTAGCAAAGTCAGCTTCGGCGAGTTCGCGCTGAAGTCTGTTGCTCGTGGTCGTCTCACCGCTCGTCAGATCGAGTCAGCGCGTCGTGCTCTGACCCGTCACGTAAAACGTGGCGGCAAGATCTGGATCCGTGTATTCCCGGACAAGCCTGTCACCAAAAAGCCACTCGAAGTTCGGATGGGTAAAGGTAAGGGTAACGTGGAGTACTGGGTTGCCCAGATTCAGCCAGGCAAAGTCCTGTATGAAATCGAGGGCGTTTCTGAAGAGCTGGCGCGTGAGGCTTTCGCCCTGGCTGCTGCAAAGCTGCCGCTCGCCACCTCCTTTGTTAAACGGACGGTGATGTGATGAAAGCGAATGAACTTCGTGAAAAAGACGCGCCACAGCTAAACGAGCAACTGCTCGGCCTGTTGCGCGACCAGTTCAATCTGCGTATGCAGAAAGCAACTGGCCAGTTGGGGCAGTCTCACCTGCTCCGGCAAGTTAAGCGTGACATCGCTCGCGTGAAGACTGTGCTCAAACAGCAGGCAGGTAAGTAATCATGGCTGAAGCCGAAAAAACCGTCCGTACGCTGACTGGCCGTGTTGTCAGCGACAAAATGGACAAGACCATCACCGTTCTGATCGAGCGTCGCGTAAAGCACCCGATCTACGGTAAATACGTTAAGCGTTCGACTAAGCTGCACGCGCACGACGAAACCAATCAGTGCCACATCGGCGACAAAGTCACTATTCGTGAAACTCGTCCTTTGGCCAAGACCAAGTCTTGGGCACTGGTTGATGTTCTCGAACGCGCTGTGGAAGTCTAAGGACTAGGGGTCGGAGAAATTATATGATTCAGACTCAATCCATGCTCGATGTGGCCGATAACAGCGGCGCTCGCCGTGTTATGTGCATCAAGGTGCTGGGTGGCTCCCATCGTCGTTACGCTGGTATCGGTGACATCATCAAAGTTACCGTCAAGGAAGCAATTCCTCGCGGTAAAGTGAAAAAAGGCCAAGTGATGACTGCTGTTGTAGTCCGCACTCGTCACGGCGTTCGTCGTGCTGACGGCTCCATTATCCGCTTTGATGGCAACGCTGCTGTTCTTCTGAACAACAAGCAAGAGCCGATCGGCACCCGTATCTTTGGGCCAGTGACCCGTGAACTTCGTACTGAGAAGTTCATGAAGATCGTCTCGCTCGCCCCAGAAGTGCTGTAAGGAGATCCGACATGCAAAAGATTCGTCGTGACGACGAGATCATCGTGATCGCCGGCAAAGACAAAGGTAAGCGCGGTAAGGTGCTTAAGGTTCTCGCTGACGACCGTCTGGTCATTGGTGGTCTGAACCTGGTTAAGCGTCATACCAAGCCTAACCCGATGTCGGGCGTACAAGGCGGTATCGTCGAAAAAGAAGCGCCACTGCACGCTTCCAACGTCGCCATTTTCAACGGCGAAACCAACAAGGCTGACCGCGTTGGTTTCAAAGTAGAAGACGGCAAGAAAATTCGTGTCTTCAAGTCGACCCAAAAAGCGGTTGATGCTTGAACACTGCTAGGTAGAAGACCATGGCACGACTAAAAGAGATTTACCGGAAGGAAATCGCACCGAAACTTAAGGAAGAACTTAAGCTTTCGAACGTGATGGAAGTTCCGCGCGTTACCAAAATCACCCTGAACATGGGTCTGGGCGAAGCGATCGGCGACAAAAAAGTCATCGAGCACGCTGTTGCTGACCTGGAAAAGATCACCGGCCAGAAAGTCGTTGTGACCTACGCTCGGAAATCCATCGCTGGCTTTAAAGTCCGTGAAGGTTGGCCGATCGGCGTCAAAGTGACCCTGCGCCGTGAGCGTATGTACGAGTTCCTGGATCGTCTGCTGTCGATCTCCCTGCCTCGGGTTCGCGACTTCCGCGGCCTGAATGCCAAGTCCTTCGATGGTCGTGGTAACTACAGCATGGGCGTAAAAGAGCAGATCATTTTCCCGGAAATCGATTACGACAAGATCGATGCTCTCCGCGGTCTGGACATTACCCTGACCACCACTGCCAAGAACGATGACGAAGGTCGCGCATTGCTGCGTGCTTTCAAATTCCCGTTCCGCAACTGATTGGAGTAGGAAAATGGCCAAGATGAGCATGAAAAACCGCGAGCTGAAGCGTCAGCTCACGGTTGCCAAGTACGCCAAGAAGCGTGCAGCACTGAAAGCTATCATCGTTGATCTGAACGCAAGTCCAGAAGCACGTTGGGAAGCTACAGTAGCTCTGCAGAAGCAGCCACGTGACGCAAGCGCTTCGCGCATGCGTAACCGCTGCCGCCTGACCGGTCGTCCACACGGCGTTTACCGCAAGTTCGGCCTCGGCCGTAACAAACTGCGTGAAGCGGCAATGCGTGGTGACGTACCTGGTCTGGTTAAAGCCAGCTGGTAAGCACTATCAAAGTCTCGGTGCTCGGGGTCGCAAGATCCTGACCACCGGTGACCTTGAACTTGAATCAAGCCCCTATTGGGGCTTGATTCATTTGTGGGGTGTGTCTAGAATACCCGGCTCGCCTGAGCCCGTGCTTTTTTCGTGCGGAGTTTCTCGGCGAAGGTAGTAGCCGCAAGGCTTATTTTTTTGTATTAGGAGCGTCTAGCCCATGAGTATGCAGGACCCGTTAGCGGACATGCTAACTCGAATCCGTAATGCCCAGATGGCTGAAAAGTCCGTCGTAAGCATGCCGTCTTCCACGTTGAAGGTGGCTGTAGCTAAAGTCCTGAAGGACGAAGGTTACATCGCGGGTTATCAGATCAGCAGCGAAATCAAGCCACTGCTGTCCATCGAGCTGAAGTACTTCGAAGGCCGTCCGGTCATCGAGGAAGTGAAGCGCGTTAGCCGTCCAGGCCTGCGTCAGTACAAGTCCGTCGATGATCTGCCAAAAGTTCGTGGCGGTCTCGGTGTGTCTATCGTCTCCACCAACAAAGGTGTGATGACGGATCGTGCTGCGCGCGCTGCCGGTGTCGGCGGCGAAGTTCTTTGCACTGTGTTCTAAGGGGGGATAAGCATGTCTCGCGTCGCTAAGAACCCCGTTAAGCTGCCAGCCGGTGTCGAAGTAAAATTCGCAGGCCAACAGCTTTCGGTGAAGGGTGCCAAGGGCACTCTCGAACTGAACATCCATTCGTCCGTTGAGATCGTTGAAGAAGCTGGTGAGCTGCGTTTCGCTGCTCGCAATGGCGATCAACAAACTCGCGCAATGGCCGGTACCACTCGTGCGTTGGTAAACAACATGGTCCAAGGCGTAAGCCAAGGCTTCGAGCGCAAGCTCCAGCTGGTCGGTGTTGGTTACAAAGCGCAAGCAAAAGGCACAGTGCTGAACCTGGCTCTTGGCTTCTCGCACCCAGTGGATTACGAACTGCCGGAAGGCATCACCGCTGAGACTCCTAGCCAAACCGACATCCTGATCCGGGGTATCGATAAGCAGCTGGTAGGTCAAGTGGCCGCCGAGATCCGCGACTTCCGTCCACCAGAGCCGTACAAAGGCAAAGGTGTGCGCTACGCGGACGAAGTCGTCCGTCGTAAAGAAGCCAAGAAGAAGTAGGGCATAGCAAATGACCGACAAAAAAGTTACTCGACTGCGTCGCGCTCGCAAAGCACGCCTGAAAATGCACGAACTTGAAGTCGTGCGTCTCTGCGTGTTCCGTTCGTCGCAGCACATCTACGCCCAGGTCATTTCGGCCGACGGCAACAAAGTCCTGGCAAGTGCCTCGACTTTGGATAAAGAACTGCGTGATGGCGCCACTGGCAACATCGACGCGGCCACTAAGGTTGGCCAGCTGGTCGCTACGCGTGCTAAAGCCGCTGGCGTCTCGCAGGTGGCTTTCGACCGCTCTGGCTTCAAGTACCACGGCCGCGTCAAGGCGCTGGCTGATGCTGCTCGTGAAGCTGGGCTGGAGTTCTAAGTTATGTCAAATAACGACCAAAAGCGCGACGAAGGCTACATCGAGAAGCTGGTTCAAGTTAACCGCGTAGCCAAAACCGTTAAAGGCGGCCGTATCTTCACTTTCACCGCGTTGACCGTGGTTGGTGATGGTAAAGGGCGTGTTGGCTTCGGCCGTGGCAAGTCGCGTGAAGTGCCTGCTGCGATCCAGAAGGCAATGGAAGCTGCTCGCCGCAACATGATCCAAGTTGATCTGAACGGCACCACTCTGCAGTACGCAATGAAGTCCGCTCACGGCGCTTCGAAGGTGTACATGCAGCCTGCTTCTGAAGGTACCGGTATCATCGCTGGCGGCGCTATGCGTGCTGTCCTCGAAGTTGCTGGCGTTCAGAACGTTCTGGCCAAGTGCTACGGCTCGACTAACCCGGTAAACGTGGTTCACGCCACTTTCAAAGGTTTGAAAGCTATGCAGTCTCCTGAATCCATTGCCGCCAAGCGTGGCAAAAGCGTCAAGGAGATCTTCTGATCATGGCTACCGTTAAAGTAACGCTGATCAAAAGCATGACCGGCCGCATCCCTAACCACAAACTGTGCGTTAAGGGTCTGGGTCTGCGTCGCATCGGTCACACTGTAGAAGTGCTGGATACTCCCGAGAATCGCGGGATGATCAACAAGGCTTACTACATGCTGCGTGTCGAGGGTTAATCGATGAAACTCAATGATCTGAGTCCAGCGCCGGGTTCCCGTCGCGAAAAGCATCGTCCGGGCCGTGGTATCGGTAGTGGTTTGGGTAAGACTGGTGGCCGTGGTCACAAAGGTCAAACCTCCCGCTCCGGTGGCACCATTGCTCCAGGCTTTGAAGGCGGTCAACAGCCGCTGCATCGTCGCCTGCCGAAGTTCGGTTTCGTTTCCCTGAAGGCCATGGACCGCGCAGAAGTGCGTCTGTCCGAGCTGGCTAAAGTGGAAGGCGACATCGTCACCGTGCAGTCCCTGAAAGATGCCAACGTGATCAACGTCAACGTTCAGCGTGTGAAAATCATGCTGTCCGGCGAAGTTACTCGCGCTGTCACCATCGGAAAGGGAATCGGCGCCACCAAAGGTGCGCGTGCGGCTATCGAAGCAGCTGGCGGCAAGTTCGAGGAATAAATGGCTAAGCAAGGTGCTCTCTCTGCGCTCGGCAAAGGCGGTATGTCTGAACTCTGGGCTCGTCTGCGTTTTCTGTTCCTGGCGATTATCGTCTACCGAATAGGCGCACACATCCCGGTTCCAGGTATCAACCCGGACCGACTCGCAGACCTGTTTCGACAGAATGAGGGGACCATTCTTAGCTTGTTCAACATGTTTTCCGGCGGCGCGCTGGAGCGGATGAGCATCTTTGCACTGGGGATCATGCCGTACATTTCGGCATCGATCATCATGCAGCTGATGACAGCCGTCAGCCCGCAGCTGGAACAGTTGAAGAAGGAAGGTGAAGCTGGCCGTCGCAAGATCAGCCAGTACACCCGCTACGGCACTGTCGTCCTCGCTCTCGTTCAGGCTATTGGCATGTCCATTGGCCTGGCGGGGCAGGGCGTTGCGTTCACTGGTGACTTTGGCTTCCATTTCGTCGCGGTATCCACGTTTGTGGCTGGTGCGATGTTCATGATGTGGCTGGGTGAGCAGATTACTGAGCGTGGTGTTGGCAACGGTATCTCGATGTTGATTTTTTCGGGTATCGTCGCCGGTCTTCCGAGAGCAATCGGGCAGTCTTTCGAGTCTGCGCGTCAGGGTGATATCAACATCTTCGCCTTGGTTGCCATCGGTTTGCTGGCAGTAGCGATTATCGGTTTCGTGGTGTTCATTGAGCGTGGTCAGCGTCGTATTGCTGTTCACTACGCCAAGCGTCAGCAGGGCCGTAAGGTCTTTGCTGCGCAGACTAGCCACTTGCCGCTGAAAGTGAACATGGCCGGTGTTATTCCGGCTATTTTCGCGAGCAGCATTTTGCTGTTCCCGGCTTCGTTGGGTGCCTGGTTTGGTCAGTCTGAAGGTATGGGCTGGTTGCAGGACATCTCGCAGTCGATCGCTCCTGGTCAGCCGTTGAATATTCTGCTGTTTAGTGCAGGGATTATTTTCTTCTGCTTCTTCTATACGGCGTTGATGTTCAATCCGAAAGACGTAGCGGAAAACCTGAAGAAGTCCGGTGCCTTTATTCCGGGTATCCGTCCAGGTGAGCAGTCTGCGCGCTATATTGATGGCGTTCTGACTCGCTTGACCATGTTCGGTGCTCTTTATATGACGGCCGTGTGCCTGTTGCCCCAGTTCCTGGTGGTTGCAGCAAACGTTCCGTTCTACCTTGGCGGGACCTCGTTGCTGATCGTGGTCGTGGTTGTGATGGACTTCATGTCCCAAGTACAATCGCACCTCGTTTCGCACCAGTACGAATCCCTGATGAAGAAAGCCAACCTGAAGGGTTACGGCAGCGGCATGCTGCGCTGACCCATAAGGTTCGAGGAGTTGGTGATGAAAGTTCGTGCATCGGTGAAAAAGCTGTGCCGTAACTGCAAGATTATTCGCCGCGAAGGTGTTGTTCGAGTAATTTGCAGCGCGGAACCGCGTCACAAACAGCGCCAAGGCTGAGTGTGATTGTGCTTCAAGCCCAGCAGCTAGTGCGCTGCTGGGTTGATTATTTGTTATTACAGCGATATTATCTCGCGCCCTATTTCTTGGCTTCCGGGGCGTAGGTAGCTGTCAATTGGAGTCCCACTGAATGGCCCGTATTGCAGGCGTCAACATTCCAGATAACAAGCATACTGTTATCTCGCTGACCTACATCTATGGTGTTGGTCGCACAACTGCACAGAAGATCTGTGCAGTGACTGGGGTAAACCCAGCCGCAAAGATCAAGGATCTGAGCGACGAGCAGATTGAACAGCTGCGTGGCGAAGTGGCGAAGTTCACCACTGAAGGTGACCTGCGTCGCGAAATCAACATGAAAATCAAGCGCTTGATGGACCTCGGTTGCTATCGCGGTCTGCGTCATCGTCGTGGTCTGCCAGTACGCGGTCAGCGTACCAAGACCAACGCGCGTACCCGTAAAGGTCCGCGTAAGCCGATCCGCAAGTAATCGCCCCAGCGAATCGACAGGAATTTAATCATGGCAAAACCTGCTGCTCGTCCTCGTAAAAAAGTCAAAAAGACAGTGGTTGATGGCATCGCCCACATCCACGCGTCTTTTAACAACACAATCGTGACCATCACCGACCGTCAAGGTAACGCTCTTTCCTGGGCTACCTCCGGTGGTTCGGGTTTCCGCGGTTCCCGCAAGTCCACCCCGTTTGCTGCTCAAGTAGCTGCTGAACGTGCTGGTCAAGCTGCGCTGGAATATGGCCTGAAAAACCTCGACGTTAACGTCAAAGGTCCAGGTCCAGGTCGTGAGTCCGCTGTCCGTGCTTTGAACGGCTGTGGCTATAAGATCGCCAGCATCACCGACGTGACGCCAATCCCGCACAACGGGTGCCGTCCGCCGAAGAAGCGCCGCGTGTAATCCAGGAGATTGTAAAGAATGGCTCGTTACATTGGTCCAAAATGCAAACTCGCTCGTCGCGAAG
Organism: Pseudomonas sp. 05N36; assembly: GCF_056397385.1. NCBI lineage: Bacteria > Pseudomonadati > Pseudomonadota > Gammaproteobacteria > Pseudomonadales > Pseudomonadaceae > Pseudomonas > Pseudomonas sp. 05N36. The sequence continues at coordinate 11,913 of NZ_JBFTNH010000029.1, read as the reverse complement.
GCACCGATCTCTTCCTGAAGAGCGGCGTGCGCGCGATCGAATCGAAGTGCAACATTGAAGCAGCACCTGGTATCCACGGCCAACGCCGCGGTCGCCAGTCCGATTACGGCACCCAACTGCGTGAAAAGCAGAAGGTCCGTCGTATCTACGGCGTTCTCGAGCGTCAATTCAGCGGCTACTACAAAGAAGCTGCTGGCAAGAAAGGCGCAACTGGCGAAAACCTGTTGCAGCTGCTCGAATGCCGTCTGGACAACGTTGTATACCGTATGGGCTTCGGTTCGACTCGTGCCGAATCCCGTCAGCTGGTATCGCACAAATCCGTCAGCGTTAACGGTCAGACCGTAAACGTTCCGTCCTACCAGGTTCGTGCTGGTGACGTGGTCGCGATTCGCGAGAAAGCAAAGAACCAACTTCGCATTGTCCAAGCTCTCGATCTGTGTGCCCAACGTGGCCGCRTAGAATGGGTAGAAGTAGACACTGAGAAGAAGTCGGGCGTTTTCAAGAACGTTCCAGCTCGCAGTGATCTGTCCGCCGACATCAACGAAAGCCTGATTGTCGAGCTCTACTCCAAGTAAGGGCTAGAAAATAGGTGCATCCATGCAGATTTCGGTAAATGAGTTCCTGACACCCCGCCATATTGATGTGCAGGTTGTCAGTCCAACCCGCGCCAAGATCACTCTCGAGCCTCTCGAGCGTGGTTTTGGCCACACCCTGGGCAACGCGCTGCGCCGCATCCTGTTGTCCTCAATGCCCGGCTGTGCAGTAGTCGAGGCCGAGATTGACGGTGTGCTCCACGAGTACAGCGCCATCGAAGGTGTACAGGAAGACGTAATTGAAATCCTGTTGAACCTTAAAGGTCTGGCTATCAAGCTGCACGGCCGTGACGAAGTTACGCTGACCTTGTCGAAGAAGGGTTCGGGGGTGGTTACCGCTGCCGATATTCAGCTGGATCATGATGTCGAGATCGTTAATCCCGATCACGTAATCGCTAACCTGGCGTCTAACGGCGCCCTGAACATGAAGCTAGTAGTAGCTCGTGGTCGTGGTTATGAACCGGCCGACTCGCGTCAGAGCGATGAAGACGAAAGCCGCAGCATCGGTCGCTTGCAGCTTGACTCTTCGTTCAGCCCGGTTCGCCGTATCGCATACGTGGTGGAAAACGCCCGTGTCGAGCAGCGTACTAACCTGGACAAGCTGGTTATTGATCTGGAAACCAACGGTACTCTGGATCCTGAAGAGGCTATCCGCCGCGCTGCAACCATTCTGCAACAGCAGTTGGCTGCGTTCGTCGACCTCAAAGGTGACAGCGAACCAGTGGTAATCGAGCAAGAAGACGAGATCGATCCGATCCTGCTTCGCCCGGTTGACGATCTGGAACTGACTGTACGTTCGGCTAACTGCCTTAAGGCGGAAAACATTTACTACATCGGCGACCTGATTCAGCGTACCGAAGTAGAACTGTTGAAGACTCCGAACCTTGGCAAGAAATCCTTGACTGAAATCAAGGACGTTCTGGCCTCCCGCGGTCTGTCCCTCGGCATGCGCCTCGACAACTGGCCGCCTGCAAGTCTTAAGAAGGACGACAAGGCGACTGCCTGATCGTCGTAATCACCGAACGTTGTGTTTGGTAAGGAATGAACCATGCGTCATCGTAAAAGTGGTCGTCACCTGAGCCGCACCAGCTCGCACCGCAAGGCCATGTTTCAAAACATGGCGGTGTCGCTGTTCGAGCACGAGCTGATCAAAACTACACTGCCAAAAGCTAAAGAACTGCGTCGCGTTGCTGAGCCGCTGATCACTTTGGCCAAGACAGACAGCCTGGCTAACCGCCGTCTGGCTTTCGACCGTACTCGTTCGAAAGCTATCGTTGGTAAGCTCTTCAACGACCTGGGCAAGCGTTACGCTACCCGTGAGGGTGGCTACCTGCGCATCCTCAAGTGCGGTTTCCGCGCTGGCGACAACGCGCCTATGGCGTACGTCGAGTTGGTTGATCGTGCTGTCGGCGGTGAAGCTGTATCCGCTGAGTAAGACGTCAGTCTGAAACGAAGAACCGGGCCTAGTGCCCGGTTTTTTGTGCCTGTAAGAAATGCGCTCTACATACAAGCTTCAAACCTTTTCCTGTCTGCACTATATGCGTGGGGTGTTCGTTAGTATTTTTCTATCGATGTCTGCAGATTAATGAATTTGTGACTGTCATATTGATGATTAATACTCCCCTCCGAGCCGATTAGCCGGCAGTTCCAAGACTGACACAGGAAGAGATCGCATGAGCCAGAATAAAACGCTTACCACCGCCAGTGGCGCGCCCGTCGCCGACAACCAGAATTCCCGTTCCGCTGGCCCTCGTGGCCCGCTTCTGCTCGACGACTTTCACCTGATCGAGAAGCTTGCCCACTTCAACCGTGAAAACATCCCGGAGCGCCGCGTACACGCGAAAGGCTCGGGTGCTTACGGTACGTTCACTGTTACTCGCGACATTACCCAATTCACCAGTGCCAAGCTGTTTGAGTCGGTTGGCAAGCAAACCCCGACCTTCCTGCGTTTCTCCACCGTGGGCGGCGAGCGCGGCTCGGCAGATACCGAACGCGACCCGCGTGGTTTTGCGCTGAAGTTCTACACCGAGGAAGGCAACTGGGACATCGTTGGCAACAACACGCCAGTGTTCTTCATCCGTGATCCGTTGAAGTTCCCGGACTTTATCCACACCCAAAAACGTTTGCCGCAAAGCAATCTGAAAAGCGCACAGATGATGTGGGACTTCTGGTCGCATTCGCCTGAGGCGCTGCACCAGGTCACCATCCTGTTTTCGGACCGCGGCATCCCTGACGGCTACCGTCACATGCACGGCTTTGGCAGTCACACCTACAGCCTGATCAACGACAAAGGCGAGCGTCATTGGGTTAAATGGCACTACAAGACCAAACAGGGCATCAAGAACCTGGCGCCGGCAGAAGCTGCACGCCTGGCGGGTACTGATCCGGATTACGCTCAACGCGACCTGTTCGGTGCAATCGAACGCGGTGACTTCCCGAAATGGCGGGTATGCATTCAGATCATGACCGAGGCCCAGGCAACGGCACATTACGAGAACCCGTTCGACGTGACCAAAACCTGGTCGCAGAAGGAATTCCCGCTGATCGAAGTCGGCGAGCTTGAGCTTAATCGCAATCCGCAAAATTACTTCGCTGAAGTCGAGCAGGCGGCGTTTGGTCCTAGCAACATGGTGCCGGGTGTGGGCTTATCGCCAGACCGTATGCTGCAAGGTCGGGTATTCGCCTATGCCGATGCTCACCGCTACCGTGTTGGTACCAATCACCAGCAGTTACCGGTGAATGCGCCGCGCAGCCCGGTCAACAGCTATCAGCGCGACGGCTCCATGGCATTTGGCAGCAACGGTGGCAGTRCACCGAACTACGAGCCTAACAGCTACGCCGGTGCACCGAAGCAAGCTCCACAATACGCAGAGCCAGCACTGGCCCTGAACGGCGCGGCCGATCGTTATGATCACCGTGAAGATACGGATTACTACAGCCACGCCGGTGCGTTGTTCCGCTTGATGAGCGATGAGCAGAAAACCCTGCTGATCAACAACATTGCCGGTGCTATGTCGGGCGTTTCCAGTGATGTGGTTCAGCGTCAACTGCAGCACTTCTACAAAGCGGATGCCGCTTACGGAGAAGGTATCGCAAAGGCCTTGGGTGTACAGCTGAACTAAGTCTAAACGATAAGCAGAACCGCCCTCATTTTGGCGGTTTTTGCGTTATTTAAGCTAGTTTTCTCGGAGTATCTTCGCTTTTATCGCGCTATTGGAGTGACCTATCAATCCGCTTGGTTCAAACTACAGCCTTTCAAGCAGGGAGATGTAGGGCGATGCAAGGCCACCCGGACGTAATCGATTACCTCAACACGTTGCTCACAGGCGAACTGGCAGCACGTGATCAATATTTCATCCATTCGCGGATGTATGAGGACTGGGGCTTTACCGAGCTCTACGAGCGCATCAATCATGAGATGGAAGAAGAGGCCCAGCACGCCGATGCGCTGATGCGCCGAATCCTCATGCTTGAAGGCACGCCACGCATGCGTCCGGACGATCTGGACGTCGGCACCACGGTGCCCGAGATGCTCGCTGCCGACTTGCGCCTGGAATATAAAGTCCGTGCCGCGCTCTGCAAGGGCATCGAGCTCTGCGAGCTGCACAAGGATTACGTCAGTCGCGAGATCCTGCGGATTCAATTGGCTGACACTGAAGAAGATCACACGTACTGGCTGGAGAAGCAGTTGGGTCTGATCAAATTGGTCGGCCTGGAAAACTACCTGCAATCGCAGTTCTGATTCTGCCGGCTACAAAAAAGCCCCGGTCACTGATGAAGTGATCGGGGCTTTTTCATGCGCGGACGTTAAGCTCGATCGCGTTCCAGCAACGGCTTGAGGTAGTAACCGGTATGCGACTGCTTCATCTCGGCGACTTCCTCCGGCGTACCCACTGCAATGATCTGCCCGCCCTTGGAACCGCCTTCCGGCCCAAGGTCCACCAGCCAGTCGGCGGTCTTGATCACATCCAGGTTGTGCTCGATCACCACCACGGTGTTGCCGTGATCGCGCAGGCGATGGAGTACATCAAGCAACTGCTGGATATCCGCGAAGTGCAGGCCAGTGGTCGGCTCATCGAGGATGTACAGGGTTTTGCCGGTATCACGCTTGGACAGCTCGCGGGACAGCTTGACCCGCTGGGCTTCACCGCCCGACAGGGTGGTCGCCGATTGCCCCAGCTTGATGTACGACAGGCCCACATCCATCAACGTCTGAAGCTTGCGCGCCAGCGCTGGAACCGCATCGAAAAACACCCGGGCTTCTTCGATGGTCATTTCCAGGGTTTCGTGGATGCTCTTGCCCTTRTACTTGATCTCCAGGGTTTCGCGGTTGTAGCGCTTGCTCTTGCAGACGTCGCACGGGACATAGATGTCCGGCAGAAAGTGCATTTCCACCTTGATCAGGCCGTCGCCCTGACAGGCCTCGCAGCGCCCGCCCTTCACGTTGAAGGAGAAACGTCCCGGACCATAGCCACGTGAGCGGGATTCCGGCACGCCGGCAAACAATTCACGAATCGGTGTGAACAGCCCGGTGTAGGTCGCCGGGTTGGAGCGTGGCGTACGGCCGATCGGGCTTTGGTCGATGTCGACGACTTTGTCCAGATGCTCAAGGCCCTTGATGCTGTCGTGGGCTGCGGCTTCCAGGGTGGTTGCACCATTCAGTGCAGTCGCGCTGAGCGGGAACAGGGTGTTGTTGATCAGCGTCGACTTGCCTGAGCCGGACACGCCGGTCACGCAAGTCAGCAAGCCAATTGGAATCTCCAGGTCGACGTCGCGCAAGTTGTTGCCCCGGGCGCCCTTGAGCGACAACGAGAGCTTCTTGTTGCGAGCCGTGCGCTTGGCCGGGACTTCGATCTTCACGCGGCCGGACAGGTATTTGCCGGTCAGCGAATCAGGGTGCGCCATGACTTCGGCCGGTGTGCCTTCAGCGACGATATGTCCGCCGTGCACGCCAGCCCCCGGGCCGATATCCACCACATAGTCGGCCAGACGAATCGCATCTTCGTCGTGCTCGACCACGATTACTGTGTTGCCGATATCGCGCAGATGCTTGAGCGTCCCCAGCAGTCGATCGTTGTCGCGCTGGTGCAAGCCAATCGACGGTTCGTCGAGAATGTACAGCACGCCCACCAGGCCGGCGCCGATCTGGCTGGCCAGGCGAATACGTTGCGCTTCACCGCCAGACAGGGTGTCGGCACTGCGGTCCAGCGACAGATAGTCGAGACCGACGTTGACCAGGAACTGTAAGCGCTCGCGGATTTCCTTGAGGATCTTGTCGGCAATTTCGCCGCGTCGACCGGTCAGTTTCAGCGTGCCGAAGTAATCGGACGCGTCGCCAATCGGCAGGTTGGTCACCGCCGGCAGTGTCTTCTCGCCGACCCACACATGCCGCGCTTCACGGCGCAGGCGAGTGCCGCGGCAATCAGGGCAAGGCTGGGTGCTGAGGAACTTGGCCAGTTCTTCGCGCACCGACGCGGACTCGGTTTCGCGGTAGCGACGGTCCAGGTTCGGCACGATGCCTTCGAACGGGTGCGAGCGTTTGACGATGTCGCCGCGGTCGTTCAAATATTTGAAGTCGACGTTCTGCGTGCCGCTGCCATGCAGGATGATCTTCTGCTGATCGGCCGGGAGCTGGTTGAACGGTACTTCCAGGCTGAAGCCGTAATGCGAGGCCAGTGAGCCGAGCATCTGGAAGTAGTAGACGTTGCGCCTGTCCCAGCCGCGAATCGCCCCTTCAGCCAGGGTCAGCTCGCCATTGACCAGGCGCTTGATGTCGAAGAACTGCTTAACTCCCAAACCGTCGCAGGTCGGGCAGGCGCCGGCCGGGTTGTTGAAGGAGAACAGCTTGGGTTCCAGTTCGCTGATGGCGTGGCCGCAGATCGGGCAGGCGAAGCGCGCGGAGAAGATCATTTCTTCGCCCGGCTCGTCGTCCATTGGCGCGACGAGCGCAATCCCGTCTGCCAGCTTCAGCGCCGTCTCGAACGACTCGGCCAGCCGTTGTTGCAGATCGGCGCGGACCTTGAAACGGTCGACCACGACATCGATCGAGTGCTTCTTCTGTTTATCCAGCTTCGGCAATTCGTCGAGTTCGAAGAGCTTGCCGTTGACCCGGGCCCGGACAAAGCCCTGGGCGCGCAGTTCTTCGAAGACCGAAAGGTGTTCGCCCTTGCGCTCGCGGATCACTGGTGCCAGCAGCATCAACTTGCTGCCTTCGGGCTCGGCGAGGACCAGGTCGACCATCTGGCTGACGGTCTGCGCTTCCAGCGGAATGTCGTGATCCGGGCAGCGCGGAATACCTACGCGAGCATAAAGCAGGCGCAGGTAGTCGTAGATTTCGGTGATGGTGCCGACCGTCGAGCGCGGGTTATGCGAGGTCGACTTCTGTTCGATGGAAATGGCCGGCGACAGACCTTCGATGGTGTCGACGTCGGGCTTTTCCATCATCGACAGGAACTGCCGGGCATAGGCTGACAGCGACTCGACATAGCGTCGCTGACCCTCGGCATATAGCGTGTCGAATGCCAGGGAAGACTTGCCGGACCCGGACAAACCGGTGATGACGATCAGTTTGTCCCGTGGCAGGGTCAGGTCGATGTTCTTCAGGTTGTGGGTTCGAGCCCCACGAATCAGGATCTTGTCCAAGGTGGCCTCGCTTGGCGGGCGTCGAAAACGTAGGAGTATACGGGCAAATACTGGATGGATGCACACTATCAAATGAGGCTTGCTGAACGGCACCTGACAACGGCACGAGGCAGGCTCGCGACAAAGCGTCGCCCTATACCCCGTCAACCGATGGGACTGGTAGAATCGCCGCCGGTTCACATGAGGTTATTCCATGCACGATCCCCACAGCGAACGCATGAGTGGTGGCGAGACCCGCGCAGCAAGCGGTCTGGCCCTGGTGTTCGCCTTCCGTATGCTTGGCATGTTTATGGTGTTGCCGGTGTTGGCGACCTATGGAATGGATCTCGCAGGAGCGACCCCGGCCCTCATTGGTCTGGCGATTGGTGCTTACGGACTGACTCAGGCGATTTTTCAGATTCCGTTCGGGATCATTTCCGACCGTATCGGTCGTCGCCCGGTGATTTACCTGGGGCTGATCGTCTTCGCCCTCGGTAGCGTTTTGGCCGCCAGTGCCGATTCGATCTGGGGCGTGATTGCCGGACGAATCCTGCAAGGCGCCGGGGCGATTTCCGCGGCGGTCATGGCCTTGCTGTCGGACCTGACCCGCGAACAGCACCGCACCAAAGCCATGGCCATGATCGGCATGACCATCGGGCTGTCGTTCGCCGTGGCCATGGTGGTCGGGCCGCTGCTGACCCGCGCCTTTGGTTTGTCCGGCCTGTTTCTGGCGACGGGCGGCATGGCGCTGTTTGGCATCGTGATCGTGATGTTCATGGTGCCGCGTGCCACCAGTCCGTTGCATCACCGCGAATCCGGCGTTGCCCGTCAGGCGCTGATCCCGACGCTCAAGCATCCGGACCTGCTGCGCCTGGACCTGGGAATTTTTGTGTTGCACGCGATGTTGATGTCGAGCTTCGTCGCGTTGCCATTGGCGCTGGTCGAAAAAGCCGGATTGCCCAAGGAGCAGCACTGGTGGGTGTACCTGACCGCGCTGCTGATTTCGTTCTTCGCCATGATCCCGTTCATTATCTACGGCGAGAAGAAACGCAAAATGAAACGAGTTTTACTCGGTGCGGTCAGTACGCTGATGCTCACTGAGCTATTCTTCTGGCAGTTCGGCGACAGCTTGCGGGCTCTGGTGATTGGTACGGTGGTGTTCTTCACCGCATTCAATCTGCTCGAAGCTTCGTTGCCGTCGCTGATCAGCAAGGTTTCACCGGCAGGCGGCAAGGGTACGGCCATGGGGGTTTATTCCACCAGTCAGTTCCTCGGTTCGGCACTGGGCGGGATCATGGGTGGCTGGATGTTCCAGCATGGCGGTCTGTCGGCTGTGTTCCTTGGATGCGCAGGACTGGCTGCCCTCTGGTTGGCCTTTGCTGTTACCATGCGTGAACCTCCCTATGTGACGAGCCTGCGCTTGCCGTTATCGCCTGAAGCGATCCGCGAAGCTGGTTTGGTCGAGCGCCTGCTGGCCGTCGTTGGGGTAACAGATGCAGTGGTGGTTGCTGATGAAGCGGCCATTTACATCAAATTGGACACCGAACTATTGGATCGCACGACCCTCGAGAGCCTGGTCAACAACCCGGCCCCGACCGCGTGCGAAGCCTAGGAGAACGTTATGGCCCGTGGGGTTAACAAAGTCATATTGGTCGGCACTTGCGGCCAGGATCCCGAAGTTCGCTACTTGCCTAACGGTAACGCCGTGACCAACCTGAGTCTGGCGACCAGCGAACAATGGACCGACAAGCAAACCGGCCAGAAAGTCGAAAAGACCGAATGGCACCGTGTATCGATGTTCGGCAAGGTTGCGGAAATCGCCGGCGAATACCTGCGTAAAGGTTCGCAGGTCTACATCGAAGGCAAGCTGCAAACCCGCGAGTGGGAAAAAGACGGTATCAAGCGTTATACCACTGAAATCGTGGTCGACATGCAGGGCACCATGCAGCTGCTGGGCGGCCGTCCACAGGGCGACCAACAAGGCCAGGGCGGCGGTAACAACTACCAGCAATCCGCTCCGCGTCAGCAAGCTCCGCGTCCGCAGCAGTCGGCTCCGCAACAGCGTTCGGCTCCGGCGCCACAGCAGGCCGCACCGCAGCCAGCTCCGGATTTCGACAGCTTTGATGACGATATTCCGTTCTGAACCGCAACTTTTTCAGAACCGTAAACATTAAAAGCGAAGCCATTGATTTGGCTTCGCTTTTTTATTGGTTACAGATTTTTACGGAGTAAGAGCTACATTTGTTAAGCGTTTACCTCTCGAAGGTGTAAACAAATGACTCCGAACCCGTATGCGGTAAAGACGATTGTCCTGAGCTCCGGGGAGCGCTTGCCTGTGCTGATGGCACTTGCCACTGGTGCCCCCTTATTCGAGCCGTCTGTTTACGTGGTCAGTGAGATTCGGGCTACTAACAGGGCGAGCAATACGATTGACCAAGTCTTGAGGTCAATCATGGTATTGCAGCTATTCCTCGACTCGAGCCAAATTGATATTGAGCAGCGGTTTCGAGAGGGAAGTGTTTTTCGTTTGAGCGAGCTTGACGAGCTAGTCCGGCACTGTAGGCGGCCTGTCGCTGATCAACTGAAGTGCAATTCTATTACTCCTCCCCATAAATCCGTTCGTAGAGGCGCCGCTGAAAGTATGCGCCTTGTTCAGCGGCAATTTGCACCAACTGAGGTGGCGGGTCATACCGCAGCTAACCGTATTCGGGTCATCAGAGACTATCTTGATTGGCTCGTGAGATACCGCATGGCTCGGCATCACTCGCGTGCAGCTGAGGGCGAGCGACTTTGGAGTGAGTGGGCGTCTTGCAAGGATGCACTGGACGCGCGACTGCCGCGCCACAAGGGCCGGAATACCATTGGGCAGCGGGAAGGGCTTCAGCCAGAAGTGGCCGAGAGACTCCTCAGCGTTACGTCGCCGACATCGCCTGAGAACCCCTGGAAGGGGGAAGGCACATCCATTCGAAATGCTCTCCTGGTCCGCTGGTTCTACGAGCTTGGTCTACGTCGTGGCGAACTTTTGAACGTAAAAATTCCCGACATTAACTTCCAGTCGGAAGAACTAATTGTTGTTAGACGAGCAGACGATCCTGAGGACCCCCGAAAGGACCAGCCATTGGTCAAGACGCGTGACCGAAAGATTCCCCTATCCCCAGGCCTTTGCAGGCTGACGCACGAATATATAACGAGTACACGCCGAAGCACTGAAGGCGCAAGGCTTCACCCATTCCTGTTCATCGCCATGGGCACAGGGGCGCCCCTGTCACTCAGTGCCGTGAATGCTGTTTTCGCCAAACTTCGGAATGCCTTTAGTGGCGAGTTCGATGCTGTGACTCCGCATGTTCTTCGCCACACGTGGAATGACCGCTTCTCGGACGTAATGGACAATGCGAAGGTATCTGAAGCCGAAGAAGAGGGCATGCGTTCGTTCTTGATGGGATGGTCACCGACCTCGAAGACCTCCGTAAACTACACTCGTCGGCACGTCCGACTGAAAGCTCAGCAAGTGTCCTTGGAGATGCAAGCTAAGCAAGTAGAAGGTGTGTCGATTGATGACTGAAAAACGAGCGATGACCTGTCAATCGTTGGGCGGTCTGACTCTGCCGCCTACTGTCAGGACGCGCAGCGGAGCAGTGTTCGATCCAAGTGCCAGGCGCTGGGCGTTTCATGATGGTCTTCACACAATCAGTGTGAATTTTGAAAGATTGAGTAGATGTGCCACGGATGAGTTAATCGCGGCAGCGAAGTTTCCCTTGATTTGGTATGCCGAAAACGCTGAAGCAACAACTGTTGTCTCACTTTTTGACCATTTGAGGCGATTTCTGGAATCAGTATCGATTGCACAGGCCCAACCTGTTGGAGCTATTGATGCGCCGCTGCTCGCGAGCTTTCGAGCTTCCCTCGCGTTAGATGCCGAGTGGAAGCTGGGCGCCTTAAGCGCGTTTCTCAAAAAGTGGAATAGTCTAGGTGTGCCATGCGTGACGAGTGCTGCTGTGCACTTTCTGACAAGCATTCGTCTCAAAGGGAATCGCAAGGGCACCGCGGTCCTGACGATGGACCCGCTAAAAGGGCCACTTACGGACATTGAGCGCTCGGCCATACAAGCGTCATTGAACGATGCCTTTGCCGCCAGGAAGGTTGCTTTGGACGACTATCTTTTGGCTTGGCTTTGCTTGCTCCTAGGGCAGAGGAACATCCAGTTCGCGATGCTGAAGGTATGCGATGTCAAAGAGATCAAAAAAGGTGATGGGGGCCACGAGTACGTGCTTCGAGTGCCTAGGGCTAAGCAAGCGAGTGCCGAGGCGCGGCGGGAGCAATTCAAGGAACGATTGATCACCCCGAGTATCGGGAAGTTGCTCATAGGCTACGCGAGCAGCGTTCGTAAACGATTTGAAAGTGACAGTAAATTCTCCCTCTCTCCATTGCAAGCACCTCTGTTTCCTCAATGGAACCAGACGGAAAAGCCTCGCCCTGGATTTCACTATCACACATTGCCAGCGGAGATTGGCACTAGGATCAGCTCGGTATTTGAAGCTTTACAGGTTTATTGGGGATTCCATGCGCACTTGGACACCCAGTCCACGAACACTTGGACAGCGATTCCACGCTCACTTGGACACTCATTCCACGGCCACTTGGACACTGATTCCACGAGCACTTGGACAGTGATCTCTCACTGATCCGACCCAAGCTCAGG
>NZ_JBFTNH010000028.1:0-45501 GCF_056397385.1 Pseudomonas sp. 05N36 | reverse complement strand
ATGGGCGAGTTACGCGTGTAACACGGAGAAATGGGCTGACAAGCCCGGTAAGGCGGTGCGCACGGGACGTTTCGCGAGAATATAGCGCCGAACGCCACGATATTTTCAACTTGCCGCGCGGTTGCTGCAAGTTGATCGGAGCTTCCCTAAGTGGGAAGGTGAACGATTGATGGGGGATTTTGATCGCGCCGGGCATCACGCTAATATTTTTCGCCTTGGCTACATTTCTGGCCACAGCAAAACTGGTGCAGCGCTCTGTCACGATAACCAGCTCATGTTGTTCATCAAAAGCTGCATCCAGATGGGCTTCGCCCCAACGCTGAATCGATTGATCAATCTGACGCCCATTGACCTGACCACGCAAGTAATGAATCTCCCACAGTTCCGTGAACAGGGTGGGCAAGTGATCAACCTTGTGAACTGTTCGGAATATATCTCCTGGAATGAGCTTGTCGAATGGCTGAATCTTCAAGGTCACTCCATCAAAATGATCAGTTTTCCCGAATGGCAACGCAAGCTCATCGCCGACGGTGAGGATAACCCACTGTACCGTTTTCTTCCATTATATGGACAACCTGACGCTCATGAAAAAATACTGCGATTTGCTAAAGAGATACATAATTTCCGCACCGAAAAAATGGAAGAACTCGACGACAAAGGCCTCATTAAATTGCCCCCATTGAAATACTCATTACTCGAAAGCTATTTTGCCTACCTATATACCGTCAACTTTATATCGCATCCCCAACTGGCAGCATAATCAGCCAAAATCGTCGTCGTGCGTGTCGCTACTCGGCGCGCTCGACGCTTCCGATTTTAATATCGTAAAAGGCCCTACCATGGCGACTGTTAGCCTTGTCCACGAAACGCCCGCTATGTCCCGCCCATTCGTCTTCATACTGGCGAGTCTTTGCGCCTTGGCGGTTGCGAACATTTATTATGCTCAGCCGCTACTGTTCCTAATCAACAATTCTTTACCTGGTAGTGCAGGCGACGCTAGTCTGATAGCGACTGTTGTACAGCTTGCCTATGCCGCTGGGTTAGTATTTTTTGTACCTATTGGCGATCTAATGAATCGCCGAAAACTGTTAATTGTCCTCCTTGGGTGTAATGCGCTGGGTTCCGCGTGGGCGGCTTATGCCGGAAATCTCACTCTACTGATCGGGGCCAATGTTTTAATTGGACTGACTGCGGTCAGCGCCCAGATCATATTGCCTGCGGCTTCAACCTGGAGTTCAGAAGCCGACCGTGGCCGGACAATGGGCACTCTATTGAGCGGGCTATTCGCAGGAGTGCTTTTCGGCCGAGCACTGGCTGGCTTTGTGGGCGATCACTGGGGGTGGCGAGCCATGTATAGCTTGGCGGCGTTGATCGATATCGGCCTGCTGGCTGTTGTCTTCACTTACTTTCCTAATAATCGCCCAAATGCACAGTTGTCCTACGGCCGCTTACTCGCATCACTTTGGGATCTACTTGTCAGTCAACCCGTACTGCGCAAGGCCTGTGTGGCTGGAGCTCTCATGTTTGGGGCTTTCAGCGCCCTATGGGGAGCACTGGCCAATCTGTTGGCACAACAACCCTTTAATTACGGCAGCGAGATCGTTGGCCTATTTGGTTTTACGGGGCTGGCGGGAATGTTCGCTTCACCCAAAATCGGTATGCTGGCAGATCGGATCGGTGCAACCCGCGTAGTCGGGTTCGGAGCGCTTGCTATTGCGCTTGGCTTTGGTCTGATAGCTCTGGCCGGGCATGGCCTTTGGTTGCTTATTCCGGGAATGTTATTGCTGGACATTGGTAGCCGGTCCGGCCTCCTGGGCAACCAACTGCGCATCTATACCCTGGCTCCTGCGATGAGAAGCCGTTTAAATACCGCATTTATGTGCACGTATTTCTTGGGGGGGGCCGTAGGTACAAGGTTGGGTGGAATCATTGCACTAGATGCAGGATGGACGAGTTTAGCTGCTCTGGGGGCAAGCCTCGCAGTGATCGCCGGGCTGTCGACTCTCGGTAGCCAAAAACATCAGAGTTCATGAGGGAGGGCCCTCGCACAGGGCGTTCTCATTTGAGATAAATCGAGCCGCTCGGGCCCCTTAAACTATTTGGGTGCAGGATAAGACGCTATTGGCTGCGCGATGATCAATGGGAGCGCCTCGCGATGGCGGCCTAATAGCCGACCAATCTTTCGCAGATGTATTTTTGCTGTAGGAAATAAATCTGAGAATCATCTGGCCGGCCTCCCCACCTCTTCAGGCGCTGCAACCTGTGCCCCACGAGCAATCAACAACTCCCGCAACACCGAGCGATGGCAGTGGCGTTCTTCCTTGCAGTAGCAACCGATGGCCAGCGAGGTTTGATGGGACAGGGCAGCCAGCAAATCGAGCAGTTGGCTGGGGGCAGGGTGGTTCATTTCGGTCTTGAATTTACGTCGAAAGGCTTCCCAGTCTTTTTCGTCTTCCGCAGCTTTCGCTTCTGCTACAAGCTCTGCGCTGGGAGACAGGACGGGGAGCCAGGTGTCGTAGTAGTCGCGGCTGGCGAATTCGGCTTTCGGAACGCCGCGCGGTGGGCGGCGGACGGTGCCCAGGCGCAGCCCTTCATGGGGTGTACGGGGCGTGCCCAATTGCACGATATGGATAGGCATTCACGCCTCCATTAATGATGACTGCGCTCAAGCCAGTCAGCGGCCGAGCGGCAGATGCAGATCCCCAGGAAGTAAGCCGACATCGCCAGCCACAGCCCCATGACCCAAGGGTTGACGGTCGGGTGGTTGAGGACCAGTGACAGGCTGCACAGCAACCAGATGGACGTCACGGCAATGTTGATCGGCATGAACCGCCGCACGCGAAACGGGTGCAGGAACTTCATTCGGGTCACCGTCAACAGCGCCAGGCCGATAATGGTCAGCAGCGTCAGCCAGGGTGTCGGCGCAATGATGTAGAGGCACAGGGTGACGACGTTCCACGCAGCGGGGAAACCCTGGAAGTAATTGTCCTTGCTCTTCATGTTGACGTTGCAGAAGCAATAGAGCGACGAGACCAGGATCACTGAGGTGGTCAGCAGCGGGGTGTAGGCCGGCAAGTCGATGTAACGGTAGATGAACAGGGCCGGGATGAACACGTAGGTCAGGTAGTCGATGACCAGATCCAGTATGGACCCGTCGAGATGCGGCAGTACCGTTTGGACATTGACCTTGCGCGCCAGCGCGCCGTCCACACCATCGACGATCAGCGCCACGCCCAGCCACAGCAGGCAGGCCCTGGGCTGGTTATCGAACAAGGCGAGGGTCGCCAGGAAGGCGGTCACCACGCCGGTTGCGGTAAAACCGTGGGCGCCCCAGGCTTTAAGCGTGGCCATGCGTCGGGTCGTTATCAAGGGGGCGTTCTCCAGCGAATGATACGGGCCAGTTGCTACCACCGACGGGGTCACCGGTGCACCTATCGACCGGGTATCCGGCAATAAGGTTCACCTGCGCTCAAACGACCCGAAGTCGACACCCATTAAAAATAGACCATCTCCTGTCGCTGCCATGTTTATCGAGCAGTACTTTTTACCGGTCAGTGCTCAATCACCTGCCTGCGCCTGGATGTGCAATTACGCAAGATTGTTCAAGACAGGAGGTTGATCGGCTGACACAGTTGGCGACCTTTCCTTCGTTGTAGAGCGCTATGTCTGACAATCTATTGCCGCGCAGTGCTTTCCTGCGCGGTGCCGCTGCCGTCATGCCCTTGTCCCTGGCGACTGCGCCATGGGGGCTGTTGGCGGGTTCGATGGCCATTGAGGCCAACCTCACTCCACTGCAAGGCCAGGGCTTGTCGAGCATCGTCTTTGCGGGTGCTGCGCAGTTGGTCGCGATCGGGATGCTCAAGGGCGGCGCCGGGATTTTCTCGATTCTGCTGACCACCTTGCTGCTGACCTCGCAACACCTGCTGTACGGCATGAGCATGCGTCCGGTGGTTTCGCCGTTGCCGGGTCGCTGGCGGGTGGGGCTGGGCTTTTTGCTCACCGACGAGCTGTTCGCGCTGACCAGTCAATTTGACCAGCGGCAGTTCAACCGCTGGTACGCCCTCGGGGTGGGCCTGACCTTTTATGTCGCGTGGAACCTCTTCACCCTCGCCGGGATTGTGCTGGGCAGCAGCATTCCGGGCCTTGAACGCCTGGGCCTGGATTTTTCCATCGCGGCCACGTTTATCGCGCTGATCACCCCCGTGGTGCGCAACGTCCCGACGGTCGTCTGTGTGGCGGTTTCGCTGTTCTGCTCGGTGCTCTTCAATTATTGGCACTGGGGCTCGGCGCTGGTGCTGGCCGGCTTGCTGGGAATGAGTGCCGGGTTTGTCTGCAACAAGTTTTATGGAGCGCGCACATGATGGTCTGGGCGGTTATTTTTGGCATGGGCATGCTGGTTTTTCTCAACCGCTATGTGTTCCTTGAACCACGGTTGCCCGTGCGCCTGAGCAGCAATGCGCGGCAATTTCTCGGGTTTGCGGTGCCGGGCATGCTCACGGCGATCTGCGGGCCGATTGTGTTCATGCCCGACCATCAACTGAATCTGCAGTACGACAATCCGTACCTGATCAGTTCACTGGTCGCCATCGGCCTGGTGCTCTACACCCGCAGTACCCTGATCAGCATGCTGCTGAGCATGGGCTTCTTTTTCCTGCTGCGCTGGTGGCTGTGACCCGCCGCCTTACTTTTTCGGGGTTTTGCTGCTGCCGGGAATGTGCAGGTAATTCATCACGCTTTCGGTGAGTTCGGTCGCCAGCTTCACCGCCTCTTTGTTACGCGCCATCACGCCGGCAACCAGGCCTTCGATCAGTGCCAGTACCGCGATATTGGAACTGGTCAGCACCGGGTGGTCGGCCGGCGCAAACAGCACGTGCTGAGCAATGTGGGTCAGGGGTGAGGCGGGCGAGTCGGTGATCGCCAATACCGTCGCGCCACGCTCATGGGCAAAGCGCGACAGCTGCAGGGTGTCGAGGGAATAGCGCGGCAGCGAGATCGCCAGCAGCACGTCCTGATCGGTAATTGCAGCCAGTCGATAGGCGGCGTTTTCGTTGCCGCCTTCCATGCTGATCGCCGTGGCGTCGGCGCAGAACGGCATCAGTGTCGAGGCCGCGAGACCGGCCATGTAGACACTGTTGCCAAACCCGAGGATGTAGATCTTGCGCGCCTCGATCAGGCAGGTGACCACGGCTTCGAAGGTGTCGGGGTGATTGTTGGTGCCGGCGGTGCCAAGGTTGCTGGTGGCGCTCTGGATCTGCTCATGCAGCCCGAACGCACCACCGGGGCGGTGCGCCAGTTCGTTACGCAGTTTGTCCACTGGGGACACCATCTGCTGCAAGGTCGCGACCAACTCGGCTTTCATGCCGCTGTAACCGCCCAGGTCCAACGCCTTGGCCAGACGGTTGACCGCCGCTGGTGAGGTGGAGGTTTCATGGGCCATCTCTTCGATGGTCAGTGTCGCGGCTTTCAGCGGATGGCGCAGGATGAAGTCTGCCACCTTGCGCAGCGATGGCTGCAAGTCGGCAAGAATTTCTGCCAGTTTGCGCATGACCGGCGCGGCGTAGACCGTGGTGTTTTTCGAAGGAGTAGGCATAACCGGCTCAACATCCGCAGGAGGTTGGAAGGGACCAGGTCTGGTCCCTGACATGAGTGCGCGCCAGTGTATCCGAAGCCGACCGTTGGCGTGCAGAAGCCAAAACGGTCGGTGAGCGGCTTACTTCAGGCTGCCGGCCAAGAACTGCTGGAGGCGTTCAGACTGTGGGTTGACCAGCACTTCACGCGGGTTGCCACGTTCTTCGACCTGACCTTTGTGCAGGAACACCAGTTGGTTCGACACCTCCCTGGCAAAACCCATTTCGTGGGTCACCACCACCATGGTCCGACCTTCCAGGGCCAGGTCCTGCATGACTTTAAGCACTTCGCCGACCAACTCCGGGTCGAGCGCCGAGGTCGGTTCATCGAACAACATCACTTCCGGCTCCATCGCCAGCGCGCGAGCAATCGCCACGCGCTGCTGTTCGCCACCCGACATGTGCGCCGGATAAGCACCCATGCGATGGGCCACGCCGACCTTGTTCAGGTAGTGCTCGGCCTTTTCCCGGGCGAGTTTCTTGTCCAGGCCCAGCACATGCACCGGCGCTTCCATGACGTTTTCAAGGGCGCTCATGTGCGACCAGAGGTTGAAATGCTGAAACACCATTGCCAGCCGCGAGCGCATTCGTTGCAGCTGTTTTGGCTCGGCGGCTTTGAGCCCGCCGGTCTTGTTGGCGACCAATTTCAGTTGCTCGCCATTGAGCAGGATGTTGCCCGAGTTAGGTTGCTCCAGCAGGTTGATGCAACGCAGGAAGGTGCTTTTACCCGAGCCACTGGAGCCGATGATGCTGATCACGTCGCCGGCTTTGGCTTCCAGGGACACGCCCTTGAGCACTTCGTGGGTGCCGTAGCGTTTGTGCAGGTCCTGAATTTCAAGTGTGTTCATGGTGTCGATTCTCTTGAGTCAGTCGCTGAGCAAGCGACCCTGGCGAATGGGGGTAGAGCCTGCGACCTTGGCCAGCCACAAGCCCGGTTGGGCAAAGCGCAGGCGTTCGCGGGCATAAAGAATGCCGTCGGTGCTGGCCTTCACCACGCTGTGGCGATCGGTCAGCGGGTCGAGCACTTCGAACAACGGGTCACCGACCGAGACTCGGGCACCCAGCGGTTGCAGAAAACTCACCACGCCGGGGTGTGGCGCATAGGCGTATTGCGCACCGGCAAAAGGAGTCGCATCGCAGCAAGTGGCCGGCGCGTCTGGCCAGTCGCCGCTGATCAGGCCCTGTTCGGCCAGGTAGCCGAGGATTTGCTCGGCACTGGCCATACACGGTTCACGTTCGGTGTCGGCCATGCCACGCAGTTCGATGGTGGTCGCCACGCAGGCCAGCGGAATGTTCGCCAGCGGGAACAGCTCGGCCAGGCGTAACCAGGGGATCGCGCAGGCTTCATCGAAGGCATTGCCGCCAGCGTCCTCGGCCAGCAGAACGGCTTCAGCGTTCAGGCGTGCGGCCAGTGAACGCAGGCGCGGCCAGTTTTGCGGCAGGGCGTACAGCAACATGATCGACTCGAAATCGCAGTGCAGGTCCAGCACCACATCGGCGTCGCAGGCGTGCTGCAACAGCAGGCGGCGCAGGCCGTCGAGTTCCGATTCGGCCAGCGGCATGTCGGCAATGACTTCAATCATGGCACGCCGGATCAGCGCCACGTTGGCCTCGGCATCCTCGCCCAGTTGGCCCTTCAACTGCACGGCCACGGCTTCGGCCAGTTCCGGGAAGTCACGGTTGAAGTTCTTGCCGCTGTTGAATTCGAAGCGTCCCTGATGAGTGGCCTGGAACATTTGCCCGATACCGATCGGATTGGCCATCGGCACCAGTTCGATCACGCCGGTCAGGCGGCCTTGTAATTCCAGCTCGCGCAGACGGCGCTTGAGCTCGACGGCGACGCGCATGCCGGGCAGTTCGTCGGCATGCAGCGATGCCTGGATGTAGGCCTTGCGTGAGCCGCTGCCAAATCGAAACAGCGACAGCGTGCGTTCAGTGCCGCAGGCGCTCCAGGGCAAAACGTAGTGGATGTGTTCCATGGGACTTCCTTAGTGCTTGCGTGGGGCCAGGTACGCCAGCCAGTGACGTTCGGCGAGCTTGAACAGGCGCACGAGAATGAAGGTCAGGGCCAGGTAGATCAGGCCGGCAGTGATGAACGCTTCGAACGGCAGGTAGAACCGCGAGCTGACCGTGCGCGCCGCACCGGTGATGTCGACCAGGGTGACGATCGACGCCAGGCTGGTGGTCTGCAGCATCATCAGCACTTCATTGCTGTATTGCGGCAACGCTCGGCGCAGGGCCGACGGCAGCAGAATGCGGCGGTACAGGGTCAGGCGTGACATGCCCATCGCCTTGGCGGCTTCGATCTCGCCGTTGGGGGTGGACTTCAGGCTACCGGCCAGCAGCTCTGCGCTGTAGGCACTGGTGTTGATCGCAAAGGCCAGGCAGGCGCAAAAGGTCGCGCTGGACAGGTACGGCCAGAGCACGCTTTGGCGTACCGCTTCGAACTGCGCCAGGCCGTAATAGATCAAAAACAGCTGTACCAGCATCGGCGTGCCACGAATGGCGTAGGTGTAGAGCCAGGCCGGGAAGTTAATCAGCGGCGAGCGGGAGACGCGCATCAATGCCAGTGGAATGGCCAGCATCAGGCCAAAAGCCAGGGAAATCAGCAGTACTTTGAGGGTCAATAACGCGCCACTGAAATACAGCGGCAGGTTTTCCCAGATCAGGTTGTAGTCGAGCATGGTCGGTTCGCTCCCACTCACAGAACGGCGGCTTTGATGCCGACCGAGTAGTGTTTTTCCAGGGCGCGCAGCACCAGCAACGAGACGCTGGTCAGCACCAGGTACAGCGCCGCCACCGCGAGGAAAAACGTAAAGGGTTCGTGGGTCGCGTCGGCAGCGTTCTTGGCCTTGAACATCATGTCCTGCAGGCCGATCACCGATATCAACGCCGTGGATTTGGTCAGCACCAGCCAGTTGTTGGTGAAGCCGGGAATCGCGAAGCGAATCATTTGTGGCACCAGAATCCGCCAGAACACCTGGGCGCTGCTCATGCCGTAGGCCGCGCCGGCTTCAGCCTGACCTTGCGGGATCGCCATGAAGGCGCCGCGAAAGGTTTCCGAGAGGTAGGCACCGAAAATGAAACCCATGGTGCAGACACCCGCCACAAACGGGTTGATGTCGATGTAGTGGGTGTAACCGAGCCCGAGGGCGATGCGGTTCACCAGGTCCTGGCCGCCGTAGAAAATCAGCAGGATCAGTACCAGGTCGGGGATACCGCGAATCACTGTGGTGTAGCCTTCGCCCAGCGTCGACAACCATTTGAGCGGCGAGAGGCGAAACGCCGCGCCGATCAGGCCCAGGGTAATGGCCAGTGCCATGGAGCTCAGAGCCAGATTGATCGACAGCCAGGCGCCATCGAGAATGCTCGATCCGTAGCCGTGAAGCATGATGAAGTTCCTCACCCGAAGCGCCGGCAGGCGCGCGGGACCATACGGATTAATTGCTATCAATCAAGGTGCAAACCTGTAGGAGCGAGCCTGCTCGCGATAGCAGTCTGACAGTCAACATAGATGTTGAATGTGCTGGCCTCATCGCGAGCAGGCTCCCTCCCACAACGCTTATTCGCCGTAGATATCGAACGCGAAGTACTTGGCCATGACCTGCTGGTACTTGCCATTGGCACGGATCGCATCAATCGCCGTGTTCAGGCGTGCCGCGTTCGCGGTATCGCCTTTGCGCAGCGCAATCCCGGCGCCCCGACCGAAGTATTTCGGGTCATTGATGTCCGGTCCCACCAGGGCGAAACCGTTACCGGCCGGGGTCTTGATGAAGCTCTCGTTGGTGTTGACGATGTCGGCGAGGGTGGCGTCCAGTCGGCCCGACGCCAGGTCGAGGAAGGCTTCATTTTGCGAGGAGTAACGCACCACCTCGACGCCGGCGGGCGCCAGTTGCTCGGTGGCGTAGCGGTCGTAGGTGGAGGAGCGTTGCACACCGAGTTTCTTGCCCTTGAGATCGACCTTCGGGTCATTGATCGCCTGGCCGGCCTTCGCCGCGAACTTGCCGGGGGTGTGGTAGTACTTTTCGCTGAAGTCGACGGACTTCAGGCGGTCGTCGGTAATCGACATCGACGACAGCACCGCATCGATCTTGCGCACTTTCAACGAGGGGATCATCCCGTCGAATTCCTGGATGACCCACTGGCATTTGATCTTCATTTCTTCGCACAGGGCATTGCCGATGTCGTAGTCGAACCCGCTGATGTTGCCTTCCGGGGTCTTGAAGGAGAACGGCGGGTAGGCGGCTTCGATACCGATGCGCAGGCTGTCTTCGTCGGCGTGGGCCAGGGTGCTGACGGCGCAAAATGCCAGAGCAGCCAGAAGTCCGGTCTTGTTCATATTGTTGACTCCGTGGATAGGGTGTTGGGGGTGAATGCCTTCCGGTCTGGCGGGGGTGCAGCGGGTTGCGTGTCCATGGAGCGTATAAATGACACGTTTTATTTCATAAATCAAATGTGTGAAAATAAAAATATCAAACAGGCTGCTGTTTCAGCCAGACGGTCATGGCGCAACAAGGAGACAGTGCCCTGACGGCACAAGGAGGTTTGGCGGCTACGGTTGATGGCGGGAGGTTATAAAGTCAGATCATATTGGTATAAGTGGTTATAAGAAAAATCGCTATGCTGACTGCCAGATTTTTAAGTCGTCGCGCTGGTTTTGTAAGGTATGGCAATGGACTTCGGTAATTTGGGTTTTGTAGTCGCAGGCTTGGTTGTCGGGTTCGTTGTCGGAATGACCGGTGTAGGGGGAGGCTCGTTGATGACGCCGATCCTTCTATGGTTCGGCATCAACCCGGCCACGGCCGTCGGGACTGATTTGTTGTATGCCGCGATCACCAAGTCCGGCGGTGTGCTGGTTCATCAAAAGCACCGGAACATCGACTGGAAAATTACCGGCTGGCTGACATTGGGCAGTGTGCCTGCCGTTGTCATGACCTTGTTGTTCCTGAAATACCTCAACACGGATCCGCACGCGACCAATGCCGTTATCAAGCAGGCGTTGGGCTTTGTATTGCTGCTGACGGCGCTGGCTATTTTCTTCAAGCGCCAACTCTTGGCGTTTGCCCAAAAACATGCGGGCGATCATTACCACCTCAGTAACCGGAACCTGAACCTGCTGACCATCGTCACGGGCGCGATACTCGGTGCGATGGTCGCTTTGACCTCCATCGGTGCCGGCGCCCTGGGAACTGTGGCGCTGTTCATTCTGTACCCGTTCCTGGCAACCAAACGCCTGGTCGGCACAGAAATCGCCCACGCCGTACCGCTGACCCTGGTTGCGGGACTGGGGCACGCGAGCATGGGCAATATGGATTGGCACCTGCTGGGCTTTCTGCTGATGGGGTCGTTGCCGGGGATCTATATCGGCAGTCACCTGACCAGAAAAATTTCCGACGGTGTGTTGCGTCCTTGCCTGGCCGTCATGCTGGTGTTCATCGGCTACAAATTGGTGTTTTGATCCCCGGCATGGCGCTGCCCCTCTCAGCGCCATGCCCGAGGCATACCCCCACGATTATTTACGCGCCTCCAGAATCAGGTTGAACGGTGTCTCTGCTGCCCGGCGGAAATGCTTGAATCCGGCCTGGGTGAATACATCCCGCAGCCGTGCTTCACCCGCTTGGGCCCCGAGCCCCAGGCCGACTTCCTGAGACAAGGAGTTAGGCGTGCAGATGAACGTCGACGCGGCGTAGAACAGCCGTCCTACCGGAGTCGCGTTTTCGTCGAGACGGTCATTGGCATACGGCTCCACCAGCAGCACCGTTCCGTCGGGCTTGAGCGACTCATAGGCATGTTTGGCAGCGCCCACCGGGTCGCCCATGTCGTGGAGGCAATCGAAGTAGCAGATCAAATCGTAGTCATTGCCCGGAAAGTTCTTGGCGGTACTCTGAACGAAGCGCGCGCGATCGGCCACGCCACCTTCTTCAGCACGTTGGGTGGCAGTGGTGATGGATGGCGCGTGATAGTCGAAGCCGACAAAACTGGAGGCGGGGAACGCTTTGGCCATGACCACCGTTGAAGCGCCGTGGCCGCAACCGACATCTGCAACCTTGGCCCCGGCTTGCAGTTTGCCCACCACGCCTTCAAGCGCAGGTAACCACTCGCCGACCAGGTGTGCGCGGTAGCCGGGTCTGAAGAAGCGTTCGGTGCCTTTGAACATGCAACTGTGGTGATCGCCCCAGGCGAGGGCGCCATTGCCGCGCATGGCGGCGATCAGTTTGTCTTTGTCATGGTAGAACGAGGCAATGACTGAGGCGCCGCCCGGGACATAAACCGGTGAGTCCTCAATCGCCAGCGCCAGGGCTTGCTCTTCCGGCAGGCGGAATTTCCCGTCGACGTGTTCCATGTAGCCAGAGGCTGCGTGAGCGCTGAGCCATTCGCGCAGCAGTCGTGCGTTGCAGCCAGTCTTGCTGGCCAGTGCTTCAGGGGTGACAGGCTGGCTGTCGGCCATCGCCCGGTACAAACCGAGTTCATCGCCCAGGATCATGTTCGCGAGCATCGCTGCGCCGCCCATGTCGGAAACCACCTTGCCCATGAAGTCATTGAGTTTGGCTTCGTCCATATCTGCTCCTCCTGAAAAAAGACCACCGGTGAAGGAGGGCGTGTGCAGAGGCAGCAACCTTTCAGGCGGCAGTCAGATGGATGATCAGGGCGACACTGCAGGCGCGTTGTGAAGCCAAACCGTCTGCAACGCGAATGCCCGGACACACGACATGTCCGGGCGAGTGGGACGCGATAACGTCGTCCTGCAAGATGTCACTGTGGGGCCGTGCCCCACAGGACGATTGCGATAGGCCATTGGCTCCAGCGTCGTGAGCGGGTTTCATCGACAGACTCGCTGCTTACGGACCCGGATTTGGCATCGTCCCCCCTACGGGGGACAAAATAAGTGTAGCTCGCGATCGAGCAGCGTGCTGCGCCTCAAGGGGCTCGCGGTGTGAGCCTGGGCAAACCAAATGGCCTAAACCCGTGTCGCGAAATTCGGTTGCGGATTAAGCCCGCTCGCCTAATCTTCGCTGCATGGCGATAGAAATTTCAGGCGACTGGGTCGGGTCTGTTGACGTTTGGCATCGCAACGCGTTCGGAAAAAAACGTCAACAGACCCTGAATCTTTCGCTTTGATGCGCAATCATAAAGTGTGGAAATCAAAAGGAGATGCGCATGCTCATTCGGTCACTGACCCTTGCAACTCTGCTCGCTGTCGCCGGCCCTCTATTCGCCGCCGACAACGACACGCCCCTGGCACAGGAACGCGGCAGGACCCGGCCGCTGATTGTCATCGCTCCCAGCAGCATCGACCCGACACTGGTCAGCCTGAAAAAATCCCTGGCGGAACCGGCCAACAGCCAGGCCTTCAAAGAACGCAATATGGTGCTGTACACCGTGGTCAACCTCATGGGCCAACGTGACGGCAAGGACCTCGATGCACAAACCACCATGGCGCTGATTCGCGAGTTGAAACTGGGCGTCAGTGGTGAGACCAAGGTCATTCTGGTGGGCAAGGACGGCGAGAAAAAACTCGACCACCTCGGCCCGATCGAGGCCAAGGATCTGTTTGCCACCGTTGACCAGCTTCCAGCCGCCGAGAAAGAGGCAGCGCCACCTGCGCCGCCACCCGTAGAGGCTGCGCCGGTCAAGGGCGGTAAAGGAGGGAAGGGCAAAGCTGCAAAACCGGCTGCGCCACCGCAACCCTTGGATGATTGATACGCTTGTCTGGCATGACATGTCGGCTCAACACATGCAATCCCCGTAGCAGCTGCCGAGCTCGCGAGGCTGCGTTCGAGGACGAAGTCCTCGCAAATCCTGCATACGCGGATTACCGGAACAAACGTGTTGCCTGATTTCACGACCGCTTCGCGGCCGAACGCAGCCTTCGGCAGCTGCTACGGGGATTGCGTGAAATCCGGGATTTTTGAATTGACTGGCGCCACCAGCCGTACATGCTCCAGGTTCAATGTTGCGTCAGTGACAGGTCATCCTGGAAAAACAGTTTTAGCCAGGCAAAAAAAGACCCGGCGCCACCGAAGTCGCGCCGGGTGTGTTGCCAGTCAGCGAGCGGATATCGTGGGTCCGCACGCTGACTGTTGAACGCCTGCGGGTTTAAGCCCGCTCGATCGCCAGGGCCACGCCCTGACCGCCACCGATGCACAAGGTGGCGAGGCCTTTCTTGGCGTCACGCTTGATCATTTCGTGCAGCAACGACACCAGCACTCGGCATCCCGACGCACCAATCGGATGACCCAACGCAATGGCGCCACCGTTGACGTTGACCTTGCTTGCATCCCATTCCAGCTCTTTGCCGACTGCCAGTGATTGCGCGGCGAAGGCTTCGTTGGCTTCGATCAGGTCCAGTTGATCGAGGCTCCAGCCGGCCTTGTCGAGGCAGCGGCGGGTCGCCGATACCGGAGCAATGCCCATGATCGCCGGGTCGACGCCAGCATTGGCGTAGGCAGCGATTTTTGCCAGTACCGGCAAGCCCAATTGCCTGGCCTTGTCAGCGCTCATCAGCAACACCGCAGCGGCGCCGTCATTGAGCGAAGAGGCATTGCCGGCGGTGACGCTGCCGTCTTTCTTGAAGGCCGGTTTGAGCTTGGCCAAAGACTCGGCAGTGGTCTCGGCGCGAGGTTGTTCGTCGACCGCGAAGGACAACGGATCACCTTTGCGCTGCGGGATCAGGATCGGCGTGATCTCGTCGGCAAAACGCCCGGCTGCGATAGCCGCCGTGGCTTTTTGCTGCGAAGCGGCGGCGAAGGCGTCCTGCTCCTCACGGGTCAGGTGGTACTTGTCCACCAGGTTCTCGGCGGTGATGCCCATGTGGTAGTCGTTGAATGCATCCCACAGGCCGTCGCTGATCATGCTGTCGACCATTTTCGCATGGCCCATGCGCAGGCCAGTGCGAGCGGCCGGCAATACGTATGGCGCCAGGCTCATGTTTTCCATGCCGCCTGCGATGATCACCTCGGCATCGCCGCAACGAATGGCTTGCGCACCCAGGTGCAAGGCCTTGAGGCCAGAGCCGCAGACCTTGTTCAGGGTCATCGCCGGAACAGCGTGGGGCAGGCCGGCGAGGATCGACGCCTGACGTGCCGGGTTCTGGCCGGAGCCTGCGGTCAGCACCTGACCGAGGATCACTTCATCGACCTGATCCGCTGCCAGACCGGTTTGCGCGAGCAATTGACGAATCACCGCGGCACCGAGTTCCGGAGCCGGGATGCTGGCCAGCGAACCCTGGAAACTGCCAATGGCGGTACGGGTGGCGGCAACAATCACAACGTCTTGCATCTAATTTCTCCTCAGGGTGCGGTTCAGGCGAACTGCATTTCCGGAACATGGTCGGGAACGATCAGTTTACCAGCGGTCTTGCTGACGATTTCCTCGACGCTCACACCGGGTGCACGCTCCTTGAGGATGAACGCGCCGTTTTCGATTTCCAGGTAGGCCAGATCGGTCAACACGCGCTTGATGCAATTGGCACCGGTCAGCGGCAGGCTGCAATACGGCAGCAGTTTCGACTCACCGTCCTTGGAGGCGTGGGTCATGGTCACGATGATGTTGTCGGCACCGGCCACCAGGTCCATCGCGCCGCCCATGCCCTTGACCAGTTTGCCGGGGATCATCCACGAGGCGATGTTGCCGTGAACATCGACTTCAAATGCACCGAGCACGGTGAGGTCGATGTGGCCGCCGCGGATCATCGCGAAGGATTCCGCAGACGAGAAAATCGAGGCGCCAATGCGCGCGGTGACGGTCTGCTTGCCGGCGTTGATCATGTCGGCGTCGACTTTATCGTCGGTCGGAAAGGCGCCCATGCCGAGCAGGCCGTTTTCCGATTGCAGCATGACTTCCATGCCTTCGGGGATGTAGTTGGCGACCAGGGTCGGAATGCCGATGCCGAGGTTCACGTAGTAGCCGTCTTTCATTTCGCGGGCGACGCGCTGAGCCATTTGTTCGCGGGTAAGAGCCATTTTTTTATTCTCCACTGTTCGGGCTGGGGGCGAGGATCACTTGCGCACGGTGCGTTGTTCGATACGTTTTTCGAACGTGCCGCAGATGACCCGGTCGACGTAGATGCCAGGGGTATGGATCTGCGAAGGGTCCAGCTCGCCGGGTTCGACGATCTCTTCGACTTCAACCACGGTGATCTTGCCGGCAGTGGCTGCCAACGGGTTGAAGTTCTGCGCGGTGTGGCGGTAGATCACGTTGCCGAAGTGGTCGGCTTTCCAGCCTTTGACGATGGCGAAGTCGCCGGTGATGGACTCTTCCATCAGGTACGGACGGCCCTTGAATTCACGGATTTCCTTGCCTTCGGCCACTGGGGTGCCGACGCCGGTGGCGGTGAAGAACGCCGGAATGCCAGCGCCGCCAGCGCGCATTTTTTCCGCCAGGGTGCCTTGCGGGGTCAGCACGACTTCAATCTCGCCGCTCAGCAGTTGCTTTTCGAACAGAGCGTTTTCGCCGACATAGGAGGCGACCACTTTGCGGATCTGGCGATCTTCCAGCAGTACGCCGAGGCCAAAACCGTCGACGCCGCAGTTGTTGGAAACCACGGTCAGGTCGCGGGTACCTTTGCGCTTGATTTCGGCGATCAGGTTTTCCGGAATACCGCACAACCCGAAGCCGCCAGAGATCACGGTCATACCGTCTTCGAGGCCTGCCAGAGCCTCCTCATAGGAACTCACGCGCTTGTCGAAACCTGCCATATGCACCTCTTTTATTCTTTGTGGGCGGCTGGCTAGCCGTATGGGGTGGAGTGTTGCTCTATCAGATTGATTTGATAAGTTGATTTTTAAGGTTGATTGATAGATAAAACTCAGCAATCGATTGTAGTCAGCAGGGTGAGGAACGGTGATGACAGTCAAGCAGATCAGGGCGTTTTTGGCAGTGGCGCAGAGTTTGAGCTTTGCGGTGGCCTGTGAGCGGCTGCACCTGTCGCAGTCGGCGTTGAGTTTGACCATCAAGGCGCTGGAAGACGGGCTCGGTGGGCGGCTGTTCAGCCGCACCACCCGCAACGTTGCGCTGACCCCGGAGGGCGAGTCCCTGCTGCCGCTGGCCCGGCGGCTGATCGCTGACTGGGACAACGCCGAGGATGAAATGCGCCAGCGTTTCACCCTGCAGCGAGGGCGGGTGACGCTGGCGGCGATGCCCTCGTTTGCCGGCAACCTGCTGCCGCCGATCCTCAAGACCTTTCGCGCGCGTTACCCCAAGGTCAACGTCACGGTGAACGACGTGATCAACGAGCAGGTGCTGGAAATGGTCCGTGACCGTCATGTGGAGCTTGGGGTGGCGTTTGAGCCGACGCAGAGTTCGTCGCTGGAATTCACTCCGTTGTACATGGATCGCTTTGTCGCGGTGGTGCCGAGTGATTCGCCGCTGGCCGAGCGTGCCGAGATCGACTGGAAAACGCTGCTGGAGCAGCCGTTTATCACGTTGCAGCGGCCGTCGACGGTGCGGGTGATGCTTGAGGAACACTTGCAGGCGCGGCAGATGAAGTTGCCGGTGGAGTTTGAGAGTCATCAGTTGGCGACCGTCGGGCGGATGGTTGCCAGTGGGCTGGGGGTGAGTGCGGTGCCGGCGTTGTGTGTCGAGCAGATGCGTGAGCTTGGGGCGTGTTGCATTACCTTGAGTGATCCGGTGATTGAGCGGGCCATTGGGGTGTTGACCAAGCCGGGTCATGAGCTGTCGGCGGCGGCGCAGGCGTTGTTTGACATCCTCAAGGACGAAGTTCGCCTGTAGTTGCCGCAGGCTGCGATCTGTTGGCCTTAGCGGCCTGACAGCCGACCCATCTCCCGCGGATGTACGCAGTCCAACTGTGGGAGCGAGCCTGCTCGCGATGACGACCTGATAGCCGACCTATCTCCCGCAGATGTACCCAGATCAAACCTGTGGAAGCTGGCCTGCCTGAGAAGGCGGCCTGACAGCCGGCCTGAGTGGTTGGGGGGCGCTACTTTATTTTGGGTGGGTGATGTCCGTAGCAGCTGTCGAGCTTGCGAGGCTGCGTTCGAGGACGAAGTCCTCGCAAATCCTGGGAACACGGTTTTCCTGGAAGAACGTGGTGCCTGATTTTACGACCGCTGCGCGGCCGAACGCAGCCTCGCAAGCTCGACAGCTGCTACGGGCGTAGTCCTGTGTGGCATTTCAACGTTGTGTAGAGTCCGATGCTGCGATGGCGGCCACTCAATCGATGAAGTTTCCGGGCGAACTTGTCGGAGATTTCCCGCATGCTGTGGCGGTGTGCATGAACTGGTGCGTGATGGGCTTCATCGATAGTCTTGGGCTGTCACTGCAAATTCAGTGACAGGGTGTGGAAGCCCTTCTATCGTTAGGCGCACAAAGCGCCACCAGTTCGGCGTTTTTTATCGTCTGAGTTTTATGGTTGCTGTGCGCGGGGTGCTTTCGAGCGCGCCGGGTGCCTAACGTCCCGGTCTTCCACACCTGCGTACAGCCGCCACCTATTGCGTGGAAGTGATGTCTGGCGGCTTCAACCCATACGTTAGGAGTTAGAACAATGAACACCTACACCCCCAATCCCCCCTACGTCCCGCCAACCTCCCATCCTTCCAACCGCTACATGGCCCTCACCAGCAACTGCTCCGACATGCCCACCCTGTTCGTCGACACCCACGCACCACTCGATATCCTGCTCGACGCTGCCCGTTATCGCATTCGTGCGGTGACTCAGGTACTGGAGAACCTAGCCATGCGTGGCGAAATTGCCAGCGATTCAGTAATCCTCAACGACTTCGCCTTGCTGTGCGCCATTCCGTTGCGTGATGGTTGTGATCTGCTGGATGTGCTCGGGCGGCGGTTGCCAGAACCCGTTTCGGCGTCAGTTAAATAGAGTGTTCAGTGCAGTCTGTCTTTTTCTCGATCCTGCGACAGGCTTTTCACGAATTACTTACATCCTGAAGCGCAGATTGAACTGACAAAAGGATTTGACCCCATCAAGCAGAAAGCCCGCCATGTGCGGGTTTTTTGCTGTTTGTCTGGCACGTTATGCGGCAGCCGCTTGCTGTTGTTGCTTGAGCAACGGCACGGCACGCACGGAGCTGCCTGCTTGTAATTGCAGGCGCTTGGCGGTCAGGCGATCGACCAGCAAGCTGTTGCCGACCAGTCGGGCGCGGGCGGCGGTGATCCGGCAGTTTTCTAGGCGCTGGTTATGGATCAGCCAGAGCGGCGCGTTGTCGTCAGGTGTGCCGACCATCAGGTCCAGAGACTGGCTGTTGCGCACGGCACGGATTTTCGAAACCTGGGCTTCGATGACCGGGCCGCCGTCGAAGATGTCGATGTAACCCTTATGGGCAAAGCCTTCGTTGCAGAGGATTCTGCGCGCCGGTTCGGCGTTTTGATGGGCCTTGCCGATCACCGCCTGGGCTTGCTCGGTGAGCAGGCAGGTGTACAGCGGCTGACGTGGCATCAACTCAGCGATGAACGACTTGTTGCCAAGCCCGGACAGGTGATCGGCGTGGCTGAAATCCATTTTGAAAAAATGTCGACCCAGGCTGTCCCAGAACGGCGAGCACCCGTGTTCGTCGGCGCTGCCGCGCAGCTCGGCGATCAGTTTTTCGCCGAACAGGTGCGGGAACTCGGCAACAAACAGCAATTGCGCCACCGACAGCAGCCGGCCGTTATGGCCCTGACGCTGATCCGGGCGCAGGAACAACGAGCGGATTTCCGATTGGCCGGTCATTTCGTTGTTGAGGAACAAGGTCGGGATTTGTCGACGGATTCCCAGGTCCGCCGAGGTGTTGACCGTCAACCCGACGCGGTAGTTGTACCAGGGCTCGCGCAGCCCGACGGCACCTGCCAGCGCGCTGACGCCGATCACTTGCTGATCGTCGTCTTCGAGCACGAACAGGTAGTCGGCGTCGGCCCGTTCAACCTGACCGGCAAAGGTCCGCTGCGCCCAACGTACACGCAGGGTCAGACGTTCTTCGTTGGCCGGCAGCGAAGTGAACCCCGGGCCGGCGCTGCGTGCCAGCGCCAGTAACGCAGGCAGGTCGGTCATTTGAACCGGGCGCACGATCATGATGGAGCTCCTTGAGTGCGGAAGACCTGCTTCATAGCGCAATCAGCCGAACCGGGCCGCCGTTGTCCAGTTGCAAGGCGTCGAGCTGGGTGGCGTCGAGCATGACGGGTTCGTCTGCGCTCCAGTCCAGTTCGGCGACAATCGCCCGGTAGTTTTCCAAAGAGTCATTGCTCAGCAGGTACGGCGTCTTGCCGCCGCTGTGTGAACTCAAGCGGGCAACGGCCGTGCGGGTCTGGGCGATCGAACGAATGCTCGGGGTGCGCGCAAACAGTGTCGGCCCACCGTCGAAGAGGTCGATGTAGCTGTTGGTCTCGAAGCCCTCACGTTCAAGGATGTCGAAGGCTTCCTGGCCATCCGGATGAATCCGGCCAATACACGCCTGAGCGCTTTGCGGCAGCATCGGCACGTAGATCGGGTAGTGCGGCATCAACTCGGCGAGAAAGCTTCGGTTCTGCAAGCCACAGAGACGTTCGGCCTCGACGTAGGGCAGGTCGAAAAAGTGCTTGCCCAGCGCATCCCAGAATGGCGATTCACCCGTGTCGCTGCTGTAGCCGACGATTTCGGTAATCACGGCGTCGGAAAAGCGTTGCGGATGGGCGGCGATGAACATCAGTCGGGCCCGTGAAAGCATTTCCGAGGAGGGCGTGCGTTCAAGCTCGGTGTTGATGTGAAAACCGCGCAGCAAGGTATGGGCGCTGAGGTCCTGGCATAACGACAGCGCCGGCACCCCGTGATGAATGTTCAGCTCGCGCGACTCACTGGTGAACGGGCGATTGCGCAGGCTGTAGAAGGGCTCGTTGAAACCGGCGGTCGCGAGGACTTCCGAACAGCCCAGCAGCCGTTGACCGGCCAGATCTTCCAGCACGAAGAAATAGTTCTCCGGACCCTGGCTCTTCACGTCACTGGCAAACGATGCGCAGGATGCGAGAATCTTCTGACGCAGGTGCTCGGTGTCGTCTGGCAACGAGGTGACACCCACCAGGCTGTCGCGCGCAAGTTGTTGCAACTGAGTCAGGTCGGATAACTGAACTGGGCGTAAGGCCAGCATGGATGCACTCCTGTATCAAAGGGCCTGATACCGGGCATCAGGCTTGACTATCACTGTCGGTTTCCACGCACTACAACGGCGGTCGGCTAATCCTTGTCAGCGACCGCTCGACGTTTTAAGTACTGACCTTTTCTAACTGTTGGAAGGGTCCGGCAATACAGCGCTGGCGCCGATTCTGTTGAGGAAAAACAGATAGACCAGGCCTGCTGCAATCCAGATACCGCCGAGCTTTTGCGCATCGACACCCATGTTGTACAAGATGGCGCTGACGATGATGAAGCCGATCACCGGGCAAACCAGGTGACGGATCAACTGGCCGGACTTCTGCCGACGCCAGTAGTAGTTGATCACCGTCAGGTGCAGCAGCATGAAGCCGCTCAAAGCCCCGAAGTTCACCAATGAAGTCAGGGTGTCCACCGAGTTGATGAACAGGTAGCAGATCAGCAGCGACAGCACCGCCACCAGGTAAATGCTGATGTACGGGGTGTTGTGTTTGGGGTGGACCTTGGCCAGTACTTTGGGCAGTTTGCCGTCGCGTGCCATGCCAAATAGCAAGCGCGATACCGCGGCTTGCGAGGTGATCGCTACCGCCACGCCCCAGGCCAGTGCCGTGGCTACACCGGTGACAGTCGCCAGCCAGCTGCCGGCGGCGATTTCGGCGATTTCATAGAACGCGGTATCAGCGGACTTGAAGCCCATGCCGGCGGCCAGGTCCGTGGCGATCCAGGTCTGCACGACAAAAATCACCCCCATGACCACCAGCGTGATCAACGCGGCTTTGCCGACGCTGCGGCCCGGGTCGCCCTTGATCTCTTCGGCCAGGGTCGAAATCGCATCGAAGCCCAAGAACGACAACACCGCAATCGACACCGCTTGCATCAACAACGCGAAGTTGAAGTGCTCAGGGTTGTACAGCGGCGCCAGGGTCAGCTGGCCGTTGCCGGTGCCACCGTGCAAGGCGGTCCAGGCGTAGAACAGGAAGATCCCCAGCACCACCAGTTGCGCCAGCAGAAAGATGATGTTCATCCGTGCGGTAAAGGTGATTCCCCGCAGGTTGACGAAGGTTGCACTGACCAGGAAGGCGAGGATGAAACCGACCTTGGGAATGTCCGGGTACAGGTGATTCAACGCCATCGCCGCATACACGTAGAGCAGCGGCGGGATCAGCAGGTAGTCGAGCAGCATCAGCCAGCCGGCGATAAAGCCGACATGCGGGTGCAGCCCGCGTTGAGCGTAGGAGTAGACCGAGCCGGCAATCGGGAAGGCTCGCGCCATACTGCCGTAACTCAGGGCGGTGAACAGCATCGCCACCATGCCGATGATGTAGGCCAGCGGCACCATGCCGGGCGCCTCCTGGTTGACGTAGCCGTATACGCCGAACGGGGCGATGGGGATCATGAAAATCATCCCGTAAACCACCAGATCGGTCAGCGACAGGCTGCGTTTCAACTCTTGCTTGTAGCCGAATTCTTCTATTTCCATGAAGCGGTTCTCCTTGTAAGTCACTACGGCAATGTGTTTGAACCAGGCAGGTAAAAACACGCTACAGCGTTTGTTATCGTTGTTTTACCGGTACAACCATCTGTGTATTTTCAGCTTGAAACGGTTCGTTTGAGGTTTCGGTTCTACAGCAACGGTGCCAGATAATCGCTCCAGGTCTGGACCGCCAGCCGATTGCGCAACAGGTCGTTGCGCACCTCGATCAGCACCGAGTCGATGCCACGGGCGTCGCCGTGAACCGGCACCGTCATGTCGCTCGCCGGATTGATTTTGTAGGGCTGATTGCCAGCGACCCGCAGTGGATGCCTGGCCAACCCGTCGATCAGCCGGTTCGCATACTCCTCGGCCTGCCCGTACAGCACTCCGGCTTCCAGCGCTCGAGGCTGGCCGAAGTAGATCGGCGTGAAGCTATGAATGCCCACCACCCGCACCGTGCGGCCCTCGGCCACGCGGGCATCGATCAGTTCGCCAAGGCGTGTATGAAACGGCGTGAACAGGCATTGGCGTCGGTAGTCGCGGGTCGCTTCGTCGAGGTTCTGATTGCCCGGCACCAGGTAAATTTCGCTCTTGGCCGGGATGCTGTCCGGGGCCTGCAACGGACGGTTGAGGTCGATCAGCAGACGCGAGTAGTTGGCTGCCAGCAGGGTTGCGCCGAGGGCTTTGGACAGGCTCTCGGCGAGCGCCAGCGCGCCGATGTCCCAGGCAATGTGCTCGTGCGCAGCATCGTCGCTCAATCCCAGATCGTTCAAGGCCGTCGGGATGTAGCGGCTGGCATGTTCACACACCAGAATCAGCGGGTGCTCGGACGCTTCCCGGCTCAGGCTGTAAGCCGGCTCGGTGTAGAGCCCGAACTCGGCGGACTCAGTAGAGGCGTGCATAGTGCTCACACAGTTGGGCGGGCGACAGGTGTTGGGTCAAGGCGAGTTCCTCGGTTTTGACGGCGAAGTAGGTGTCGAGCAAAGCGCTTGGCAAGGCTTCAAGCAAGGCCTCGCTGCCCCGCAAGTGGCTCAGGGCCTGCGCGAGTGACGCGGGCAGGGCGACGATGCCGCGGCGCTGGCGTTGTTCTTCGTTCAGCGAATCCGGGACTTCATCGGTGATCGCGTTTAATGCCAGGCGTTGCTCGATGCCCAGTCGGCCGGCAATCAGCACGGCGGCCAGCGCCAGATGCGGGGAGGCCGTGGCGTCCATGGCGCGGAATTCGAGGTTGTATTGCGCGGCTTCGGATTTGCCGCCCAGGCTCACGGTCGGGCAGATCCGCAGCGAGGCTTCGCGGTTGCGTTGGCCCAGGCACGCATATGACGCGCTCCAGTGATGCGGTTGCAGGCGCTCATAGGAAATCGGAGTCGGTGCGGTCAACGCGCAGAGGGCCGGCAAGTAGTGCAACACGCCTGCGGACCAGTGCTGGCCGAGGGTCGACAGGCCATTGGCGGTCCCGGCGTCATACAACACCGGATCGCCGGACAGGTCGTGCAGGCTCAGGTGCAGGTGCACGCCGTTGCATACCGCGTGCTCGGACGTCTTGGGCGCAAAGCTCAGGTTCAGGCCCATTTGCCGGGCGATCTCACGGGTGATCTCGCGCACATTGACCGCGCGGTCGGCTGCCGCGACGCCCTGGGTTGGCCGGCAGGTGATTTCGTATTGGTGTTTGCCATATTCGGGCAGGAACATTTCCGGCTCGACCCCGCCTGCGCGCAAGGCGCTGAGCAGCCAGCCGCCGAACGCTGCGCCCTGACGCTGGGCCTCCAGCGAAAACGCCAGATGCTCGGCCTGGGCGCTGTCGGTGGTGAGGTTGAATTCGTGCTCGAAGGCCGAAGTGATCCGCAGCCCCAGTTCATCGTGGTAACGCTGTACTTCGTTGCGCAGCAGCGTCCGCGGGCAGGCCGCCCATGGACGGCCATCGGTTTCACAAATGTCGCCATGGATAAAATCCAGGGCCGGCGCACTGGCATCGGGACCGTTGCCGACCGTCACCCGGCTGGCCAGGTCGGGGATCAGCCGCAAGTCACCGTAGGCACCCCACGGATTGCTGGAGGCGATGATGTCTTGCGGGGTCAGCGCGCTGTTGGCCGGGACCCAACCGCAACCGGCGGTCTTGTAGTGTTCGAGTTCATCGGTCGGAAACGACCGGCCGCGGGTCACGCCGATCAGGTCTGTGGTGACGATGGTGGTCATG
This sequence comes from Pseudomonas sp. 05N36, assembly GCF_056397385.1. Lineage (NCBI taxonomy): Bacteria > Pseudomonadati > Pseudomonadota > Gammaproteobacteria > Pseudomonadales > Pseudomonadaceae > Pseudomonas > Pseudomonas sp. 05N36. The sequence continues at coordinate 21,130 of NZ_JBFTNH010000028.1, read as the reverse complement.
GCCACGGGCGCCAGGGGCTCACCGCTGTTGGCGCGGCTCATGCCTGCAACGCCTGTAAACGGTCGAGCACGGTTTGGGTGTCGCTGATCCAGCAATAGCCCTTGATCGCGTTCAGGCACGCCAGATGGCGTTGCTCGGTGTAGGTCGCGCAGGCGTCTTCGACCAACGTCACCAGATAGCCACGGTCAGCCGCATCGCGCACGGCCATGTCGACGCACTGGTCGGTGACGATGCCGGCGATGATCAGATGGCGGGTTTGCAGGTTGCGCAGCACGTAGTCGATGTTGGTCGAGTTGAAGACCCCGGAGGAGGTCTTGGGCAAGACGATTTCGTTTTCGGCCGGTGTCAGTTCTTCAATGATGGCGGCGTGCGGGCTACCTTTTGGCAGGTGCATGTCCGACAGCTTGTGGTCCAGCGAGCGGTCGCGACCGTCGGCGGTGAGGCTTTCGATGAGCGTGTGCAGAACGTTCTGCCGAGCCGTGCGCATGGCGGCCAACAGCCTGAGCTGGTTGGGAATCACCTGCTGGCGGGTGCGCTCGAGGAAATACCTGGCGTCAGGCCCTTGCAGGTGCGGGTCGAACTGCGGCTCTAGCCAGGCGCGTTGCATGTCCACCAACAGCAGCGCGGTGTGGTCGGTGGCAAACGGCAGGTCGCGGGGCGAGTGATGGGGGAGCATAAACATCCTTATTTTTCCTCCAGCAGGTGAGTGGTGAATTCGCTTCGTAGTGCGTCGATGCCTTCCAGTCGCTCGGCAAGATCGGGGCAACGCGGCGTCAGGCAGGCAATCAAGGCTTCGACCTGGGCCAGTGCCGGCACCAGGGTGTCGAAGGCCGACGCCGAGTCCACGGGTGCGGTAATCACCACATCCGCCATCTCGCGCAGCGGCGAGGCGTAGATGTCGGTGAACAACACGACACGCGCATGCCGGTTCTTGGCCGCGCTGGCAACGCGCAGTGCCTGGGATTGATAGCGTCGATAGTCGAACAGCAGCACCACGTCCTGGCGTTGCACATCGAACAGCCGATCCGGCAGTTGTGCGTTGTCTTCCAGGGCAAAGCAGCCTGCACGCAACAGGCGTAGATGATTGAGCAGGTAGTGGGCGAGGAAGCTGCTGAAGCGTCCGCCGAAGCAATGCACCTGATGCCGTGTGTCCAGCAGCCACTCCACCAGAATGCGCACATCTTCGGGTTGGGTCAGGGCCTGGGTTTCGAGCAGGGCGCGGTGACTGTCCGCCAGATAATGGGTCCAGGCATCGTCTTGCTTGAGGTGCGAACGCGGTTGCAACAGCGCGCTGGGCGAGCGCAGCCGGTGATCCATGTCGCTGAGGAGCGCGTCCTGGAAATCGGCATAACCACCGAAGCCGAGCTTTTTCACCAGGCGCACGATGGTCGGATCGCTGACGCCGGCATGCTCGGCCAGGCGCGACATCGGGCCCAGCCCGTTACGCGGGTACTGGTCCAGCAATGCACGTATGACTTTGCGTTCCGACGGTGTGAGGTCCAGGCCGGGATCGGTGATCCGGTCTCTGAGTGGGGGCATCCGAGCTCCTGCTAGAGGGGGGTGTCGCTTTTATTTCATAATCCGTTAAATCAGTATTTATGTAATTTATGCTACATGTCTAGTGAATTTTTTCATGTGCCTGAAAAGCACTAAAGTGGGGCGAAAGTCTTGTCCGACAAGGCCTGCGTAGGTTTCGCCTGATGTTGTACGCTAGTGCATTAGTTCGTGTAGGAAATTGGCGCGCTTTTCTACGGATAAGCCGTTAGACACGATGACGCACAGTGAGGTGAAGCCATCCATGAAGCAGCTACTGGTCATTGGCATCGGTGCCGGCAATCCCGAATACATCACGATGCAGGCGGTCAATGCGTTGAACCGGGTCGATGTGTTCTTTCTGATGGACAAGGGGCAGAGCAAGGACAAGCTGATCGACCTGCGGCGGGAAATCTGCGAGCGCTATATCACCGATCCGGCTTATCGCTTCGTCGAGGCCCACAGCCCCGAGCGGGTGCGTGGCGATGTGGACTACAACGCCAGCGTTGTCGATCTGAACCGCGACAAGCAACAGATCTTCGAGCGCTTGATCAATGAAGAGATGACGGACGACGAGTGTGCGGCGTTTCTGGTGTGGGGCGATCCGGCGTTGTACGACAGCACCCTGCGGATCTTGCAGGCGATCCTCGAGTCCGGTCGTTGTACCTTCGACGTCGAGGTGATTCCCGGCATCAGCAGCGTCCAGGCCCTGGCGGCGCGGCACAAGGTGCCGTTGAACCGCATTGGGCGCTCGGTTGAAATCACCACCGGCCGCCGACTGGCTGCGGGCCAGGTCAGCGAGGCTGACAGCCTGGTGGTGATGCTCGATGCAGAAGATTCCTACCGGCAGGTGGCCGATCAGGAGCAGCAGATTTACTGGGGCGCCTACCTTGGTACGCCAGATGAAATTCTCATTTCCGGCAAGCTCAAAGACGTTGCGCAAGAGATAACGCGGGTCAGGAAAGCCGCGCGGTTGGCCAACGGCTGGATCATGGACACCTATTTATTGCGCAAGCCTGAATCGCCAGAGTGAGCGCGGATTTCAGTAAACCCAGACTTCCACCCGGCGATTCTTGATCCGTCCTTCATCGGCGCTGTTGGCCGCCACCGGCATTTCGGCTCCGAAGCCACGAATCTCGCGAAACACCACACCACTTTTCACCAGCTCGCGGCGCACCGCCATGGAACGCAGCCTCGATAGCAGGGCGGCCCGCTGCGAGTCGGTCTTGGCGTCGCCGAAGCCAACCAGTGTCACCTGTTTGTTCAGCTTGTCGTGCTGCTTTAAATAGTCGAGCACCCGCGACAGGTCCTGCCGGGCCTTGTTGTCCAGGCTGGCGCTGCCTTCTTCGAAGCGAAAATTCACGCTGAGTCGTTTTGCGTGTTCGATGATTGCCCGGTAGCCGTCAGGCATCTGCGGGCTCGGTGCAACGTTCATGGCTTGCACGGTCTGCGCGATAAAACCATTGGCGGCAACAATCGCCTGACCCTGGCTGCTCTGTGTGAATTTCACCAACGCGTCGGCCCAGGGGTTCTGGCCATCAGGCGGCAAATAGAAATACAACCGGCGCGACAGTGGATAGTCCTCGGTGGCGATCAGGCTGTTGAGCGGCAACATGGGTTGCGAGTCGCCATCGACAATCGCCACGGCCTTGGCCTGACGCACGTAAGGCAAGCCGATGAAGCCAATGCCTTGCGGGTCCTGGCTGACCGCATCGGACAGCTGCTCGCTGGATTCGAAGCGTTTTGCCGAACCGGCCAGCGCTTTTGCGCGATGGCTCAGCACCAGTTCCTTGAAGGTGTCATAGGTGCCCGAATGGTCATCCCGGGCGTAAAGGTTTACCGGGCCACCGGTGCCGCCGAGTTCTTCCCAGGTTTTCACTTCACCGCTGAAAATCCGCGCCAGTTGTTCGGTGTTCAGTTGGGTCAGCGGGTTTTGCGGATGCAGGATGATTGCCAGGCCATCGATGGCGATGACTTGCTCGGCGTTCGGGCTTTTCAGGTCGCCGAGGGTTTCGAGGTCGACCAGTTCGCTGTCCTTGATCGGACGCGAAGACGCCGCCAGGTCGGCACTGGCGTTTTTCAGTGCGGCGAACCCGGTGCTGGAGCCGTGGGCGGCGATGTCCACGACCACCCGTCGACCTTGGGCCGTCTGGCCGACAATCTGCTGTTCGTTGTCTCTGTCCGAGACTTCGCTATGAACCTTCAGCAGCCCTTGCTCCAGTAACAACCCTTTGACCAGCGCCGGACCCAGGGCCGCACCGATGGTGTTGGAGCCTTGAATGCGCAGGGCAGGGCCGCGCTCGGGTATCGGCAGCTCAGCGGCGGTGGCAGAGAGTGGAAGCAAACCGCAGAGCAGCAGCGGTAACAGGACGCGCAGCATCGAGCCGACACCTTTCAAGGTCACAGGAAGTGTCGGGAGAATAAGACAGAGAGGTTGCCGAAATATGACGGTATTCAATGTAGGAGTGAGCCTGCTCGCGATGAGGCTATGTCTGTCACATTAAAGGTGACTGACAGATTGCTATCGCGAGCAGGCTCGCTCCCACATTTGTCTGTGTTGATCTCTGGAAATCAGCTCAACTCAAGCCAGATCGGCGCATGGTCCGAAGGTTTTTCCATGCCGCGCAGTTCGTAGTCGACACCGGCGGCCTTGATCCGTGGCAACAGCCCTTGGGAGGCGAGGATCAAGTCGATGCGCAGGCCGCGCTTGGGCTCGTCTTCAAAGCCGCGGCTGCGGTAGTCGAACCAGCTGAAGCGATCTGTCACGTCCGGGTTCAGGTGGCGGAAGCTGTCCACCAGGCCCCAGTTCTTCAAACGGGCCATCCACTCGCGCTCTTCCGGCAAGAAGCTGCATTTGCCGGTTTTCAGCCAGCGCTTCATGTTGTCCGGGCCGATGCCGATGTCGCAGTCTTCCGGGGAAATGTTCACATCACCCATCACCACCAGCGGCTGGTCATTGCTGAACTGGGTTTCGAGCAGCGTCTGCAAGTCGTTGTAGAAGCGCTCCTTGGCCGGGAACTTGGTCGGGTGGTCGCGGCTTTCACCCTGTGGGAAATAGCCGTTCATGATCGTCACCGGTACGCCGTTGGCATCGGCGAACGTGCCCCAGATGAAGCGGCGCTGGGCGTCTTCTTCATCGCTGGCAAAGCCTTTGTGCAACGCGAGCGGTGCCTGGCGCGACATAAGGGCGACGCCGTAATGACCTTTCTGGCCGTGGAAGCTCACGTGATAACCCAGCGCCTCAAGCTCGGCGAGCGGGAACTGGACGTCATCGACCTTGGTTTCCTGCAAGCCGATGACGTCCGGCTGGTGCTTCTCGATCAGTGCCGCCAGTTGATGGGGGCGGGCGCGCAGGCCATTGATGTTGAACGAGACGATCTTCATGGTCGGCAGTCCTGGCAAAAGTGCGATGCTAGCTGACATGTAGGAAGGGAGCCAGCGTGGCAGTAGGGCAGATGCACTGCTAATGTCCTTTAGTGTGGGAACGATCACCGTTGCACCGGGTTCGTACTTATAAGAACGGGGCCATTTTAGCCCCGCTCAGGGGAGATAGACCGTCATGCCTGAAACCTCAACTGCCATCGCTGACGTTCATCCGCTCGACAGTGGCTATTCGCACGAAGCTCGCTCCTTGCTGTACCACGCCTATCGACATGAGCCGGTCTTCAAGTACCTGTTCGAGGCCGAACGCCCTGGCTATGAACACCGGGTGCGGGCCACGATACGGGAACTGGTCGAACAGCATTTTGTGCAGGAATTGCCGGCGATCGGTCTGCTGCTCAATGACCGGCTGATCGGCATTGCACTGATCGCGCCGCCGCAACGTCGTCTGGGCATTACCGAAAGCTGGGCCTGGCGCCTGCGGATGGTGCTGAGCGCCGGGTTGCGTTGCACCCGGCGTTATCTGGAGTATCACGCGGCGGTGGCGGCCTGCCTGCCATCGGACTCAGTACATGTCTTGCCGTTGCTGGGGATTCATCCGGAGTTTCAAGGCCGGCACTTCGGCGAGCAGTTGCTCGCAGCCGTGCATAACTGGTGCGCCGTCGACGAGCATTCCCAAGGTGTAGTACTCGACACTGGGAATCCGCGTTATCTGGAGTTCTATAAGCGTCAGGGTTATGAAGAAATTGGCGAAGTTGCTGTAGGGCCTGTTCTCGAGCACGTTTTTTTCCATGCCAATCCGCAGGTGTTACATAGCGCAACAGGTTAAGGTCGAAGTTTTGTTCAGATTGTTCGCTCTATCACGCCCCTACGCTCGTGATAGCATCCCCGCTTATGAAGTTTCCAGGAAGATTTACCAGCGGTTTGCTCGTGCTGTTCAGCAGCGTAGCGGCCCTGGCGCAAAGTGAATTGGACGTCAGGATCAAACCGTCCAACGATGAACTGAAGGCCAATATAGAGGGCTATATCGGCGGCCTTGGCGATCGCGACGAGGAAGCCTTGTTGCGCTTTCGGCGTGGCGCCGAAGAGCAAGCCCGCAAGGCTGCCCAGGCCTTGGGTTATTACCAGCCCCATATAGAAAGCGAAGTCAAAAACGGTAAGTCGCCAACGTTGGTGTTGAACATCGACCCCGGCGAACCGGTGCATTTGCGCAACGTGACCATTCGTGTCGACGGCCCGGCCGCCAGCCTCAAATCCTTTCGTGTACCCAAGAGCGACCTGCTCAAATCCGGTGCTGTGCTTAATCACGGCCATTACGAAGACGCCAAGCGGCTGATCCAGAATCAGGCTTCGCGTTTCGGCTTTTTCAGTGGGCGCTTTACCAGCCAGAAACTGTTGGTTGACCCTCGGGCCGGTGTCGCCGACATCGAGCTGATTTACGACAGTGGCCCGCGTTATGCCTTGGGCAAGGTCAGTTTTACTGGCGATACGCCGTTCGACGAAGACCTGCTGCAACGCATGGTGCCGTTCAAGAGCGGGGCGCCGTATGACTCCGAACTGATCGCTGAACTCAATCAGGCGTTGCAAACGAGCGGCTACTTCGACGCGGTGCGGGTGGATGCGGCGCCGACTGCTGCGGCCAACGACGTGATTCCGGTGGCGGTCAAACTCGACACGCGCAAACCGCGGACCATGGGCCTGGGGCTGGGCTTTTCGACTGACGTCGGGCCGCGGGCCAAGGCCAACTGGACCCGGCACTGGGTCAATGCCGAAGGCCACAGTTATGGCTGGGAAGCGGAGGTCTCGGCGCCGCGGCAGAACGTCGGCCTCTGGTACGACGTGCCACTGGACCCGCCACTTACCGACAAACTGCGCTTTGCCGGTGGTTATCAAAATGAAGAACTGGCCAACACCGACAGCCTGAGCAAATTGCTGACCGTGGGCCCTGAATGGCACAGCAAATTGCCCAGCGGCTGGCAGCGGGTGATTTCGTTGAAATGGCAGCGTGAGGAATACCGCCTGGGCGACGATTCGGGCCTGAGTACCTTGCTGATGCCCGGCATCAGTTATTCCTATCTGCGCAGTGACAACCGCATCGACCCGCACAACGGTTACCGCTTGCAGTTCGAGAGCAAGGTGGCCAAGCAAGGGGTGGGTTCGGACAACAACGTGGTGTATGGCACTGCATTGGTCAAAGGCATCACCACGGTGTGGGACAACCATCGGTTCCTCGCTCGCGCACAGCTCGGTGGCAGTGCCACCAATGGCTATCGAACCATTCCGCCGTCATTGCGCTTCTTTGCCGGTGGCGATCAGAGCGTGCGCGGTTACGACTATCAGAGTTTGTCCCCGGAAAACTCCGCCGGCGAGCGCGTGGGTGGGCGCTACATGGTGGCTGGCAGCGTCGAGTATCAATATTCCATCGCCGAAAAATGGCGGATCGCAACCTTTGTCGATCAGGGCAACTCGTTTAACACGCTGGACCTGCCGAGCCTCAAGACCGGGGTCGGCGTTGGCGTGCGCTGGGTTTCGCCGGTCGGGCCGATCCGCCTCGATCTGGCCCATGCACTGGATGATCCCGGTGGTATTCGTTTGCACTTTTCCATGGGGCCTGAGCTGTGAAGCGTGGTTTGAAAATAGCGCTGCTGGCAATGCTCTCGCTGGTGGCGTTGCTGTTGCTGAGCATCGGCGCCTTGCTCGGTACACAAGCGGGCAGCCGTTGGACGCTGGGCCAGGTGCCGGGTTTGAGCGTGGAGAATTTCCAGGGTCGCCTGGGCGGCCAATGGAGTGCCGATCATCTGCTCTGGCAGCAGACGGGCAGTCGGGTCGAGCTGAACAAGCCGGTGTTTGCCTGGTCGCCACTGTGCCTGTTGCGCATGACCCTGTGCATCGAGCAATTGAAAGCTGACCAAGTCATTCTGCAATTTGCCCCGAGCAGCGAAGCCAGCAGCGGACCGATCAGCCTGCCCGAGTTGAAATTGCCGGTGGCGATCCAGTTGGGCGAGGTGCAGATCGGCAGCCTGTTGCTCAACGGCAGCGAGCAGCTCAAAGACCTGCAACTGGCCGCGCACTGGACGGCCAAGGGCTTGCAGATCGACTCCGTACACCTGCAACACGACGACCTCAGCCTGGATTTGTCCGGGCTGCTGCAACCGACCGGCAACTGGCCGCTCAGCGCCGAAGGCAAACTGACCTTGCCGGCACCGGGTAAAGCCCCCTGGGCACTGGCGCTGAAAGTCGACGGCGATTTGCTGAAAACCCTGAACCTGCGCGCCGATAGCAGCGGTTACCTGCAAGGTCAACTGACGGGCGAGTTGCAACCACTGATGGAAAACCTGCCGGCCAAGGTGCGGATTACCGCCGATGGCTTCAAGGCCAGTGCGGATTTGCCGGACACCTTGCAGCTCAATCAGCTGGAACTGACCGGCAACGGTGACCTGAAAAACGGGTACCAGTTGCTCGGCAAAGCGACATTGCCGGCCGAGCAGGGCCCGGTCGCGTTGCTGCTGCAAGGCAAGGTCGATGCCAAAGGCGCGCAGATCGCCGGGCTTGACCTGAGCGCCAACGACACGCAAAACCTCAAGCTGAGCGGCCAGCTCGATTGGTCCGAGGGCTTCAGTGCCGAGGCGAAAATCGATTGGCTGGACTTCCCGTGGCATCGGCTGTACCCGCTGATCGCCGAACCCCAGGTGGCGCTGCGCAGCTTCAATGGTGAAGTGTCCTACCGCGACGGCAACTACCTGGGCAACTTCAAGGCAGCGCTGGATGGTCCGGCCGGGGCGTTCAGCCTGAGCAGTCCGTTCAGCGGCGACCTGACGAAAATCTTCCTGCCGGAACTCAAACTGGCGGCCGGGCAGGGTAAGGCCGAAGGGCATTTGAACCTGCAGTTCGCCGACGGCATTGCCTGGGACACGGCGCTGGACCTGTCGGCGATCAACCCGGCGTACTGGCTGGCGGAGCTGCCGGGAACCCTGGCCGGTCCGTTGCGCAGCAAGGGTGAAATGAAAGATCAACACCTGAGCCTCAACGCTGACCTCGACCTCAAGGGCAAGCTGCGCGGTCAGCCGGCCGTCTTGCAAGCCAAGGCCGATGGCGCGGGTGAGCGCTGGAACCTCAGCGCGCTGCACATTCGTCTGGGTGACAACCGCATCGATGGCAGCGGCAGCCTGCAACAGAAACTCGCCGGCCAGATCGACATCAAGGCACCACGTCTCGGCCAGCTCTGGCCGCAGTTGCGCGGTCAGCTCAACGGTCGGGTCGACGTCGCCGGCAACCTCCAGGCACCGCAAGGCAAAGTCAGCCTGCAAGGCGTGCAATTGGCGTTCGACGACAATCGCCTGCAAAGCCTGAACCTCGACGCCAGTCTCGACAGCGCGCAACGGGCGAAGATCGACCTCAAGGGTAGCGGCATTCAGGCCGGCGACACCCAACTGGGCACGCTGACCGCCAACGGCCAGGGCGATATCAAAAACCAGAAGCTGCAACTGGACCTGCTGGGTCCGCAACTGAAACTGGCACTGGGCCTCGACGGCAATCTGGATAAAGGCAATTGGCGCGGCCGTTTGGCCAGTGGCGACATTCAGGCCGGCGGCCAGGACTGGAAGCTGCAAAACCCGGCAAAAATCGAACGTCTGGCCGACGGCAAACTGACCTTCGGCGCCCATTGCTGGATGTCCGGGCAGGCCAGCCTGTGCGGCGAAGATCAGCGCCTGATGCCCGAGCCGAAGCTGCGTTACCACCTCAAGCAGTTCCCGATCGACAGCCTCGCGCAATGGCTGCCGAAAGACTTCGCCTGGCACGGCAAGCTCAATGCCGATGTGCAACTCGACCTGCCGGCCAGCGGCCCGAAAGGCCAGATCATGGTTGATGCCAGCGGCGGCACGCTGCGGATGAAGGAAAAGGACCAGTGGCTGGATTTCCCTTACCAGACGCTGAAACTGACCAGCACCCTGAACCCGAAACGCATCGACACGCAGCTCGACTTTGTCGGTGGCAAGCTGGGCGAACTGATGGTGCAGGCGCAGATCAATCCGCTGCCCAAGAACAAGCCCTTGAGCGGCTCGTTTCGTCTGAGCGGTCTGGACCTGTCGGTGGCGCGACCGTTTGTGCCGATGGTCGAGAAACTCACCGGGCGCTTGAATGGCAGTGGCAGTTTGTCGGGCGGGCTGCTGGCGCCTCAGGTCAATGGCAACCTGACCCTCAGCGACGGTGAAATCTCTGGCCCACAGCTGCCGACGCGTTTCGAGGCGTTGCAGCTTCAGGCGCAGATTGCCGGCGAGAGCGTGCAGCTCAACGGCGGCTGGAAAAGCGGCAAGGCCGGGCAGGGCAGCTTGAGCGGGCATGTTGCCTGGGGCCAGGCGTTGGTGGTGGATCTAAACCTCAAAGGCACGCAACTGCCGGTCACGGTCGAGCCGTACGCCGCGCTGGAAGTGGCGCCGGACCTGAAAATCTCGATCAACAACGACAAACTGGCGGTTGTCGGCAAGGTGCAGGTGCCCAAGGGCGAAATCACCGTGCGTGAGTTGCCGCCGTCGACGGTCAAGGTCTCCGATGACACGGTGATCGTCGGTCACCAGACCGAAGCGGGCAAACCGCCGATGGCCATGGCAATGGACATCGATGTGGTGGTGGGTGAGGACAAGCTCAGCTTTGCCGGGTTCGGCCTGACAGCGAACCTGCAAGGTCATGTGCACATCGGTGACAACATGGACACCCGCGGCGAGCTCTGGCTCAACGATGGCCGTTATCGTGCGTACGGCCAGCGCCTGACGGTACGGCGTGCGCGGCTGTTGTTTGCCGGGCCCATCGATCAGCCGTATCTGGACATCGAAGCGGTGCGCCAGACCGACGACGTGATCGCCGGTATTCGCCTGAGCGGCAGCGCCGAGCAGCCGACCACGCAGATCTTCTCGGAACCGGCGATGAGCCAGGAACAGGCATTGTCCTATCTGGTGCTCGGGCGTCCGCTGACCAGCAACGGCGAAGACAACAACATGCTCGCTCAAGCCGCGCTGGGACTGGGCTTGATGGGCAGTTCCGATCTGACCGGCAGTCTGGCCAAGGATCTGGGCATCCAGGACTTCCAGCTCGACACCCAGGGCAGCGGCACCACCACCAGCGTGGTGGCCAGCGGCAACCTCTCCGAGAAACTCAGTTTGCGTTACGGCGTCGGCGTATTCGAGCCGGCCAACACCATCGCCTTGCGCTACAAGCTGAGCAAAATGGTCTACCTGGAAGCCGCCAGCGGCATCGCCAGTTCGCTGGATATCTTCTACAAGCGGGATTTCTAAACCCCGTTCTTCCAAATACACCGAGTCGCTCCAATCGCGAGCAGGCTCGCTCCCACAGGGATCACGCTGAACCTGTGGGAGCGAGCCTGCTCGCGATGGCCGCGCCATGGTCGTCGATCCGAAGCGCCTCTCCTCGCCATTTATCAGCTAATTACAAAGCTACCTAACTATTACGTTGACATTCGCTGCCTAGGCAGTAATATCTCGACATACATTCGCTGCCTAGGCAGCTAACGGGTGGTCAGATGAAGCATTTCAAACCAGACGATTTTCACAATTGCCATCTCGGTCTCTTGCTCGGGCGCGCCGCGCTGCTCAAGGACCGGATCATCGATACGCACATGGAACCCCATGGCATCACCGCCGCGCAGTTCAAGGTGCTGATCATCATGGCCCAGTTCGGTGTCGATACACCGGCCGAGCTGTGCCGGCACCTGTCGCTGGACAGCGGATCGATGACCCGCATGCTCGATCGTCTGGAACAGAAGGGTTTTCTTTCCCGCCAACGCAGCGAAGGCGACCGCCGTCAGGTGCAACTGGTGCTGACCGAGGAAGGCCAGAAGCTGGCTGACCGCCTGCCGCATATCGGTGCCGAGGCGATGAACGAACTGGCAGGCGCCATCACGCCAGAAGAGTTGAAAACCCTGGAGCAGATCCTGAAGAAAATTTTGCTGGCGGCCGGTGACTCGATCACCTTGCTGCGGGTAGGTGACAAATGAGCAGTAAAACCTTGCGTACTCGCGTCAGCCTGGTGCTGTTGGCCATGAGCCTGGCCGGGTGTGCCAGCTACAGCGGCCTGAACACCCAAGGCGTGAGCCTCGATGCGAAAAACCTCAAGGCCGGGCAGTCCCTCAACGGCGTCACCCTGTCGCCCGCGGCCTGGCCAAAAAGCGACTGGTGGAAAAGCCTTGGCGACCCGCAGCTCGACGGCCTGATCCGCGAAGCCCTGCACGACAGCCCGGACATGCAGATCGCCGACGCCCGTGCCCACCAGGCCAGCGCCGCCGCTTATGCCGCCGATGCCGCGCGGATGCCGACCCTCGATGCCAGCGCCAGCGTCAGCCGCTCACGCCTGGCGCGTGACAAGGACCCGACCGGAGCGGGGGGCAACTACGCCACGGTGCGCAGTATCGGTGCCAGCTTCAATTACACCTTCGACCTTTGGGGCGGTCAGCGTGCGAACTGGGAAGCGGCGCTGGGCCAGGCTCGCGCGGCTGAAGTCGATCAGCAAGCCGCGCAACTGACCTTGTCGGCCGACGTCGCCCGCGCCTACAGCAACCTTGGGCAGGCCCATATCGTTTATGACCTGGCTAACGACGACCTCAAGCGCACCCGGCAAATGCTTGATCTGAGCAAGCGCCGGCTGAGCTCCGGCATCGACAGCCAATACCAGTACCAGCAAACCGAAAGCCTGGAAGCCAGCTCCGAAGCGACGTTGATCGACGCCGAAAAGACCCTGCAGAGCGCGAAAATCGCCCTGGCTGTGTTGCTCGGCAAAGGTCCGGATCGCGGTAACGAGATTGCCCGGCCGAAAATCCTTCAGGCCAGCGCCGTGGCGTTGCCGTCGACACTGCCGGCCGAGTTGCTCGGTCGTCGCCCGGACCTGATCGCCGCACGCTGGCGGGTCGAGGCGGCGAGCAAAAGCATCGACGCGGGCAAGACAAAGTTCTACCCGAACCTCAACCTGAGCGCAGCCGCCGGCACCGAATCGTTGTTGGGTGACGCTCTGTTCGGTTCGGCGAGTCGCTTCTTCAACATTATGCCGACCGTGTCGTTGCCGATCTTCGATGGCGGTCGCTTGCGCGCCAACCTCGATGCACGCGACGCCGACTACGACCTCGCCGTTGCGCAGTACAACAAGACGCTGGTGAAAGCCTTGGGCGATGTCAGCGACACGATTTCCCAGTTGCGTGACATCGGCCGGCAGATCGGTGCGCAGCAACACGCCACCGATATCGCCCAGGATTCATACAACACGGTGGTCCAGCGTTACGGTTCCGGCATCGGTAACTACCTGGACGTGCTCAGCATCGAGCAGCAATTGCTCCAGGCCCAGCGCCAGCTGGCGAACCTGAATGCCGAGCAGATCGATCTGTCGATTCAACTGATGCAGGCACTGGGCGGCGGATTTCAAGCCGACACCCTGGCCGCGGCCAGCCCATCCCCAGCGCCTGCCACGCTGAATCAATAATTCAAGGTACTTGTCATGGCCACTATCGAAAACAACCCAACGCCTGAAAGCGCCCAAGACGCGGGCAATCCAGGCAAACGCAAATTCATGCTGCTGGTGCTGACGGTCCTGGTGATTGTTGGCTGTCTCGGTGTCTGGGGCTGGCACGAACTCTACGGACGCTGGAGCGAAAGCACCGACGATGCCTACGTCAACGGCAACGTGGTGGAAATCACGCCGCTGGTCACCGGCACGGTTGTCAGCATCGGCGCAGACGATGGCGATCTGGTCCACGAAGGCCAGGTGCTGGTCAACTTCGACCCGAACGACGCGCAAGTCGGCCTGCAAAGTGCACAAGCCAATCTGGCCCGCACCGTGCGCCAGGTGCGCGGCCTGTACAGCAATGTTGATGGCATGAAAGCCCAGGTCAACGCCCAGAAAGCTGAAGTGCAGAAGGCTCAGGACAACTTCAATCGCCGGAAGAATCTGGCGGCGGGCGGGGCGATTTCCCAGGAAGAACTGTCCCACGCACGGGATGACCTGACCTCGGCGCAAAACGCCCTGGCCAACGCGCAGCAGCAACTCGCCACTACCAGCGCGCTGGTCGATGACACGGTGGTTTCGTCCCACCCGGACGTCCAGGCCGCTGCTGCGCAAGTGCGTCAGGCTTACCTGGCCAACGCCCGCAGCACACTGATCGCGCCGGTCACCGGTTATGTGGCCAAGCGCACCGTACAGCTGGGCCAACGGGTTCAGCCGGGGACTGCGCTGATGGCGGTGATCCCGCTGAATCAACTGTGGATCGACGCCAACTTCAAGGAAACCCAGTTGCGTGACATGCGCATCGGTCAGCCGGTGGACATCGAAGCCGACCTCTATGGCAGCGAAGTGAAATACAACGGCACCATCGACAGCCTGGGCGCCGGGACCGGTAGCGCGTTTGCCTTGCTGCCGGCGCAAAACGCCACCGGTAACTGGATCAAGATCGTTCAGCGGGTGCCGGTGCGGATTCACATCAACGCCGAGCAACTGGCCGCCCATCCGTTGCGTGTTGGCCTGTCGACGATGGTCAACGTCAACCTGCATGACCAGAGCGGTCCAGTGCTGGCGCAGCAATCGCCACAAAAGGCTTCGTTCAGCACCAACATCTACGACCGTCAGTTGGCCGAGGCCGACGCGATGATCACTCGCTTGATCCACGACAACAGCTCACTGGCGGCCAAAACCGCTCAACGCTGATTCGCCAATCCCTCAGCTGCGGCCGTAACGGTCGCAGTGACTGCCTCGTTTCAAAGGATTCGCGATGAGTACTAACGCGTCTTTCAAGCCGCCCAGCCTGGTGCTCAGCACCATTGGCCTGTCGTTGGCGACCTTCATGCAGGTGCTCGACACCACCATTGCCAACGTGGCCTTGCCGACTATTTCCGGCAACCTGGGCGTGAGTTCGGAGCAGGGCACCTGGGTCATCACCTCGTTCGCCGTGAGCAACGCCATTGCGCTGCCGCTGACCGGTTGGCTGAGCCGGCGTTTTGGCGAAGTGAAACTGTTTCTGTGGGCGACCATCCTGTTCGTGTTGGCATCGTTCCTCTGCGGTATCTCGACCTCGATGCCCGAGCTGGTCGGCTTCCGGGTGGTGCAAGGGTTGGTGGCAGGGCCGTTGTACCCGATGACCCAGACGCTGCTGATTGCGGTTTATCCGCCAGCGAGACGGGGGATGGCTTTGGCATTGCTGGCGATGGTCACGGTGGTGGCGCCGATTGCCGGCCCCATACTCGGTGGCTGGATTACCGACAGTTATAGCTGGCCGTGGATTTTCTTCATCAACGTGCCGATTGGCGTGTTCGCGGTGATGGTGGTCAAGCAGCAGCTCAAGGAACGTCCGGTGGTGATCAGTCGCCAGCCGATGGACTACATCGGCCTGTTGACCTTGATCATTGGCGTCGGCGCGCTGCAGATCATCCTCGACAAAGGTAATGACCTGGACTGGTTCGAGTCGAACTTCATCATTATCGGTGCGGCTATTTCGGCGATTGCGCTGGCCGTGTTCGTGATCTGGGAGATGACCGACAAGCACCCGGTGGTGAATCTGCGGCTGTTTGCCTATCGCAACTTCCGCATCGGCACCATCGTGTTGGTCCTGGGTTACGCCGGGTTCTTTGGCATCAACCTGATTCTGCCGCAGTGGCTGCAAACCCAGATGGGCTACACCGCGACCTGGGCCGGCTTGGCGGTGGCGCCGATCGGGATTCTGCCAGTGCTGATGTCGCCCTTTGTCGGCAAGTACGCGCACCGGTTCGACCTGCGGCTGCTGGCCGGGCTGGCGTTCCTGGCGATTGGCCTGAGCTGCTTCATGCGCGCCGGCTTCAACAATGAAGTGGACGTCCAGCACGTGGCACTGGTGCAACTGTTCATGGGGATTGGTGTGGCGCTGTTCTTCATGCCGACCCTGAGCATTCTGATGTCGGACCTGCCACCGCATCAGATCGCCGACGGCGCGGGGCTGGCGACATTCCTGCGGACCCTGGGCGGTAGTTTTGCGGCATCGCTGACCACCTGGATCTGGATCCGTCGCGCCGATCAGCATCACGCTTACCTGAGTGAAAGCCTCAGCACGTTCGATTCGGCAACCCGGGACACGCTGAATACGCTGGGCGGGGCGGGCAATCCGGCGTATGCGCAGCTCGATCACCTGCTGACCAGCCAGGCGTACATGCTCTCCACCGTGGATTACTTCACGCTGCTGGGCTGGGGCTTTATGGGCTTGATTCTGCTGGTGTGGCTGGCCAAGCCGCCGTTTGCGGCGAAGGCGGGGCCGGAGGCGAGCGGACATTGAGTCAAACACATTCCCTGTGGGAGCGAGCCTGCTCGCGAAAGCGGTGGATCAGTCAACAAAGATGTTGAGTTTGAACCCGCCATCGCGAGCAGGCTCGCTCCCACATTGGGTTTGTGTTTGACCGTTAGTTGCCGGGAGCTGCCAGTTGTGGCGGCGGTGCGAAGTCAAACGCCGCCAGCTGAAACCCCTGCTCATCCACCTGCAACGCCCACCCCTGGCGATCCCAGTCCCCCAGCACAATGCGCTTGGCCGCTTGCTCGCCAATCTGCAATTTGTGGATGGCGGGGCGGTGGGTGTGGCCGTGAATCAGGGTTTTCACCCCGTACTGCTGCATGATCCGCGGGATTTCCTCGGGGGTCACATCGACGATGTCGTTGGCTTTCATCCGGGTTTGCGCGCGGCTTTCGCTGCGCAGCTTGCGCGCCAGTTTGCGGCGGGTGCGCAGCGGCAGATGGCGCAGGATGAACAAGCTGATGGGGTTGCGCAGATAACGGCGCAGTTTCATGTAGCTTTCGTCGCGGGTACACAGGCTGTCGCCGTGCATCAACAGCACCGGCTCACCTGCAAGTTGCACGACACTCGGATCCTTGAGCAAGGTGCAGCTGGCTGCTTTGCAGAAGGCCTTGCCGAGCAGGAAGTCGCGATTGCCGTGCATCAGGAATATCGCCGTGCCGCTGTCGCTAAGTTCGCGCATGGCCTGGCAGATGGAGCGTTGGAAGGGGCTCATGGCGTCGTCGCCAATCCACACCTCGAAAAAGTCGCCGAGAATGTACAACGCTTGCGCCGAACGGGCGCGGGTGGCGAGCAAATCCAGAAACGCCCGGGTAATGTCCGGGCGTTCCTCTTCCAGATGTAAATCTGAAATCAGCAATATCACTCAATGATCTCGGCTTTCTCGATGATCACGTCGTCTGCTGGTACGTCCTGGTGGCCGGACTTCATGGTGGTCGAAACACCTTTGATCTTGTCGACAACGTCAGTACCGGCGGTCACTTTACCGAACACGGCATAACCCCAACCCTGAACGTTCTTGCCGCTGTGGTTGAGGAAGCTGTTGTCGGCGACGTTGATGAAGAACTGCGCGGAAGCCGAATGCGGCTCCATGGTGCGAGCCATGGCAACGGTGTACTTGTCGTTGGAAAGACCGTTGTCAGCTTCGTTCTGGATGCTTGGGCGCTTGTCTTTCTTTTCCTTCATGCCTGGCTCGAAACCGCCACCCTGGATCATGAAGTTGCCGATAACACGGTGGAAAATGGTGTTTTCGTAGTGGCCGACCTTAACATACTCGATGAAGTTGGCCACGGTGATCGGGGCTTTCTCGGCGTTCAGTTCCAGGACGATGTCGCCGTGGTTGGTGGTCAGTTTGACTTGAGTCATGATTACTACTCTATTCAAGGAATTCGTGGCTTTCGGGGCGCTGCGTGATGCGTGCGAGCCCATACCTGTCTGGCGAAAAATCACCAAGGTGCGCAGTTTAGCGCGATGGCCGCGAATTTCGAGGCTGTTTTTCAAATCAGGTGCATTAAACGCACCTGTTTTAGGGCCTGCTCTGTCAGGCGCTTGACCGCATCGGCTATGATAGCGGCTTTGTTTTGTCAGGCCTCCATGAAGGCCACGCACTTGTACGTTCAAGGATCCTATGAGCAAGCCCACTGTCGACCCTACCTCGAATTCCAAGACTGGCCCTGCCGTGCCGGTCAACTTCCTGCGGCCGATCATCCAGGCAGACCTGGACTCGGGCAAGCACACGCAGATCGTCACCCGTTTTCCGCCTGAGCCCAACGGCTACCTGCACATCGGTCACGCCAAGTCGATCTGTGTGAACTTCGGCCTGGCCCAGGAGTTCGGTGGCGTGACGCACCTGCGTTTCGACGACACCAACCCGGCCAAGGAAGACCAGGAATACATCGACGCCATCGAAAGCGACGTCAAGTGGCTGGGCTTTGAGTGGTCCGGTGAAGTGCGCTATGCCTCGCAATATTTTGACCAGTTGCACCAGTGGGCGGTCGAGCTGATCAAGGCGGGCAAGGCCTACGTCGACGACCTGACCCCTGAACAAGCCAAGGAATACCGCGGCAGCCTGACCGAGCCGGGCAAGAACAGCCCGTTCCGCGACCGCTCGGTTGAGGAAAACCTCGACCTGTTCGCCCGCATGAAGGCCGGCGAGTTCAAGGACGGCGCACGCGTGCTGCGGGCCAAGATCGACATGGCCTCGCCGAACATGAACCTGCGCGACCCGATCATGTACCGCATCCGTCATGCCCATCACCACCAGACCGGTGACAAGTGGTGCATTTACCCGAACTACGACTTCACTCACGGTCAGTCGGACGCCATCGAAGGCATCACTCATTCGATCTGCACCCTTGAGTTCGAAAGCCATCGTCCGCTGTACGACTGGTTCCTCGACAACCTGCCAGTCCCGGCGCACCCGCGTCAGTACGAGTTCAGCCGTCTGAACCTGAACTACACCATCACCAGCAAGCGCAAGCTCAAGCAACTGGTCGATGAAAAGCACGTCAATGGCTGGGACGATCCGCGCATGTCCACGCTGTCGGGTTTCCGTCGTCGTGGCTACACGCCGAAATCGATCCGCAACTTCTGCGAAATGATCGGCACCAACCGTTCCGACGGCGTGGTGGACTTCGGCATGCTCGAATTCAGCATCCGTGACGACCTTGACCACAGCGCCCCGCGCGCCATGTGCGTACTGCGTCCGCTGAAAGTCGTGATCACCAACTACCCGGAAGGTCAGGTCGAAAACCTCGAACTGGCGTGCCACCCGAAAGAAGACATGGGCGTGCGTGTTCTGCCATTCGCCCGTGAGATCTACATCGACCGTGAAGATTTCATGGAAGAGCCGCCGAAGGGCTACAAGCGCCTGGAGCCAGCCGGTGAAGTGCGCCTGCGCGGCAGCTACGTGATCCGTGCCGACGAAGCGATCAAGGACGCCGATGGCAACATCGTCGAACTGCGTTGCTCGTATGACCCGGACACCCTGGGCAAGAACCCTGAAGGCCGCAAGGTCAAAGGCGTGATCCACTGGGTGCCGGCCGCGGCCAGCGTCGAGTGCGAAGTGCGTCTGTACGATCGTCTGTTCCGTTCTCCGAACCCGGAGAAGGCCGAAGACAGCGCCAGTTTCCTGGACAACATCAACCCTGACTCACTGCAAGTCCTCACCGGTTGTCGTGCTGAACCCTCGTTGGGCAACGCACAGCCGGAAGACCGTTTCCAGTTCGAGCGCGAAGGTTACTTCGTCGCGGATATCAAGGACTCGAAACCGGGCGCTCCGGTATTCAACCGTACCGTGACCCTGCGTGATTCGTGGGGCCAGTGATCAAGTCTTAAGGAATAGTCGTGCTTACGATCTACAACACGCTCACCAAGAGCAAAGAAGTCTTCAAGCCGCTGGATGGCAACAAGGTGCGCATGTACGTCTGCGGGATGACCGTGTACGACTACTGCCACCTGGGCCACGGCCGCAGCATGGTCGCGTTCGACCTGGTGACCCGCTGGTTGCGGTTCAGCGGTTACGACCTGACCTACGTGCGCAACATCACCGACATCGATGACAAGATCATCAACCGCGCCCGTGAAAACGGCGAGTCGTTCGAAGCGTTGACCGAGCGCATGATCGCGGCAATGCACGAAGACGAGTCGCGCTTGAACATCCTCAAGCCGGACATGGAACCGCGCGCCACCGGCCACATTGCCGGCATGCACGCGATGATCCAGACCCTGATCGACAAGGGCTACGCCTACGCGCCGGGTAACGGCGACGTGTACTACCGCGTCGCCAAGTTCATGGGCTACGGTAAGCTGTCGCGCAAGAAAATCGAAGACCTGCGCATCGGCGCCCGCATCGAAGTCGACGAGTCGAAACAGGACCCGCTGGACTTCGTCTTGTGGAAAGCCGCCAAACCGGGTGAGCCGAGCTGGGAATCGCCATGGGGCGCCGGGCGTCCGGGCTGGCACATCGAGTGCTCGGTGATGTCGACCTGCTGCCTCGGTGAGACTTTCGATATTCATGGCGGCGGCAGCGACCTTGAGTTCCCGCACCACGAAAACGAAATCGCCCAGAGCGAAGCGGCCACCGGCAAGACCTACGCCAACGCGTGGATGCATTGCGGGATGATTCGCATCAATGGCGAGAAGATGTCCAAGTCCTTGAACAACTTCTTCACCATTCGCGACGTGCTCGACAAGTACCACCCGGAAGTCGTGCGTTACCTGCTGGTATCGAGCCACTATCGCAGCGCGATCAACTACTCGGAAGACAACCTCAAGGACGCCAAGGGCGCTCTGGAGCGTTTCTACCACGCGTTGAAAGGTCTGCCGACGGTCCCGGCCGCCGGTGGCGAAGCCTTTGTCGAACGTTTCACCCAGGTGATGAACGACGACTTCGGCACGCCGGAAGCCTGCGCGGTGCTGTTCGAGATGGTGCGTGAGATCAACCGTCTGCGTGAGAGCGATCTGAATGCAGCGGCAGGTCTGGCGGCGCGCCTGAAAGAACTGGCCAGCGTGCTCGGCGTGTTGCAGCTCGAAGCCGATGACTTCCTGCAAGCCGGCGCTGAAGGCCGGGTCGATGCAACAGAAGTCGAGGCGCTGATTCAGGCGCGCCTGACCGCCCGTGCCAACAAGGACTGGGCCGAGTCGGACCGCATCCGCGACCAGCTCACCGCCATGGGCGTGGTGCTGGAAGACGGCAAGGGCGGCACGACGTGGCGCCTGGCTGACTAAAGCCTGCTTGAGCTAAAAACAAAACCCGCCTTGTGCGGGTTTAATGAGATGGTCAGCCTGACCGAGAAGCCCTGCAGGTTTACGCTTGCAGGGCTTTTCTCGTTTTCGGCGGAGGATCTCTCATGAACACGATGACGCTTCTCGGTATCGACATTGGCAAACATAGCTTCCACCTGCATGGCC
>NZ_JBFTNH010000027.1:0-68690 GCF_056397385.1 Pseudomonas sp. 05N36 | reverse complement strand
TCGGAAGTCGACGGGCTTGGGGTAGAGATAGACTTTTTCGACTTTTGCGTCGGGACGCATCATGAGGTGCTGGCTCCGGAAAGGAATCGGAAGCACAGCATTGGGGATCAGGTGGCGGCTTTGAATGTGAGGTTCATGGAGCGTTTACGTTCATTCCCTTTCCGCGCGAGCTACTTGTGCGTCCTCATCTCATAACCCGCTTCGGCGTGAAACCTCATGACCGGAGCCGTATGCGGTAACTCTGCGCGTACGGATCCTATGTGGGGGGGCAGGTGGCGGTCTTTCCTACCGCGATCAGAGGGTTGTGTGCAAATCTCAGGGTTTCAACAGCTCCCATTTACTGTGCTTTGGGATGAGCATTTTGCAATCACTCTGGTGGTCTGTTTCGGGTCTCTGCGATAGGGAGCTCGTGGGAAAAATCGTGTCTCTGAGTAGGTTTGAATGTTATTATCCGACAGAATAATGACCACAGTGTCACCGGCTTGAAGCCGCGGTTTACCGCAATGTTCGGCTTGGTAGCCTTGAGGCTAGCGAGATTTGACGATCTCTGGCGCCACTGACCGACCTCAGGGACTCCGTCTCTGCGGTTTATCGGTATAGGGCTTCAGCCTTGGCTTCTTTCGCCGACAAGCTCTTCATGGTCAGGTCTTTATCGTCCGTCGCACAGACCTTTGACGGACTCGCCTTGGGTGGTCGGTCATGCTTGATTCAGCTCTCTTTTCAGCACGGTTATCGGTCCGTTCTACAGGCGAACCGGGGAACCTGACTGAAGGTCGGTGGTCAGCAATTACGAGGAATACTCGCTGTGCGCTTCAGGAAACATTGCTCTAATGAATGGAACTCTCCTTGTTATGTTCGACATCATGCCGATCTACCTCAAGCCTAGCACCGAGGAACGAGGCATCTCCCTTGAAAGCTTTCACCACACACCATCGGGTATAGCCCCATCGCTTGCGGCCAATAATGCACGCAGCTATGCACCATTTTCTGCTGAGGTTTTTGCCTGATGCGCCAGTTTTCTGCCAATCCTTTGGAAATGTTCGCCAGCCTATGGCGCAATACAGCCTTAATCAAAGCGTCGACCATTCGGGAAGTACTGGGCCGCTACCGTGGTTCGGCCATGGGATTGCTTTGGTCGTTTTTCAATCCGCTGCTGATGCTTGCGGTGTACACCTTTGTGTTCAGCGCAGTACTCCGGGCACGTTGGAGTGTAGACAGTGATTCGAAAACCGAATTTGCACTGATCCTGTTTGCCGGGTTGATCATTTTCAATCTGTTTTCCGAGTGCATTAACCGGGCACCGGGACTCATTCTTGGCAAGGTCAATTTCGTCAAGAAGGTGGTTTTCCCTCTGGAAATTCTACCCGTCGTGGTGCTGGGTTCTGCGCTGTTCCACGCGGCCATCAGCCTGGGCGTATGGTTTATCGCCTATGGGATATTTTTCGGTATGCCGCACGCTACGGCGCTCTACCTGCCGTTGATCATTATCCCGTTGGTGATGTTCATCATGGGCGTCAGTTGGGCTTTGGCTTCGTTGGGTGTGTACCTGCGCGACGTTTCACAATTTATCGGTATCTTGACCACCGTCCTGATGTTCTTGAGCCCTATTTTCTACCCCGCGACGGCACTCCCCGAGGCTTATCGTCATCTGCTTTACCTTAACCCACTGACACCCGCGATAGAGATGGCACGCGATGTCCTCTTCTGGGGAAAACTGCCAGATTTTGAAATATTGGGAGTCTATTGGGTAGCCACCACCTGCATTGCCTGGTTGGGTTTTGCCTGGTTCCAGAAAACACGTAAGGGATTTGCTGATGTCCTCTGAAATCGCTATCAAGGTCGAGAACCTTAGCAAGTGCTACGAAATTTATGATCAGCCGCGTGACCGGCTGAAACAGTTCATCGTGCCCCGCATGCAGGGTGCTGTCCGCATGCAGCCGAGTCAGTTCTTCCGCGAGTTCTGGGCTTTGAAAGATGTATCTTTCGAAGTGAAAAAGGGTGAGACGGTCGGGATCATCGGGTGTAACGGCAGCGGTAAATCCACCCTGTTGCAGATGATTTGCGGCACGTTGAACCCAACCACTGGCAGCGTACAGACTCACGGTCGCATCGCTGCATTGCTGGAGTTGGGTTCAGGCTTTGATCCGGAGTTCAGCGGGCGCGACAACGTCTACATGAACGCCGCGGTACTTGGTTTGGCGCGGGAAGAAATCGACCAGCGATTTGATGAAATTGCTGCCTTTGCGGACATTGGCGACTTTATCGAGCAGCCGGTAAAAAGCTATTCAAGCGGTATGGTCGTGCGATTGGCATTTGCCGTTCAAACGATGATTGATCCAGACATTCTTATTGTCGACGAAGCGCTCGCAGTCGGCGATGAGAAGTTCCAGCGCAAATGCTTCGCGCGTATGGAAGAGTTGAAAAGTAACGGTACTTCGATCCTGTTCGTGTCGCACTCGGCGCCCAGCATCATTGAGTTGTGCGACAGGACGCTGCTGCTCGATCATGGTGTTCGACTGATGTACGGCGCTGCTCCACAAGCCGTGCGTGCCTACCAGAAGTTGATCTATGCACCTGAAGCTGAGTACAAGCGACTCGTTCAGCAGTACATGGCAGCAGACCAATCGGGAGAGGCTGTCGATACCGATAAGGTCGCGTTGCTACCGCTTGAGACCCAGCAGCTCCCCAGCGACGCATTTGATTCGGGACTGGTTCCAGAAACCACCGCGATCTATCCAATCCAAGGCGCCGAGATCAAGGCGATCTCCATTCTGGATGCGGATGGGCGTGTGGTGAACGTGCTGCAAGCCGGCAAAACGTATCAGATCGAAGTGGCCGGTCACTTCATGGAAGATTTTGCCGGTACTTATTGGGGCATACACATCCGTAACGTTTCCGGGGCCGTTATTACAGGTCAACGGTTTCCTGAAGAAGGTACGTACTTCGAGCGCGTCAGTGCCGGAAATACCTTCAATGTGAAATTTTCGTTCCAGATGCATTTGCTACCCGGCGTCTATTTTGTCGGTGGCGGTGTCTGGTCGACTCAAGAACCGAGCTGTGCCCACCGCATCATGGACGCAATCATGTTCCGGGTTGTTCCAGGTGAAAAGTTGAATTCATTCGGGTATGTGGACTTGATGTCGAGCGCGCCTCAGTCGGAAATTGGTCGAAAAGCCACGATTTAGGGAGCAGGCTGTCGGGGTTCAGGTTGCCTCGACAGCTTTTGGCTTGATGGCTATGAAGTCGCTCAGGGTGGGCACAAGGTTAATTAACGACTTGTGCAGTTAATTTATTAGCTTGGAAGTTTGGTGCTGTACAACAGTACACTCATAGGATTTTTTGACGTATATGCTAAATATCAGTGATTGGCCACCGGGCGACGAAAAAAAAGTATTCAACTATCTCCAGTGGAGTAGCTACCGTTCGGAGCAGTACAAGCTCTTTTACGTTAGTACGCCAAAAGTTGCATGCACATCTCTCAAATGGTGGTTCGCTTCTTTGGAAGGCTGCTCGAAAGCGCTGAGCAGTATCACTGATAGTGCGGAAAGCAATCCTGATCAAGTTGTTCATGAGCTGCACAAAGTGGCGCCGCATGTCACCGGTCTCTCTGTGGAAGAACTTTCGGAAGTACTGGCCTCCGATTCGTACTTCCGATTTGCTGTTGTAAGAAACCCTTACAAGCGAATTTTTTCGGCTTGGCAATCAAAGTTGCTGTTGCAAGAGCCGCAGCAGGTTGGGCCGTATCTACAAAAAGATTTCTTTCATCAGCCGCTCAGAAATGCGGCCGATATTGCGTTGGCCTTTGAAGGTTTCCTGGAGCATCTTGCCAGTCAGGAGGCACCTTCCTATTGGGATCAGCACTGGACGCCACAGGCAATTCTACTTCGGCCGGATTTGATCAACTACTCCAAATTGGTCAAGATCGAAGAGTCGGCGCAGCTTAGTAAAGCGTTGTCGGAGCGTCTCGGTGAGTATGTTCCCGATCCGTTTGCAGAGCGCCGAGCGAACGAGAGCCTGATCCCCTACCTTCCTGCGTTTGTGACGGAGCGCAGCGCAAGTTTGATCCGTACGTTGTATGCCGAAGACTTTGATGTCTTTGGGTACGACACTAAGCTGCCGCAGGCAAAAGAGACGTTCTCCGAGCAGGAGCTCGAGTTGGCACTGCGAGCAATCAAGCTGATTCGAGGGCGCCATCAGCGCTTGGGTGAGCGCACTGTCCAGATTTCTGCTCTGACTCAGACGGTTGCCGAGCTCAAAGCGCAGATTGGCAATCTCAACGCTGCCGTGACCGAGCGTGACGCGCAAATCACTCAGTTAAGTCGCTTCGCTGTCGAGCGTGAGACCGAGATCACCCATCTTGGTCACCTCGTTGTCGAGCGTGAGACCGAGATCGCTCAACTTAAGCATTGCGTAGCCGATCTGGAGGGGCAGGTCGCTAATCTGAACCTAAGCGCCAGTGTTATTGAGCATGACGATAGGATCACAAGCCTGAATCACGCCCTTATTGAGCGTGAGGGACAGATTGCTGGTCTGACGCAGGCTATCGCCGAGCGCGAAGGTCAGATCGCCAGCCTCAAGCACTCCATCGTAGAGCTTGAGGCTCAACTAGTGGCTTGCGACCATGCCGTTATCAACCGAGAAGGTCAGATTGCCAATCTCAGACGTTCTATCTCAGAGCTTGAGGCTCAACTGGGAGTCTTCAATCATGTCGTTATCGAGCGTGAAGGTGAGATCACCAGTCATACGCAAAGTATCGACACTCTCAATCGCGCCGTGGTTGAGCGTGAGGGACAGATTTCCCGTCTCAATCGCACTGTGGTTGAGCGCGAAGGCCAGATTTCCCATCTCAATCACGCCGTGACCGAGCGCGAAGGGCAGATAACTCACCTCAATCATGTTGTTGGCGAGCGTGATGGGCAGATCACTAACCTCAAGCACGCCCTTATTGAGCGTGAGGGGGAGATCGGTAACCTGAAAGACGAAATCGTGCGCATCGTGCAAGAAAAAGAAGTCGATGTTCATACGTTGAAGTGGGAGCTCAGTCAGCTTCTTGGTTCGCGCTCTTGGCGCGTCACTTCACCTTTGCGCCGGGTTGGTGGTTTTGCCCGTCGGGTAAAGCGTCTGATCAGTGTTCCTTCGCTAGGCAAGGTTATCGAGGTCTTGAGGGTTCGACGTGATTTTCTTAACAAGGCAACGGTTAGCCTGGTACGCGATAGCTTACTGTTTGATGCAGATTATTATCTGACCAGCAACCCTGACGTGCGTGATCAAGGTGTCGATCCGCTGAAGCACTATATGCTTCACGGGTGGAGAGAGGGCCGTAATCCTTCTGCGCTTTTCAGTACTTCGAAGTATCTTTTCGATCACCCGGATGTTGACGCTGCACGGGTGAACCCGCTGGTTCACTATCTCAAATGCGGTCAACTGGAGGGGCGTTCGATCACCTCTCATTCTGTTCCCAATACTGTGAAGTCGAGTTCTCCTTCTGCTCAATCTGCTTCGACACCTGCGCCGGAGGCAGGTGTAGTCATTGATGCTCCAAGCAAGCCTTTGCGCGTACCTGTTCCTAAGGCTGTAGTTGACGCGCAGGTCGACGTCATCAGAAAGTCCGGGCTTTTCGATGAGGCGTTTTATTTTGCGATGTACACAGAGCTCGATTCTGCTATCGATCCGATCAAGCACTATTGTGAAGAGGGTTGGCTCGACGGCAGAAATCCTTCTCCTGACTTCGACACCCTTGCGTACCTCAACACTTATAAGGATATCCGCAGTGCCGGCGTCAACCCGTTCTGGCACTACGTAGTTGCCGGCGCCTCGGAACAGCGGATCGCCGTCCCTGACTCGGTAGTTCGGTATGAAAAAGATGTTCGATTTGGCGAAGTGGCCAGCGACATCAAGCTGCTCGCGTTTTACACGTCCCCTCAGTGGGAGGCATTGCGTAGCGCAAAGCCGGCGTCTAAAGGCAACTCGCAGCTGCTAATACCTCATGAGGAGTTTGGCTTCTACGATACGCAGGACTGGAAGGTTCTGGACAAACAGGCACAGCTTGCAAAGCGCCATGGCGTGTTTGGTTTCTGCTTCAAGCTGAACGTTGATATTGGCGGAGTTCAATCGGCCCAGCCACTGGAGGTGTTTCTAGCGCATCCGAGCATCGATTTCACGTTCTGTGCGCAGACAGATTTGCACCCTCTAGGTCTTCAAGGTTCTCTGGCCACTGCGGTGTTGCCTGCTGTATCCGATAAGCGGTGCATGCGAATCGACGGACGTCCGGTGGTCGTGGTTGGGATACCTGGCAACATAGAGACTGACGCTGATGCGCTTCGTCAACTGCGCAGTCAGTTGGTTGAACTTGGCATCAGCGTTTATCTGATCGGCCAATTGTCGCAGGCCGGTGGGCGTGATCTGGATAAGACCCTGGTGAGTCTGTGTGACGCTATTCTTGATCTCCCCGCCGCTCCAGTACCAGGGGAAACAGGGGTTTTTGCACCTCAGGAAAAGAATGGGATCGCTGCCGTTCCTTATTCCGTTGTTGCTTCGCAAGGTGCAGTACGTGCGCAGCGCGCTCAGCTTCAACCTTATCCGGTCTATCATGCCATTACGCTTGGGCGCGATGAAACGGCGTTCAAGTCTGACTCTCCTCTGGTCTATACGCGCTTTCACGCCAGGGAATATCGTCGTTGGCTCGATGCGGCGATTGTCGGTGCGAGGGCTGCACACTCCGAGGATCGCCGTCTTGTGTTCTTGAACGCTTGGAATGACTGGCAGCAGGGTCTCTTCCTTGAGCCTGATCGGCAGGGTGGCTTCGGTCGTGTGAATGAAACGACCCGCGCACTTCTGGATATCAAGTCGAATACGATCATGCCCAAAGTTTCGGTTATTGTGCCGAACTACAATCACGAGCGTTTCCTGCGTCGTCGATTGGATAGTATCTATGGACAGACGTACAAGAATATCGAAGTTATTTTGATGGATGACTGTTCGACCGATCAAAGTCGTGCGGTACTCAGTCAATATGCGGCCGACTTCCCTGACGTAACAGTGAAGTTGTTCAACGAGACCAACTCCGGTGGTGTTTTCCGTCAGTGGGCCAAGGGCATCAAGGCGGCAACGGGTGATTTGGTCTGGGTTGCTGAAAGCGATGACTACTGTGATGAGTACTTCCTGGAAGCACTGGTCCGTTGTTTTGACGATGAAGCCGTGATGCTGGCTTATGCAAAATGCGAATTTGTCAGCAGTGACGAAGTCGTCATGGAGGGTGAGTTCCATCGGTATGTTCACGATCTGGAGTGCGCTGAAAAGTGGAAAGGCTCCTACGTAGAGACGGCTCATAACGAAGTGTGCACAGGGCTTGGTATCAAGAATACGATTCCTAACGCCAGCGGCACGATTTTCAAGCGTCCTGTCGATCTGCCGCTGCTGGAAGACGAATCCTGGTTATCTATGCGTGTTGCGGGCGACTGGGTTTTCTACCTTCACATTCTTCGGGGTGGCAAAATTGCCTACTCTACTGAAGGGACGAACTTCTTCCGTCGGTATGAGGGCAGCGCTGCCGAGAGCACTTACAGGAAAGAGATTTTTTATCGTGAGCTCGGGATTTCAAGTCAGACGGTGCAGGCGCTGTATAACGTACCGCTTTCTGTTCTCGAGCGCTGTGAAGAGGGCAGTAAAAGGCTTTACGACTACTATGTAGGACACTCTAACGAAGAGTTTCTGCGTTGGTACAATAAGGACGCGATCCTTCAAGCTCGCTCAAGTCGAAAACCGAATGTCATGGTTTCGACAATCGGTTTCTATCCTGGCGGAGCCGAGATTCTCCCTATCCGGTTGGCCAACGAGTTCAAGCGTCAAGGGCTTTCCGTGTTCTTGCTGAGTGCAGGCCTGACCTTGCGGGAGGATGGCATTCGCAACATGCTCAGGACTGACGTTCCACTCGTCGAGACCTCTGAAGTAGATGCAGTGAAGACGATCATTCGCGATTTTGGGGTCGAAGCACTTAACAGTCATCAGTGGCACATTCAGCGGTATCCGTTACAGGTGCCGGATGTTTTCTCCGAACTGGCTGCTCATGTCGCTTCGCTGCATGGGATGATTGAGCATCAAGATGCATTTGGGGTGACTGAGGAGCAACTTCGTATCGCCGATAGCAGCGTGAGCACTTGGGTGTATACCGCAGAGAAGAACCTTGTTCCCTTCTCGAACTTCTCGATCTACGACAAACCGTCCGATCGGTTCGTCAAAGTGCCAAACGGGTTGCAGCCTCCAAAGGTTGTCGCGATCCCACGTGCGCAGCTGGATATACCTGAGGACGCCTTTGTATTGTGCTGTGTCAGTCGTGCGATTCCAGACAAGGGATGGGATGAGACTATTGAGTCCGTTGAGATGGCACGAGCTATTTCGGGTCGGGATATCCGTCTGATACTGGTCGGGAACGGACCGGTCTACGATGAGTACTGCCGAGTTGGAGTCCCTGAGTTTGTCTATCTGGCAGGCTTCAGCGATAACGCGGTCGGTCACTATGCGGCCGCGGACATGGGCATCATGCTGACCAAGTTCAAATCCGAGAGTTTTCCTCTGACTATTGTCGACTGCCTGTTTGCCGGCAAGCCGTACATCGCTTCTGATGTGGGCGATATCAGAAACATGCTTACCATAGAAGATGAAGTTGCGGGCGAGGTGCTCTGCCTGGAGGATTGGGAAATCCCAATCGAGAAAGCCGCGAAAATCATTGCCGCTTTCRCCACCGATAAAAACAAACACCAGCATGCCTTGGCATTGGTGAAAGATGTTTCAAGCCGCTATCGAATCGATGCCGTAGCTGCTCAGTATGTGCGTCTGTTCGAACGGGACATCGGAGAGAAGTTGGCGCAATCGGTAACGTCAGGCATTTAAAGGGTTCAGGGTGCCGTCTCAGTGCCGTCAGTACGCCTGTCAGTGTGTTTGTCGGGCGTATGGCGGTGTTGAGAGGAGAGGGGTTACAAAGGACTGTAGGTGGGGCGCAGACGCTTTCGGCGGTAAGCGTGCCAATTTCAGTCGAGGCCAGCAGAGAACTTAATGATGCTGGTGGTCTAACCCTCTGACGCTCCGATACCTGTTATGGCACGCCATTTTTTGCTGTTAAATTTGAAGTATTTGCTAGGGGCGATTAGGTCGAGGGCATTCATAGGTCGCCTTGGCCTCTGCTGCGCGAAGCCGCAGATCGAACCGTGCAGCATTGGAGGCAAACGTTGAAAAAATCCGGGAACAGCTCTAGCGGCGGAGTAATACGGTCGCTGGTATTGGGTGGGCGGGGCTTCATCGGTACTCATCTGATCGATGCGTTGCTCGGTCAGGGGCATGTCGTACGTTGCTTCGATCGGCCGAACGTTGTCGCGCTAGGAGACTCTCACGCAAAGCATCCTTCCTTTGAGCTATATGAAGGTAATTTCACCAGCGAGGCTGATATAAGCGAAGCGCTACAAGACTGCGATGTTTGTTACCATCTGGTATCGACTACGTTGCCGAAGTCTTCAAATGCGGACCCTGTTTTCGATGTGGAAAGCAATCTTGTCGGGACGATTCGTTTGCTGACTCTTGCCCTCAAGGCGGGTGTCAAGAAGGTCATTTTTGTTTCATCGGGTGGCACCGTCTACGGTGAGCCTACGCAAGTGCCGATCCCTGAGACGCACGCAACAGATCCTGTGTGCTCCTATGGAATTGCGAAACTGGCGATCGAAAAATACCTGGCGCTTTTTCATCGTTTGCACGGTCTGGACTACACCGTTTTGCGTTTGGCGAACCCCTTCGGTGAGGGGCAGCGCACGCACGCGAATCAAGGTGCGGTAGCCGTGTTCCTGGGCAAAGTGCTGCGTGATGAACCTATCGAGATCTGGGGGGATGGTTCCGTCGTTCGTGACTACATTCACGTCGCCGATGTCGTGCAAGCCCTACTGGCGTCACTTGAACCATCAAGGCAAGAGCATGTATTCAATATTGGTTCGGGTCGTGGGCACAGTTTGAATGAAGTGCTCGATACGATTGAAAAGATCACCGGGCGCGTCGCCAATCGTCAATACTTGCCGGGTCGGGGCTTTGATGTACCGCTCAGCGTTTTAAATATAGATCGTGCGAAAAACACACTGGGGTGGGTTCCGACCGTGAGCTTCGAGCAGGGAGTGGAGCGGTTTGTGACGTGGCTGCAGGAAAACCCAGGATCGAGAATTGCGTAAAATACAAGTTCCTCGACCTCGGTAGGCCGTGTGCAGATCGAGTAATCGTTAAAACGTTGAAAGTCAGTAGCTGGCTTGGAGCGCAAGGCCAACCCGGCTGCTGGCAATCACGGTCAGCAGTTTGCTGTAGGGACAATGAGATGCCCCACCCAAAATCGCTACTGAGCGATTTTTTATTGCCTGGAGAAAAGTGAAGCCCAGAGTTTACGAAGGAGGGAACGATTTTCAGGCTTTTGCTTATCCGTGACACCAAGGTTGTCGCAGCTCTTGCGCTCAGCGCGGTTTCGCTCCTTGAGCAAAGGGCTCAGAAGAGGCTCGATCATCAGTGCATGAGCAGATGGATCATAGTGGTGATCGTTGGGGTCGGGGTTTCGAAGAGAGGCTTTGAGTGTGCCAGTTTCATCCGTGGAGAGGCTGTCGCAGTTCAGGTAGCTTATGCCCTCGCGGGTGCAAAAGGCTTCCATGAGCGTATTGAACTTTATCGTGAGTAATGTTCTATCTGAGAGCGAAGCTTTCACTTCCTTTCGCAAGTTGGCTACTTCACCCCAGTCCATGTTGTCTCGGATGGTTGGGAGGGGGGTACTGACGCATATGACGTGGAATTTGTTCGCCACATCCCGTAAGAGTTTCTGGTAATTGTCGAGAGCCTGCTGAAGCATTTGCTCGACGGAGCTGCCATGCTTTTGAGCCCGATACCAAATAACAAAGCCGGTGTCGACTTCTCCAAGCATCACGATCACAGTGGTGGCCGTTGTTGTTTCCAGTGCCGACATGTATTGCGGCATGGCCTGGGTTACGGCGTTTGGGTTTTTTAATCCGGATACGGTGGCGCCGCCTACGGACATCACTTCAAATGAGTACTCAGGAAATAGGGCTTTCATTTTTTCAGAGCTGAAAACCAACGCATGAGAGTCGCCGAGTACAAGTACAGGGTTCATTATCTGACAGGTTCCTGATTCAGTTCTTTGAGATGACGTTTCGGCCTACGCCTATAAATTGTACAGACTCGAGGCGTCTGTAAGCTCTTGCAATTCGCGGTTTTTATTCGTGTGCGGCGGGGTGGGGAGCCGGTGCCCGCTGAGTAGGTCGGCTACATCAGCGGGGCGGCCTTGGTCATTCAACGGTCAATCTTATTGGCTGCTGAATTTTTCCGATATTTTTCTGGCGAGCGCTGAAGCATAGAGGCGTAGTTCCGGCACCGCTGTCGCCTCCCAGAAGTTGGCTTTCAACATGGGGCCGACATAACTCAGCCACTCGGATGGGGTGCCATCTTTGCTTTCGACAGCCAGGCTGTTATCGACCAGTAGCCCCAAGCCCAGACTATCGACAGAAATCAGATCGTCTCGTATCAGCTGTTGTATCAGCGGCTCCTCAATCAACCCGGGGTTCGAGTTGGGGCCCGTGCAGTTTATGATGCGATCGACGTGCAGTTTCTTTACGTCCTGTGTGCCACGGGACTGGATGGTAACGAGCGTTTTGCCATTGTCGAGCTCAATGGACTTGATTCGACCGGCTATAGGGACGATTTTCTTGAGTTTCAGTGCGTCGTCGAAATGTTGGTAGGTTTCCGGTGCTACTCGGTGGCGATGAACATCCCAGTAAGGTTGGGCGTGGCGTAAAAACCTGCTTCGTTCATGCTTGGAAAGTCGAATCCAAAGACGGGATGTAATCGGGCGTACAGCCGCGATGATATCTCGCCAGTTGGTGCCAGACTCTGCGCTGGCCTTCACCTGTGCCTTGATCGACCGTAAATAACTCAGGGCCGTCGGTGTCGTATTCAGTAGTTCATCATGAAGTGATGCCGGTGGTTGCGATCCGCTTTTGGTTGTGCGGTGCGCCAGTGGCAAAAGTCCACGACGGGACAGCATGTAAATCTGGCCGGTACCGGGCTCTTGTCTCAGACTGGAAATTACATCGAGAGCAGTGAGGCCCCCTCCGATCAACAGAATCGACGAGTCTGGATTCTCGGGCAAAGATACTGCCCCACTCCAAGGATTTGCTGTGTAGGTTGAGGAGTCCAGCACACCGTCAAGGACGGCAGGGTTGCGGGGTGGGAAATGACCAAATGCTAAAATGACCTGATCGGCAAATATTCTTTCGCCTGAGCACAGTTCAACATACGCCCCTTTCTCATGAGGGCTGAGATTCTTGACTTCAGCGGTTATACGTTCGACGTCGATATGGTTTTTGGCGTCATTTTCGGCGCTATCCAGAAGAGAAGCCAGGTAGTTTCCGTACAGCTTTCTGGATACGAAAGAACCTGAAGTTGTATCTGGCAAACAGGATTGGCAATACCGCAAGAAAGAGTCGGGCTCGTCGGGCAATGCACTCATATTGCCAGCGGGAACGTTCAGCAGATGTTTTGAGCTGCTGGTGCCGTAGGCCAGGCCGCGGGCAACGGCGCCGGACCTGTTGATGATGACTAGTTTGGCACCGTGGGGAGCGGAACGTAAAAACTCTATGGCGGCGACGGTTCCACTGAACCCCGCACCAATGATGACTAAGGTTTTCATCGTGGCGAGTGCTTGTTGATAAAGTCGACAATGCGCTGTGCTGCGGTTTCCAGATCGTCTTCTAACGTATTGATCCGGATTTGCGGATTCACTGGCGGTTCATAAGGGGAATCTATGCCGGTGAAGTTTTTTATCAGTCCCTCCCGGGCTTTTTTGTAAAGGCCCTTGGGGTCTCTTCGCTCGCATTCGTTCAGCGGTGTATCGATAAAAACCTCAATGAAATTTGCTTCGCCAATCACCTCGCGGGCCAAGGCGCGGTCACGCCGAAACGGTGAAATGAACGCCGTTATCACGATCAGGCCTGCATCCATGAACAATTTCGCGACTTCTGAAATACGTCGTATGTTTTCAACGCGATCGGTGTCGCTGAATCCCAGGTCATGACAAAGCCCTAGCCGAACATTGTCACCGTCAAGTAAATAGGTATGACGGCCGGCATCGCACAGTGCCAGCTCCAAAACGTTCGCAATGGATGATTTGCCTGCGCCGCTCAGCCCGGTTAGCCATACCACAATAGGGAGCTGGTTTTTGATGGCGCTGCGGCGCTTGGCGTCCACGGTTTGCAGGTGAGCTACAAGATTTTCGGGCATGTCGTCTCGTTAAAAACTGAAAAATTCAAAAAATGATATCTGATGAGTTCAGAACGTCTGGGAGCAGGAGGAGCCCCGCCTTCATTGCTCCGACCGATCGGCTGAAGACCTTTATCCACAAATCCACGAACGTCTTGCTTTTTCTGTGGTCGATGAATTGTAGCTATGCTATGAGCAAAATGCTCGTGCTGAATCGTGGACGGGACCTCGGCTCCCGGCTTGGTCGCCTGAGTATCCGATCAAGTATTCAGATGATAGTTCAAGCACTGAGGTTACAATACCAATCGTCGACTGGATAAGGAGGGGGCTACGTGCTCGAACGGGTGAATGGATAAAGTGCGGACTGTTTTGCTTGGTTTGCCTCGCAAACAAAAGCGACTGATACAGGTCGCTACCGACGTCGTTTTGGTTTGGGTCGCCTTGTGGCTCTCCTTCATCGTGCGCCTGGGCATCGACGATATTTACAACCCGCTCAAGGCCCAGGCTTGGCTCTTTATCTGCGCCCCGATCATCGCTATCCCGCTATTCATACGCTTTGGCATGTATCGCGCGGTCATGCGTTATTTTGGTAATGACGCCCTGATCGCAATCGTCAAAGCCGTCAGCTTGTCCTCCCTGATTTTAGCCGTGGTTGTTTACTGGTACAGCAATCACGAATCTGTAGTCCCGCGCTCGATTATTTTCAACTACTGGTGGCTGAGCCTGGTCATCATCGGTGGCCTGCGCCTTTGCATGCGCCAATATTTCATGGGCGACTGGTTTACCGCCGCTCAGCACGTACCGTTCACCAACCGCGACGATGGTTTGACCAAAGTCGCCATCTACGGTGCCGGTGTCGCGGGCAATCAGCTTGTCGCGGCGCTTCGCATGGGGCGGGTGATGCGGCCTGTGGCCTTCATCGATGACGATGCGAGTATCGCGGATCGTTCTATTTCTGGTCTACAGGTCTACAAGCCCAAGCACATTCAGCAGATGATCGATGTCACGGGGGCGCAGGAAATTCTTCTGGCGCTGCCGTCGTCGACGCGTGCGCGGCGTAGGGAAATTCTCAATATGCTTGAGAGTTTCCCATTGCACATACGAAGTGTTCCGAATTTCACTGACCTGGCCAGTGGTCGGGTGAAGGTCGAGGACATCCAGGAAGTCGACATTGCCGACTTGCTGGGGCGTGACTCGGTACCGGCTCAGCCTGACTTGCTGGAGCGTTGTATCAAGCGCAAAACGGTCATGGTGACCGGTGCGGGCGGCTCTATCGGTGCGGAGCTTTGCCGGCAGATTTTTTCTCTTGGTCCTACGACGCTAATCCTGTTTGAACACAGCGAGTTCAATCTTTACAGCATTCTTTCCGAGTTGGAGAAACGAGCCAGTCGTGAATCCCTGTCTGTTCGCCTGCTGCCTATCCTCGGTTCTATCCGGCATCAGGACAAGCTTCTGGACGTGATGAAAACCTGGAAAGTGGAAACGGTTTACCACGCAGCGGCCTATAAGCATGTGCCGATGGTCGAGCACAATATCGCCGAAGGCGTGTTGAACAATGTGATAGGTACGCTCAATACCGCACAAGCTGCCTTGCAATCAGGTGTTGCCAACTTTGTGCTGATCTCCACCGACAAAGCCGTGCGTCCGACCAATGTGATGGGTAGCACCAAGCGCTTGGCCGAAATGACGCTGCAGGCGCTTAGTCGTGAGATTGCGCCGGTACTGCTGGGTGACAAGGCGAATGTATCGCGCGTCAACAAGACCCGGTTCACGATGGTGCGCTTTGGTAATGTGCTGGGCTCTTCCGGTTCGGTGATCCCGTTGTTCCATAGCCAGATCAAGTCGGGCGGACCATTGACAGTCACTCACCCGAAGATCACGCGTTACTTCATGACCATTCCCGAGGCAGCGCAACTGGTGATCCAGGCGGGCTCGATGGGGCAGGGCGGCGATGTGTTCGTGCTGGACATGGGGGAGCCGGTGAAGATTGTCGAACTGGCGGAAAAAATGATTCACCTGTCCGGTTTGAGTGTGCGCTCGGAGCGCAATCCTCAAGGCGACATCGCCATCGAATTTACGGGCCTGCGCCCTGGCGAGAAGCTTTACGAGGAGTTGTTGATCGGCGACAACGTCGCGGCGACTCAGCACCCGATGATCATGAGTGCCAATGAAGACCATCTGCCTTGGGACGTACTCAAGACGCGGCTGACCGAGCTGCTCGGCGCTGTCGAGCGGGATGACTACTCACGGGTTCGTCAGTTGTTACGCGAAACCGTCAGCGGCTACACCCCCGACGGTGAAATTGTCGACTGGATCTACCAGCAACGCCGTCTCGAACCCTGATTGTTACACACCCTGTAACCGATACATTTTTGACAGCCTCACGACATGACCTAGGTTTGGGAGGCAGCTTCGGAAAAGCTGCTTCTTTCCTATCGATGTCATGGAGCGTCACTTATGCGTACAGGCTATTTCTACTCTCTGGTTTTTGCCCTGCTGACCAGCGCCTCTATTGCCGCTATCGCTGCACCTGCGACAAACACGGAGGCTGTCACGGCGCCATTGGCAGTACAGGTTGCGCCGTCCGGGGAGTCTGCAAAAGTGGATCTCAATGCAGCGGATGCAACGACACTGCAGCGGGAACTCGCCGGAGTAGGTGAGGCCAAKGCCAAGGCGATTGTTGCATATCGTGAAAGTAATGGACCGTTTGCATCGCTGGATGAGTTGTTGGAAGTCAAAGGCATCGGCAAGGCGATTCTGGACAAGAATCGTGACAAGCTTGAGGTGAACTGATTCGTAGAAGCTAGTGCCAGAGGCCGGTCATTGACCGGCCTCTTTTGTTGGAACGCCCAATTGTTTCTGGCAGCGGGTGTTAGGGAGCAGTGGGAGAAGGTGACGGTGCCCGCAAAACTTTCATCTTGCTCCGTAGCGCCTATGATTTGTGTGGGCGGTCGAGCCCTCTGGTATCAGTCATTTTCAACGTTTCATCAGTGGAAATCGGTCCCATGAAAACGATGTTTGGTAGCCTGATACGCAACATTGGCCTGATTTCCCTGGGCAGCGTGCTGATTGCCGCTGCTGCTCTGGCCGAGGAGGCACCGGGTATGCGTGTCGGCGTGCGCGGTGAAATCACCGGGGTGTCCGAAGAGGTCTTGAAGTTACATGCCAATACGGGTGAGAACGTGGTCATCCAGTTGACCAAGGACACCCAGGTTCGCGCCGTAACGCCGGCCAACATCGAAGACATCAAGCCCGGCAGCTATATTGGCTCAGCGGCAATACCGCAAGACGATGGCACGCTCAAGGCTTTGGAAGTGCATGTGTTTCCACCTGAAATGGCCGGAACCGGCGACGGTCATCGTCCGTTCGATCTGGTCAAGGGCAGTAGCATGACCAATGGCATCGTCGCTGATCTGGTGGTCAGCAATGGCCGAGTCCTGACTGTCAATTACAAGGGTGGCCAGAAGACCATCCTGGTGCCGGAAGATGTGCC
This sequence comes from Pseudomonas sp. 05N36, assembly GCF_056397385.1. Classification (NCBI taxonomy): domain Bacteria; kingdom Pseudomonadati; phylum Pseudomonadota; class Gammaproteobacteria; order Pseudomonadales; family Pseudomonadaceae; genus Pseudomonas; species Pseudomonas sp. 05N36. Next base: position 51,910 of record NZ_JBFTNH010000027.1, on the reverse strand, counting down.
GATCGTCAACCTGACACCGGCTGACCGCAGCCTGCTCAAAGTCGGGGTCAAGGTCGTGTTGTTCGCTACCCAAAGCGCTGACGGCACCCTGACGGCGCAATCGATTTCGGCCGGCAAGGATGGCGTGGCGCCACCGATGTGAGTTATCTGCGGGTATGAAAAAGGCGACTACTGAGGTCGCCTTTTTCATTGCTGGTCCGGCACTTACTGCCCGTTGTAAATCTGGTCGAAAACCCCACCATCGTTGAAGTGGGTTTTCTGCACGGTGCGCCAGTCACCGAAGGTTTTCTCCACCGACAGGAAGTCGACTTTCGGGAAGCGGTCGGTGTGCTTGGCCAAAACGGCCGGGTCACGCGGACGCAGGTAGTTGGCGGCGGCAATTTCCTGGCCTTCCGGGGACCACAGGTACTTCAGGTATTCCTCGGCGGCAGCGCGGGTGCCTTTCTTGTCGACGACTTTGTCGACCACACTGACTGGCGGCTCGGCTTCGGCTGAGACGCTTGGGTAGATGACTTCGAACTGGTCGCGGCCGAACTCGCGGGCGATCATTTCCGCTTCGTTTTCAAAGGTCACCAGCACGTCGCCGATCTGGTTGGTCATGAAGGTGGTGGTGGCGGCGCGGCCGCCGGTATCGAGTACCGGGGCTTGTTTGAACAGCTTGCCGACAAAGGCCTTGGCCTTGTTCTCGTCACCGCCGTTTTTCAGCACATAACCCCAGGCCGACAAATAGGTGTAGCGGCCGTTGCCCGAGGTTTTCGGGTTGGGCACGATCACCTGCACGCCGTCCTTGAGCAGGTCGGGCCAGTCTTTCAGGGCTTTCGGGTTGCCCTTGCGCACGATAAACACGGTGGCGGAAGTGAACGGCGCACTGTGGTCCGGCAGGCGGGTCACCCAGTTGTCCGGGACCAGTTTGCCGTTGTCGACCAGGGCGTTGATGTCGGTGGCCATGTTCATGGTGATGACGTCAGCCGGCAGGCCATCGATCACTGAGCGGGCCTGTTTGCTGGAGCCGCCGAAGGACATCTGCAAGGTGATGTTTTCGTTGTGCTCGGCTTGCCAGTGTTTCTGGAAGGCAGTGTTGTAGTCCTTGTAGAAATCGCGCATCACGTCATAGGACACGTTGAGCAGGGTCGGTGCGGCATGGGCCACGCTCGCGAGGGTCAGGCCGGMGGCCAGGAGTGAGGCGCCAAAGATCTTTTTCACTGCACATTCCTTTTGTTCGAGATGAAGGCAATTTGCCGTCGACTATAGCCGGGGCTACATATCCCTTTAAAGATTAAAAAGTACTTTGCTTATTCTATTTTCTTGAACAGTGCATTACCGCAGCGTGAGCAAAATGCCGCGCTGTGTTCATGCTGGTTTTTGCGGCACACCGGGCAGTCATGTTGCAGCTGTTCGCCGCGCATGGCGTTGGCCAGTTCGGCGGTAAAAATCCCGGTGGGGACGGCGATGATCGAGTAACCGGTGACCATCACCATCGCCGAGATGACCTGCCCAAGCGCAGTCCTGGGCACGATGTCGCCGTAGCCGACGGTGGTCAGGGTGACGATAGCCCAATAGATCCCTTTGGGAATGCTGGTAAAGCCATGCTCCGGGCCTTCGACCACATACATCAGCGTGCCGAACACCGTTACCAGCGTGCAGACGCTGAGCAGGAATACGATGATTTTCTGTTTGCTGCCGCGCAGGGCGTCGAGCAGGTAATGGGCCTGCTTCAGGTAGGGGAGCAGTTTGAGCACGCGAAAGATCCGCAGCATACGGATGATCCGGATAATCAGCAGGTACTGCGCGTCGCTGTAATACAGCGCAAGGATGCCGGGAACAATCGCCAGAAAATCCACCAGCCCGTAAAAACTGAAGGCGTAACGCAGCGGCCTGGGCGAGCAGTACAAGCGCAACATGTACTCGATCAGGAAGATCAGGGTAAAACCCCACTCGATGTACGCCAGGGTGTTGGCGAAGTTCTGATGAACGTCATCGATGCTGTCGAGGATCACCACCACCAGGCTGGCAAGGATGATCAGCAGCAGCGTTTTATCGAAGCGCCGCCCGGCCACCGTGTCGGTCTGGAAAATCATCACGTACAGGCGCTTACGCCACGAGTCGTTGCTGTCCATTCAAATCGCCTTGGCCATAAATCAGCGCAGCCTAGGTTGATTCTCCGAGGTTTGGCAAGGCGCACTGTCTGTGGTCGCTTGGCGCAGCAGGCGAATACCCGGGCGCAGCAACCAGCAGGCGAGAATGAACGGCGCGGTCAGGGTCGACAACCCCATGGCAGCGAACGCCGGTGTGAGGAGGATCGCCAGTGCAATGCCCAGCAGCGGCAGCCAGGGTTGGCGGGGTTGTTGACTGAGGGCGAGGGCGGCCAGCGCCGGGTTGTAGCCATAAAGGCCGAGCAATGCGTCGGGTGTCTGGTTCAGCCACACGGCGCAGAGCAGACCCGCGGCGGAACCCACCAGTGCCCAAAGCGCGGCGCGGCGGTTGGCAAGCAGCAGCCCGGCGGCGATCAACACACCCGCCAGGGGATGGTCGAGAAAGATGACTTGGCCCAGGCCTTTGAACTCTGCGCCGAGCAGGTTCAGGGCATCGAGTTCCGGCAGTGGTGCAGGTGCCGAGTGGGCCGGGCCAGCAATGCTCAGCAGTATCCAGCCCAATCCCACGAAAGGTGCGGTGTAGGCGGGCAGAAAATGCTGGTTGCGAGTGCGCTTGAGCCATTGCTGGGTGACGATTGCACTCAGTCCGCTGCTCGCAATGATCAGTGGCGGCAGCATGGCCGACCAGTTGAACTGCAGGCTCAGCAAGAGGCCGAGCAAGACGCCGTTGTAGCTGAAGAGCCCGGCTTGACGATCAGCCTTGGCGTAGCCGCGACGTTGCGCGGTGAGCAAACCGGCCACGCCACCCAAGAGGGCGCCGCCGAGCAACGTCGGAGCGGTAAACAGGATGGCCAACAGGCACAGCAGACCGCACAGCGGATGGCGCTGGAGGAAAATCTGACTGAAGCCGTTGAGCAGGGCCGTAGCCCAGTCGGGGCGGTGGGTGTTGAAGTGGTTGGCAGGCATGATGGGGGTCTGTGGAGTTCAGGTGAACCGTGTCGCCTGCATCGCGAGCAGGCTCGCTCCCACCCTGAATCTGCGTTCAGTCATTGGATCTGCGAACAACACAAAACCCATGTGGGAGCGAGCCTGCTCGCGAAGAGGCCGGAACAGGCGCTAAATCAACGTCTCTATACGCAACGAGTTCGTTGATCCCGGCTGGCCGAAAGGCACGCCCGCAGTGATCAACAAGGTGTCGCCACGCTTGGCCATGCCTTGCGCCTGGGCGATTTCCAGGGCGGTGGAGCACACCTCGTCGACTTGCCGCAAACGATCGTTGACCACCGAGTGCACGCCCCACGCCACGCTCAAGCGCCGCGCAGTTTGCAGGTTCGGCGTCAGGTTGAGGATCGGCACCGCTGGCCGCTCCCGCGCCGCGCGCAAACTCGAACTGCCGGACTCGCTGTAGTTCACCAGCACCGCCACCGGCAGAATGTTGCTGATGCGGCGGATCGCACAGCTGATGGCGTCTGAAGTCGTGGCTTCGGCTTTTGGCCGGCTGACATCCAGTTGCGCCTGGTAATCCGGGCCGCTTTCGACCTGGCGGATGATCTTGCTCATCATCTGCACCGCTTCGAGCGGGTAATCGCCTGAGGCAGTTTCCGCCGACAGCATTACTGCGTCAGCCCCTTCGGCCACGGCGTTGGCGACATCGGTTACTTCGGCCCGGGTCGGCGCCGGGGAGAAACGCATCGACTCGAGCATCTGGGTCGCCACCACCACCGGTTTGCCGAGCTGGCGGCAGGTGCTGATGATGTCTTTCTGGATCTGCGGCACGCTCTCGGCCGGCACCTCCACGCCGAGGTCGCCACGGGCAACCATGATCGCGTCGCTCAGTTCGGCGATTTCGCGCAGTTGTTCAACGGCCGACGGCTTCTCGATTTTCGCCATCAAAAAGGCTTTGTTGCCGATCAGCGCGCGGGCTTCACGAATGTCTTCAGGGCGCTGCACAAATGACAGTGCGACCCAATCGACACCCAGCTCCAGACCGAAACTCAGGTCGCGACGATCCTTGGCGGTCAGCGGGCTGAGGTCGAGCACCGCTTGCGGCACGTTGACGCCTTTGCGGTCCGACAACTCGCCGCCATTGAGCACCGTGGTGTCGATGGCATCGGCGTACTTGGTCACGACGCGCAAACGCAGTTTGCCGTCGTCCAGCAACAGGTCCATGCCGGGCTCCAGCGCGGCGATGATTTCCGGGTGCGGCAGGTTGACCCGACGCTCGTCACCCGGCGTGGCATCGAGGTCCAGGCGCAGGGCCTGACCGCGCACCAGTTGCACCTTGCCCTCGGCAAACTGGCCGACCCGCAGTTTCGGGCCTTGCAGGTCCATCAGAATGCCGAGCGGATAATTGAGCTGGCGCTCGACTTCACGAATCCACTGGTAACGCTTGGCGTGGTCGGCGTGATCGCCATGGCTGAAGTTCAGGCGAAAGATGTTCACTCCGGCTTCGACCAGCTCGCGGATGTCATCAATACCCTCGGTGGCGGGGCCGAGGGTGGCGAGGATTTTGACCTTTTTATCAGGCGTCATGTTCAGGGCTCTCGAGGATCAGGATGGCGCGGAAGTCGTTGACGTTGGTGCGCGTTGGCTCGGTGACAATCAGCCCATCGAGCGCGGCGAAATAGCCGTAGCCATTGTTGTTGTCCAACTCGTCGCTGGCGCTCAAGCCCAGGGCGGCAGCACGGGTGTAGCTGTCCGGGGTCATGATTGCGCCGGCGTTGTCTTCGGAGCCGTCGATGCCATCGGTATCGCCGGCCAGCGCGTAGACGCCGGGCAGGCCTTTGAGGCTGTCGGTCAGGCTCAGCAGGAACTCGGCGTTGCGTCCGCCACGGCCATTGCCGCGCACGGTGACGGTGGTTTCGCCGCCGGAGAGAATCACGCAGGGCGCCGCCAACGGCTGACTGTGCAGCACCACTTGGCGGGCGATCCCGGCGTGGACTTTCGCCACTTCGCGGGATTCGCCTTCCAGATCGCCGAGGATCAACGGACTGAAACCGGCCTGGCGGGCTTTCACCGCTGCCGCTTCCAGGGATTGCTGGGGGCGGGCGATCAACTGGAAATGGCTGCGGGCAAGGCTCGGGTCGCCAGGTTTTACCGTCTCCGATTCAGGGCTTTGCAACCAGCTGCGTACCGACGCCGGAACCTCGATGGCGTAGCGCTTGAGGATCGCCAGGGCTTCGGCCGAGGTGCTCGGATCGGCCACGGTCGGGCCGGAAGCGATCACGGTGGCGAGGTCGCCCGGGACATCGGAAATCGCGTAGGTGTAAACCGTCGCTGGCCAGCAGGCCTTGCCCAGACGGCCACCCTTGATCGCCGAGAGGTGCTTGCGCACGCAGTTCATCTCGCCGATGGTCGCGCCGGATTTGAGCAAGGCTTTGTTGATCGCCTGTTTGTCGGCCAGAGTAATACCGGCTGCGGGCAGGGCGAGCAGGGCCGAACCGCCGCCCGAGAGCAGGAAGATCACCCGGTCGTCTGCGCTCAGGTTACTGACCAGTTCCAGCACCCGTTTGGCCACGGCCAGACCGGCTGCATCAGGCACCGGGTGGGCGGCTTCGACCACTTCGATTTTTTCGCAGGGGGCGCCGTGACCGTAGCGGGTGACCACCAGGCCAGACACTTCGCCCTGCCAGCAGCGCTCGACCACCTGGGCCATGGCTGCGGCGGCTTTGCCGGCACCGATGACGATCACCCGACCGCTGCGATCTTTCGGTAGATGGGCTTCGAGGACCTGCTGCGGATGGGCGGCGTCGATGGCTGTGGCAAACAGCTCGCGCAGGAATTGTTGCGGATCGACCGACATGGCGGGCTCCCGGAATTCTTGTTATTTGGAGGGCAACTCGGTTCCCTGTGGGAGCGAGCCTGCTCGCGATTCAGGCACCACGGTGTTTCAGGTGTATCCGCGGTGACTTCATCGCGAGCAGGCTCGCTCCCACAGGTTTTGTGCAGGGCTTACTTATCGCGAATCGAGAAGTTCGCCATGTGTTCCAGACCTTTGATCAGCGCCGAGTGGTCCCAGTTGCTGCCACCGAGGGCCGCGCAGGTGCTGAACACTTGCTGGGTGCCTGCGGTGTTGGGCAGGTTGATGCCCAGCTCGCGCGCACCGGCCAGCGCCAGGTTGAGGTCCTTCTGGTGCAGGCTGATGCGGAAGCCTGGATCGAAGGTGCCCTTGATCATGCGCTCGCCGTGCACTTCAAGGATCTTCGAGGAGGCGAAACCGCCCATCAGCGCTTCACGGACCTTGGCGGGATCAGCACCGTTCTTCGAGGCGAACAGCAGCGCTTCGGCCACGGCCTGGATGTTCAGCGCCACGATGATCTGGTTCGCCACCTTCGCGGTTTGACCGTCGCCATTGCCACCGACCAGGGTGATGTTCTTGCCCATGCTCTGGAACAGTGGCAGCGCACGTTCGAACGCATCGTTGTCGCCACCGACCATGATGCTCAGGGTCGCGGCCTTGGCGCCGACTTCACCACCAGACACCGGAGCGTCGAGGTATTGCGCGCCTTTCTCGTTGATCTTCGCCGCGAAGGCTTTGGTCGCGGTCGGCGAGATCGAGCTCATGTCGATGACCACTTTGCCTTTGCCAACCCCGGCGGCGACGCCGTCGGCACGGAACAGCACGTCGTCGACCTGCGGGGTATCCGGCACCATGATGATGATGAATTCGGCTTCCTGAGCGACTTCTTTCGGGCTCGCCAGAGCGACCGCGCCAGCGGCGACCAGGTCAGCCGGAGCAGGGTCGTGGTGCGCCGACAGGAACAGGCTGTGACCGGCTTTCTGCAGGTTCAACGCCATTGGGTGGCCCATGATGCCGGTGCCGATAAATCCGATTTTAGCCATGAGAAAATCCTCTTGTTTTTATGTTGCTCAAGCAAATAGGGGAGCGCCGCTTTTGTGGGAGCGAGCCTGCTCGCGATAGCGGTGGAACAGGCAACAGTGATGTCGAATGTTATGGCCTCATCGCGAGCAGGCTCGCTCCCACAGGTTTTGCTTTAGATTGCGTTGTGGGTTTTCAACCAGCCCAAACCCGCTTCCGTGGTGGTCAGCGGCTTGTATTCACAGCCGACCCAGCCCTGGTAACCGATGCGGTCCAGGTGTTCGAACAGGAAGCGGTAGTTGATTTCACCGGTGCCCGGCTCGTTGCGGCCCGGGTTGTCGGCCAGTTGAATGTGGTTGATCTCTTCCAGGTGCGTGGCCATGGTGCGGGCCAGGTCGCCCTCCATGATTTGCATGTGGTAGATGTCGTACTGCAGGAACAGGTTGGCACTGCCCACTTGTTCGCGAATCGACAGTGCCTGGGCGGTGTTGTTCAGGTAGAAGCCCGGGATGTCGCGGGTGTTGATGGCTTCCATCACCAGTTTGATGCCCACCGCTTGCAGCTTGTCGGCGGCATATTTGAGGTTGGCGACAAAGGTCTTTTCCACGGTGGCATCGTCGACGCCTTGTGGGCGGATACCGGCCAGGCAGTTGACTTGGGTGTTGCCCAGAACCTGTGCATAAGCGATCGCCAGATCGACGCCGGCGCGGAACTCTTCCACGCGATCCGGATGGCAGGCGATCCCGCGCTCACCTTTGGCCCAGTCACCGGCCGGCAGGTTGAACAGCACTTGAGTCAGACCGTTGGCATCCAGTTGAGCCTTGATATCGGCGGAGCTGAAATCGTAAGGGAACAGGTATTCGACACCGCTGAAGCCGGCTTTGGCGGCCGCTTCGAAGCGGGCAAGAAAATCCTGCTCGGTAAACAGCATGGACAGGTTGGCTGCGAAACGCGGCATGGTGGTCTCCTGTAAAAAATATGTGCCTGTAGCAGCTGCCGAGGCACGAGGCTGCGTTGGGCTGCGAAGCGGCCCCCGACGGCGGTCCTGCGGACACGCAACGCAGCCTCGTGCCTCGGCAGCTGCTACAGGTGACAAGTCATTCTTAATCCAGCAACGAAATCGCCGTCGGTGCGTCGCTGCCGACCAGCGCCAGGTCTTCGAATTCGTTGACGGCGTTGATCTCGGTACCCATGGAAATGTTGGTCACGCGCTCCAGGATGATCTCGACGATCACCGGAACCTTGAACTCCTCGATCAACTCCTCAGCCTTGCGCAGGGCAGGGGCGATGCCCGCCGGTTCGAACACGCGCAACGCCTTGCAACCCAGGCCTTCGGCAACCGCTACGTGGTCAACCCCATAACCATTGAGCTCCGGTGCGTTGAGGTTGTCGAAGGACAGCTGCACGCAGTAATCCATATCGAAACCGCGCTGCGCCTGACGGATCAGACCCAGGTATGAGTTGTTCACCACAACGTGGATGTACGGCAGTTTGAAYTGCGCGCCCACCGCCAGTTCTTCGATCATGAACTGGAAATCATAGTCGCCCGAAAGTGCTACAACCTTGCGGCTCGGGTCAGCCTTGACCACGCCCAGTGCTGCCGGAATGGTCCAGCCCAAGGGGCCGGCCTGACCGCAGTTGATCCAGTGCCGCGGTTTGTAGACGTGCAGGAACTGCGCGCCGGCAATCTGCGACAGACCGATGGTGCTGACGTAGCAGGTGTCTTTGCCGAACACCTGGTTCATCTCTTCGTAGACGCGCTGCGGTTTGACCGGCACGTTGTCGAAGTGAGTCTTGCGGTGCAGGCTGGCCTTGCGCTGCTGGCAGTCTTGCAGCCAGGCGCTACGGTCCTTCAGTTTGCCGGCGGCTTTCCACTCGCGGGCGACTTCGATGAACATTTTCAGTGCCAGGCCCGCGTCGGAAACGATGCCTTGATCTGGAGTGAACACGCGGCCGATCTGGGTCGGTTCGATGTCGACGTGAATGAATTTGCGGCCTTCGGTGTACACGTCGACCGAACCGGTGTGACGGTTGGCCCAACGGTTACCCACACCCAGCACCACATCGGACTTGAGCATCGTCGCGTTGCCGTAACGGTGCGAAGTCTGCAGGCCAACCATGCCAACCATCAGCGGATGATCGTCCGGGATCGTGCCCCAGCCCATCAGGGTCGGGATAACCGGAATACCGGTCAGCTCGGCGAATTCCACCAGCAGATCGCTGGCATCGGCGTTGATGATGCCGCCGCCGGCTACCAGCAATGGACGTTCAGCCTGATCGAGCATGGCCAGGGCTTTCTCGACTTGCTTGCGGGTTGCCGCTGGCTTGGCCAAGGGCAGTGGCTCGTAAGCGTCGATGTCGAATTCGATTTCGGCCATCTGCACGTCGAACGGCAGGTCGATCAGTACCGGGCCTGGACGGCCGGAGCGCATTTCATAGAAGGCTTTCTGGAACGCGTAAGGCACCTGGCCCGGCTCCAGAACGGTGGTCGCCCACTTGGTCACCGGCTTGACGATGCTGGTGATGTCGACGGCCTGGAAGTCTTCCTTGTGCATGCGGGCGCGGGGTGCCTGGCCGGTGATGCAAAGAATCGGGATCGAGTCGGCCGAGGCGCTGTAGAGCCCGGTGACCATGTCGGTACCGGCAGGGCCGGAAGTGCCGATGCACACGCCGATGTTGCCGGCCTTGGTGCGGGTGTAACCCTCGGCCATGTGCGAGGCGCCTTCAACGTGGCGAGCGAGGACGTGATCGATGCCGCCGACCTTTTGCAGGGCGGAGTACAGCGGGTTGATTGCAGCGCCGGGAATGCCAAAAGCGGTATCAACCCCTTCACGGCGCATCACCAGAACGGCGGCTTCGATTGCTCTCATTTTGCTCATGGTATTGTGCCTCTTTACGTTTTGTAATTGTATACAAGTGGCTTTGCGCAGAGTGTATTCACGGCGGACGGCGCAGGTCAATCCATTTTCTCAAGCGGTTGTTTCATTCGTCGGAGGGCCATAAACACTGTGGCGTTTCGTCGCATGAGCCGCATTTCGAGAATTATTGTATACAAAAAAATAATTCATTGTGTTCTATTTGTTGCATCGGGCTTCGAAGCAAACAGAACCCCAAAGGCTTTCCCATAACAAGATAAGGACGGCACCCATGAGCGCTTTAACCTTGAAAGTCGCAGTCAGCCTGACCAATCGGGCCATCGCCTCCGGGCGCAAGATCGCCGCGGCACCGCTGACCATTGCAGTACTCGATGCGGGCGGGCATTTGTTGAGCTTGCAACGCGAAGACGGCGCGAGCCTGCTTCGTCCACAGATCGCCATCGGCAAAGCCTGGGGCGCGATCGCGCTGGGCAAGGGCTCGCGGCTATTGGCGCTGGACGCACAACAGCGCCCGGCGTTTATCGCCGCGTTGAACAGCCTGGGGCAGGGCAGCGTGGTACCCGCGCCGGGCGGGGTGCTGATTCGTGATCAGGATGGGGTTGTGCTGGGGGCCATCGGCATCAGCGGCGACACCTCGGACATTGATGAACAATGCGCGATCAGCGCTATTGAAGAGCAGGGGCTGCGGGCGGATGCGGGGGTGACGGCTTGATCTGAGTTGCCTGATCTACCGCTATCGCGAGCAGGCTCGCCCACAGGGGATTTGTGAACACAGGAGATCCAATGTGGGAGCGAGCCTGCTCGCGATGACTATCTACCAGACACATCCAGCTAAAAGTCCGCCCTACTATCCGGCATTCACAGGTCTAGCCTTCTTCATGACTTGATCATGAAAGGGGCAAGGGAATGCCTGATTTACCCGCTTCACATCGCTTGCGCATTGGCCGGTATGCCGAGCCCAACCGAATTTACCTTCTGACTGCCAACACGTTTGGTAGAGAGCCTGTTTTCAACGACTTTGTCTTGGGTAGATTAGTCATCGCACAGTTTCGCGCCGCGCAAGACCAAGGCTGTGCCAACTCATTGGCCTGGGTAGTCATGCCCGATCACTTTCACTGGTTGATCGAGTTGCAGCAGGGGGCGCTGAGTGGATTGATGCAAAGGACCAAGTCATTGAGTACTAAAGCGGTGAACCGGTCTACCGGTCGTAAGGTCAGCCTTTGGCAGAAAGGCTTTCATGATCGTGCGCTGCGCCGTGAGGAAGATCTTGTAAAGCTGGCTCGGTATGTTGTGGCCAACCCATTGCGGGCGGGGCTGGTTGAGCGACTGGGCGATTATCCGCTGTGGGATGCTATCTGGGTTTGACCGAATACCGAGTTGCCCCCATCGCGAGCAGGCTCGCTCCCACATTGGATCTGTAGTGTTCACAAATCCCCTGTGGGAGCGAGCCTGCTCGCGATGGGCGCGCTGCGGTCTACCTGTCCGGCTCGCAGCCCTTGAGCACCAACCGAATAATGGTCTGCGCCGCCGCTTCGTAGTCGCTTTCGTCCAGCTTGGCCTTGCCGGTGACGGCGGAGATCTGCCAGTCGAAGTCGGCGTAGGTCTGGGTCGCGGCCCAGATGCTGAACATCAGGTGGTTGGGCTCGATCGGGGCGATCTGGCCGCGATCGATCCAGGTCTGGATGCAGTCGATGTTGTGCTTGGCCTGGGCGTTGAGCTGTTCGACCAGGTCGGCGCTCAGGTGCGGCGCACCGTGCATGATCTCGCTGGCAAACACCTTGGATGCGAACGGCAGGTCACGGGAGATACGGATCTTCGAACGAATGTAGCCGCTGAGCACTTCACTCGGCACGCCGTCGGCGTTGAACGGCGTCGAGGCCTGGAGAATCGGCTCGATGATGCTTTCCAGGACCTCACGGTAGAGGTTTTCCTTGGATTTGAAGTAGTAATAGACGTTGGGCTTGGGCAACCCCGCCTTGGCCGCGATGTCACTGGTTTTGGTCGCAGCGAAGCCTTTGTCGGCAAACTCTTCACTGGCGGCACGCAGGATCAGTTCTTTATTGCGCTCGCGGATAGTGCTCATAAACCAGGTGATTCCTTGCCGATACTGGCGGTTGCGCATGGTAGCACCGGCCTCGCGCGGCGCTCAAGAATGCCGCCTGCTGCCCCTCGTCGTTTGCGCCTGTCTCAGGGCTGAACAAACGGCTGGATGGGCGAGTGAATGGCAGGCGCACTGCTAAAGTTCAAGTGAGCGATCAGGCCTTTTGGCCATTTCTTGTGTAAACGGCCCGGCATTCACTTCGCATCGTTGCGTTTGGTGTTCAGTCCGTTTGAGTGAGAAACCGTGGTGAGGAGCAGGCGAGGCAAATGTGCTCTGCTGATCGGGGCTGTGCTGCTGGTGTTGTTGGCCGCCGCCCTGTGGTTTTACCGCGAGAGTGGGCAACACAAAGGCAAGCCGCCTGCGCCTGCCGAGCCGGTGGCGGTTGCGGCAGTGACCTTGCAGGATATCCCGGTGTACATCGACGCCCTGGGGACGGTCACGCCCACCCGCAGTGTGACCGTGATCACGCAGGTCAACGGCATTCTTGCCTCGGTCGAGTTCGAGGAAGGCCAGCAGGTGCGCAAGGGCCAGGTCATCGCGCGGATCGACGACCGGGCGCTGAAGGCGCAACTGGCGGTGGCCAGAGGCACGCTGGCTCACGATCAAGCGCTGTTGAGTAATGCCCAGCGTGATCTGGCGCGTTTTCGCGAACTGATCAAGATCGGTTCCACCAGCCAGCAAACCCTCGACACCCAGGCGTCCCTGGTGCAACAGCAACAAGGCACGGTCGCTGCCGATCAAGGCAGTGTGCAGAACCTCGAAGTCCAGTTGAGTTACTGCACCCTTACCTCGCCGGTCGATGGTGTGGTGGGGTTGCGGCTGGTCGATCCGGGCAACTACGTGACCACCGCCACTACCACGGGCATTGCGCTGATTACCCAGATGCGCCCGGCGACGGTGGTGTTCGCGGTGCCCGAGGATGATTTGGCGGCGATCCATCAGGCGATGGCCAAAGGGCCGGTGACGGTGCTCGCCTACGACCGCAACAAACACGGCCTGCTGGGCACCGGCAGTCTGCTGGCGCTGGATAACCAGGTGGACACCAGCACTGGCACGATCAAGGCCAAGGCGCAGTTCGACGACTCTGCCAATGCGTTGTTTCCCAACCAGTTCGTCAACGCCCGGCTCAAGGCTGACACGTTGAACCAGGTGCCGGTGACACCGACCACGGCGATTCAACACGGCAGCAAAGGTGACTTCGTGTTCGTGGTCAACGCTGACAAGGCCAGCTTGCGCAACATCAAGGCCGGCCCGTCGATGGGCGACGTCACGGCGATTCTCGATAATAGCCTCAAGCCCGGCGAGCAAGTGATCACCGAGGGCGCGGACAAGCTCGATGATGGCTCGCCGGTGAAGGTCGTTGCCCAATGAACAGCCGGCAGCCATGAACGTCTCGCGGCCCTTTATCGAGCGGCCGGTCGCCACCACGCTGTTGATGGTGGCGGTGTTGTTGCTGGGGATACTCGGTTATCACTTTCTGTCGGTGTCGGCACTGCCCGAGGTCGATTACCCGACCATTCAGGTGTTTACCCAATACACCGGCGCCAGTCCGCAGGTGGTCAGCTCGTCGATCACCGCGCCACTGGAGCGCCAGCTCGGCGAAATGCCGGGGCTCAAATCGATGAGCTCCACCAGCTCCGACGGCGCCTCGGTGATTACCCTGCAATTTGATCTGGCGTTGTCGCTGGATATCGCCGAGCAAGAGGTGCAAGCCGCCATCAACGCGGCCGGGACGTTCCTGCCAACGAACCTGCCGTACCCGCCGGTGTACAGCAAGGTCAACCCGGCAGACGCCCCGGTGCTGACGCTGTCGCTGACCTCCGACGTGCTGCCCCTGACCAAAATCGAAGACCTTGCCGACACTCGACTGGCGCAGAAAATCTCGCAGATCACCGGCGTCGGCCTGGTCACCATCAGCGGCGGACAGCGCCCGGCGGTGCGGGTTCAGGCCAATACCTCGGCGCTGAACAACCTGGGATTGTCACTGGAAGAGCTGCGCACGGCGCTGGGCAATGCCAACGTCAATCAGGCCAAAGGCAACATCGATGGCAAGTTCCAGGCGTACTCGATTGGCGGCAACGATCAGTTGCAGTCGGCCGATGACTATCAGGATCTGGTGATCGCTTATAAAAACGGTGCGCCGATTCGTCTGGCGCAAATCGCCAGTTCCTTTCAGGGGCCGGAGAATCCGCGTCAGGCGGCCTGGACCGACAGCACGCCCTCGATTCTGCTGAATATCAAGCGCCAGCCCGGGGCCAACGTGATCGATGTGGTGGACCGGGTCCAGCGACTGTTGCCGACACTGCGCGCCAGTCTGCCGGGTACGTTGAAAGTTGCTGTGCTTACCGACCGCACCCAGACCATCCGCGCTTCGGTCACCGACGTGCAGTACGAATTGTCGGTCGCGGTGGTGCTGGTGGTGCTGGTGATTTTCCTGTTCCTGCGCAAGATCCCGGCGACGGTAATCCCCGCCGTCACGGTGCCGCTGACCCTGATTGGCACGCTGGCGGTGGCCTACGCGTTGGGCTTCTCGCTGAACAACCTGACGCTGATGGCGCTGACTATCGCCATCGGTTTTGTGGTCGATGACGCCATCGTGATGATCGAAAACATCACGCGCTACATCGAGGCCGGAGAGCCGCCGTTGCAGGCCGCGCTCAAGGGCTCGGCGCAAATCGGCTTCACCATCATTTCGCTGTCGGTGGCGCTGATTGCGGTGATGATCCCGCTGCTGTTCATGGGCGATGTGGTGGGGCGGCTGTTTCGCGAATTCGCCATGACCGTGGCGGTGACCATCATTATTTCGGCGCTGATCTCGCTGACCCTGACACCGATGATGTGCGCACGGATGCTCAAGCCCCGGCAGCAGGAGCGGCGGGTCGACTTTTTCGACCGGATCAATGGCCATTACCTGCGCGGCCTGGATTGGGTGCTGGACCACCAGGTGCTGACACTGATCTCGGTGGTGTGTACCGCGTTGCTGACCCTGTTGATGATTGTGGTGATGCCCAAGGGCTTTTTTCCCGAGCAGGACACCGGACTGATTCAGGGCATCTCCCAGGCCTCGCCGACCATTTCGTTCCAGCAGATGCAGCTCGAGCAGCAGCGACTGGCCGCAAGGATTTTGCAAGATCCGGCAGTCGAGAGCCTGTCGTCCTTTGTCGGCATCGACCAGACCAACCCGACGATCAACCAGGGCAACCTGCTGATCAACCTCAAACCCCATGGAGTGCGCGACAGCAGCGCGGCGGTGATCCGCAGGCTTTCTGATGCGAACAGCAATGACGCCGGCATTCGTCTGTACCTGCACGCCGTGCAGGACCTGACGCTGGATGCCACGGTGTCGACCACCAGCTATCGACTCGGCCTGCAAGCCATCGATCCGCAGGTGCTGGCGCTGTGGACCGGCAAATTGCTGACCGCGCTCAAGCACGAGCCGATGTTCACCGACGTGCAAAGCCAGGCCTTGCAGTTCGGCAATCAGATCCAGCTGACCTTTGACCGCGCCACCGCTTCGCGCCTGGGCATTACGCCGCAAGCCATCGACGATGTGCTGTACGACGCCTTCGGCCAGCGTCAGGTGTCGACCCTCTACACCCAGCTCAATCAATATCATGTGGTGCTGGCCACTGATCATCCGCCGCATAACCTGGCCGATCTGCTCACCGGCCTTTACGTGAACATTCCGGGGGGAGGGGTGGCGCCGCTGTCGAGCATGGCCAGCATGCAAGTGGTGCGCACGCCGATCACCATCAACCGGCTCGGACAGTTTCCCTACGCCGACGTGTCGTTCAACCTGGCGCCCGGCCAGACCCTGGGCTCAGCGGTGAATCAACTCAAGGACATCGAGGCGCAACTCGGCTTGCCGCCGACCGTGCAAGCGTCGCTGGAAGGTGCGGCGGCGACCTTCGAGGCGTCATTATCCAATCAGGTGTTCCTGGTGATCGCGGCGATTGTCGTGGTGTACCTGATGCTGGGGATTCTCTACGAAAGCTTCGTGCACCCGGTGACGATCCTCTCGACCTTGCTGTCGGCGGCGCTGGGTGCGTTGCTGGCGCTGCTGATCACCGGCACGCAGTTCGACATCATTGGTTTGATCGGCATCGTGCTGCTGATCGGCATCGTCATGAAGAACKGCATCATGATGGTCGACTTTGCGCTGGAGCTGCAGCGTAAGGGTGGTTTGAGCCCGCAGGCGGCGATCCGGCAGGCGGCCGAACTGCGTTTCCGACCGATTCTGATGACCAGCATGGCCTCGCTGTTCGGTGCGGTGCCATTGGCGCTGGGCACCGGGATCGGCTCCGAGCTGCGGCATCCGTTGGGAATTACGATCATCGGCGGGCTGCTGCTCAGCCAATTGCTGACGCTGTTCTCCACGCCGGTGATTTTCCTCGCCATGCATAAACTGGAGCGCCGTTTTAGTGGGCGGCCTCCGGTCGTTGAAGGCTGACGGCGATGAACCTCAGCGCGCCGTTCATCCAGCGCCCGATTGCCACCACCCTGTTAGCGGCGGGGCTGGCGCTGGCCGGGATCCTGGCGTTTCTGTTGCTGCCGGTGGCGCCCTTGCCCGAGGTGGATTTCCCGACCATCAGCGTCCGTGCATCGCTGCCCGGAGCCGACCCGAGCACCGTCGCCAGCTCGGTGGCAACGCCGTTGGAGCGCCAGTTCGGACAGATCGCCGGGGTCACCCAGATGACTTCGTCCAGCACCTTGGGCGCGACCCGGATCAACCTGCAATTCGATTTGAACCGCGACATCAACGGCGCCGCGCGGGACGTGCAGGCGGCGATCAATGCGGCGCGGACCAACCTGCCGAGTGACTTGTCGGGCAACCCGACCTACCGCAAGGTCAACCCCGCCGATTCACCGATTCTGGTCATCAGCCTGACCTCCGACACCGCCACGCCGGGGCAAATGTACGATGTCGCCTCGACTCTGCTGGAGCAACGCCTGCTGCAAACCAAAGGCGTCGGCGATGTCATCGTCGGCGGCGGCGCCTTGCCGGCAGTGCGCATTGAGCTGAACCCGGATCGGCTCAATCACTACGGCGTCAGCCTGGAGCAGGTGCGGGCGGTGATCGCCACCTCCAACGCCAACCTGCCCAAGGGCTCGGTGGCCATCGGGGCGCAATCCCACGGCATTGCGGCGAACGACATACTCTACACGATGGACGACTACGCGCCGCTGGTGGTCAGGCAACACAACGGCGATGTGGTGCATCTATCAGACCTTGGCTATGTGCGTGAGGACGCCGAGGACTTGCGCAATTTCGGTCTGTCCAACGGCAAATCGGCGGTGCTGCTGGTGGTGTTCAAGCAGCCGGGGGCGAACGTCATCAGTGCCGTGGATGCGGTGAAAGCCGAACTGCCGTTCCTGCAGAGTTCGATTCCTGCGAGCATCAAACTCAATATCCTGATGGACCGCACCACCACCATTCGTGCGTCGCTGCACGATGTCGAGTTGTCGTTGATCGCCTCGATTGTGCTGGTGACGCTGGTGACGTTCGGCTTCTTTCGCGATTGGCGCAGCACCCTGGTGCCGGCCATTGCAGTGCCGTTGTCGCTGCTGGGGACCTTTGGCGCGATGTATTTCCTCAGGTACAGCCTGAACAACCTGTCGCTGATGGCGCTGACCATTTCCACCGGGTTCGTGGTGGACGATGCGATCGTGGTGGTCGAGAACATCATGCGTCACCTGGAAAAAGGCGAAAGCCGTCTACAGGCCGCTCTGGTGGGTGCGCAGGAGGTCGGTTTCACCGTGCTGAGCATCAGCGTATCGCTGGTGGCGGTGTTCATTCCATTGCTGTTGATGGGCGGGATTGTCGGGCGGCTGTTTCGCGAGTTTTCGATCACCTTGTCGGTGGCGATCATGATTTCCATGCTGATCTCGCTGACGGTCACGCCGATGCTCTCCAGTTTATTGCTGCGCACTCAGAAGCAGGCGACGAAGGACAGCGATCAACCCGATTCGCGATTTCACCGGTTTTACGACCGTACCCTCGGCTGGGTCATCGAGCACTCGGTGCTGATGGGCCTGCTCACGCTGTTGGTGATTGCGTTCGCCGGGGTGTTGTATGTGTGGGTGCCCAAGGGCTTTTTTCCACAGGAAGACA
The DNA here is from genome assembly GCF_056397385.1 of Pseudomonas sp. 05N36. NCBI lineage: Bacteria > Pseudomonadati > Pseudomonadota > Gammaproteobacteria > Pseudomonadales > Pseudomonadaceae > Pseudomonas > Pseudomonas sp. 05N36. The sequence goes on along the minus strand of NZ_JBFTNH010000027.1, from coordinate 33,909 downwards.
CCGGGCGTTTGTCCGGCAGCATCGTCGCGCCACAAAGCGTTTCCTACGTGACGATGCAACGCAGTTTTAGGGAGATCAACCAGAAGGTACTGGGCAACCCGAACGTGCTGACGGTGGGCGGTTTTGTCGGCGGTGGCGGGGCGATCAACACGGCGCAGTTGTTCATTGCCCTCAAGCCGCTGGCCGAACGCCGGGACGGCGCCGATCAGGTGATTACGCAAGTGCGCCGCACCCTCGGCGAGATGCCGGGCACGCGCCTGTATTTGCAGTCGTCTCAGGACATCACCGTCGGTGGTCGCCAGAGTGGTGCGCAGTACCAGTACACGATGACCGCCGATGACCAGAGCGCGCTGGATGAATGGGTGCCCAAGGTGCTGGCGGCGTTGCATGCGTTACCGCAACTGACCGACCTCAACACCGATCAGCAGGACAACAGCCTGCGGGCCAATATAAAGATCAACCGCGATGTGGCGGCACGGCTCGGGGTCAGTATTTCGGCTATCGACCAGACACTGTACGACGCCTTTGGCCAGCGCCAGGTCTCGACTATTTATCGCGCGGCCAATCAGTACCATATCGTGATGGAAGTGGCGCCGCCGTACTGGACTGACCCGGCAACGCTCGGCTCGATCTATGTGCCGGTCGGCACGCTCGCGGTGAGCAGGGGCCGCAGCGTTGTGCCGAACCTGAGTGCCAACGCCAACCCGCAGTTGGTGCCGTTGTCGGCGCTGGCCGATTACTCGGTGGATCGCACGGCCATTTCCATCAGCCACCAGGGCACGTTCCCAGCGGTGACAGCGTCGTTCAACCTGGCGCCCGGCGTGTCCATCGGCCAGGCCACGGCATTGGTCGATAATGCCGTGGCACAGCTGCGAATGCCCGCCAGCGTGGTCGGGCAATTCGCCGGGACGGCTCAGGTGTTCCAGTCATCGGTGGCCAGCGAGCCGTTGCTGATCTGCGCAGCGTTGTTGTCGGTGTACATCGTGCTGGGCATCCTCTACGAAAACCTGACGCACCCGTTGACCATCCTGTCGACCTTGCCGTCGGCCGGCGTCGGCGCGCTGATTGCCTTGTTGTTGACCGGCACCGAGCTGTCGATCATTGCCTTGGTGGGCGTGATTTTGCTGATCGGCATCGTCAAGAAGAACGCGATCATCATGATCGACTTTGCAATCACCGAGCGTCGGGAGCAGGGGCTCAGCGCCAAGGAAGCGATTCGCCGGGCGTGCCTGATCCGCTTCCGGCCGATCATGATGACAACGCTGGCGGCGATCCTCGGTGCGTTGCCGCTGGTACTCGGCAGCGGCTACGGCTCGGAGCTGCGTCGGCCGCTGGGCATTTCGATTATTGGCGGGCTGGTGTTCAGCCAGATGCTGACGCTTTACACCACCCCGGTGATCTACCTCTGGCTCGATCGGGCGTCCCGGCGCCTGGGGAGACGTGAATGAGCAGTGAACGCAAATCCCTTGTAGCCGCTGGCGAAGCCTGCGTTCGGGGACGAAGTCGCCGTGAGCCTTTTGGCGACCGCTGCGCGATCGAACGCAGGCTTCGCCAGCTGCTACAGGTCAGCGGCGTGATGCTTTGGGTGGTACTTGGCGGTTGCATGGTCGGCCCGGACTATCAAAAGCCGGCTATCGAATTGCCGATGAGCTTCAAGGAGGGCGCGCAATGGCAGCGTGCGCAGGCCAATCCGCAGGGCGCGTTGGACAGCCAGTGGTGGCTTTCATATCAGGATCCGATCCTCAACGATTTGATTGCGCGTTCAGCCAGGGCCAACCAGTCGATCATCGCCGCTGAGGCTGCCTATCGATTGGCGCAGGCCCAGGTGGCGTCGAGCCGCGCCGGGTTGTGGCCAACGGTGGGCGTCGGGTTGTCCGGATCGCGAGGTGTTGGCGCAGGCGGCAGTAGCAGTAACGGCACGGGCACGAATACTTCATCTGGCAGCAGTGCTGGCGGTGTCGTGCAAACGGTCAGTGCCACGTTGAGTGCCAGCTGGGAGCCGGATCTGTGGGGCCTGGTGCGGCGCGGCATCGAGTCGAGCCAGGCGTCGGCCCAGGCTTCCGATGCGCTGCTGGCAGGTGTGCGCCTGTCCATCAGCGCCAGTGTCGCCAGTAACTACCTGGGCTTGCGCCAACTGGACATTGACGTCGGCTTGTTGCAACAGCAGCAGGCGATCAATCAGCAGTTGCTGACGATGATTCAGGTGCAGACCGTGCAAGGCACCGCGACCAACGATCAATTGCTGGTGGCCCAGGATCAACTGACCAGCGTGGTCGCGGCCTTGCAAACCGCACAGCGTTCGCGTGAGCAGTTCGAACATGCGCTGGCCGTGTTGGTGGGCGTGGCGCCGGCGCAATTCAATCTGCCGCCGACGGCGAACTATCGCTTCGTGCTGCCCATGCCGCCGCTGAGCCTGCCGTCGAGCCTGTTGCAGCGCCGTCCCGATGTAGTGTCTGCCGAGCGTGCGGCCGCGGCGGCGAATGCGAAGATCGGCGTGGCCGAGGCGGCGTTTTTCCCGACGCTGAATTTGACCGGTCAGGTCGGCTATCGCGGTACGGCGCTGGGTGGCCTGTTCAGCGTACCGAACCGGGTCTGGACCCTCGGCCCGGCGCTGGCCGAAACCCTTTTCGAGGGCGGTGCCCGGGAAGCCGCGGCGCAGCAGGCCCGGGCCAGTTACGATCAGGATGTCGCGAACTATCGCGGTACGGTGCTCAATGCGTTGCAAAACGTTGAAGACAACCTCTCGGCGATCAATCACCTGCACACCCAGGCCCAGGCCTTCGAGCAGATCTACCAGCGCAACCGGCAATTGTTCGGCAGCCAGGAGGCGCAAAAGCGCGCGGGCACTGTCAGTCAGCAAACGGTGCTGACCCAGCAGTTGGTCCTGCTGCAAGCCGAGCAGAACCTGCGCGATACCCAAGGTTTGCTGAGTCAGGGCAGTGTCGCGTTGTTCCAGAGCCTGGGCGGAGGCTGGCAGGTGCAGTCGACAGCTCAAACCGATCATTGAGGTGTCTCGCTTCCCCCGCGCCGGGCGCGTTATGCTCCGCGCACTTTTTATTTGTGTAGGGAAGCTTTACCCATGGCTGGAAGCAGTTTGCTGGTGTTGATCGACGATATCGCCGCCGTACTCGACGACGTCGCGCTGATGACCAAGATGGCCGCGAAGAAGACCGCCGGCGTACTCGGCGACGATTTGGCGCTCAACGCCCAGCAGGTATCCGGTGTCCGCGCCGAGCGGGAAATTCCGGTGGTCTGGGCCGTGGCCAAGGGCTCGTTTCGCAACAAACTGATCCTGGTGCCATCGGCGCTGGCGATCAGTGCATTCATTCCTTGGCTGGTCACGCCGTTGTTGATGGTCGGTGGCGCCTACTTGTGTTTCGAGGGCTTTGAAAAGCTTGCCCACTCGTTTTTGCACAGCAAGGCTGAAGATCAGGCGGAACATGCGCAGTTGGTCGAAGCCGTCGCTGATCCGGCGACAGACCTGGTGGCGTACGAGCAGGACAAGATCAAAGGCGCGGTGCGCACCGACTTCATTCTTTCGGCTGAAATCATCGCCATCACCCTCGGCACCGTGGCCGGTGCAACGCTGATGCAGCAAGTGATCGTGGTGTCAGGCATCGCGATCGTCATGACCGCCGGCGTTTATGGCCTGGTGGCGGGTATCGTCAAACTCGACGACCTTGGCCTGTGGCTGACCCGCAAGCCCGGGCAAATGGCCAAAAGCGTCGGCGGCGCGATCCTGCGCGCCGCGCCGTACATGATGAAAAGCCTCTCGGTGATCGGTACGGCGGCGATGTTCCTGGTCGGCGGCGGGATTCTCACTCATGGCGTGCCGGTGGTGCATCACTGGATTGAAGGCGTCAGTCAGAGCGTCGGCGGCTTGTCGTGGATCGTGCCGGGCTTGCTCAACGCGGCGGCAGGGATTGTTGCGGGGGCGGTGGTGTTGGCGGGTGTGATGGTCGTCAGCAAAATCTGGAAAGCAGTAAAAGGCTGAGGCCTGGACACTGTCCAAAGGCAATGCAGATCAAATGTGGGAGCGAGCCTGCTCGCGATGAGGCCATAACATTCAGCATCAATGTTGACGGTTAGAGCGCTATCGCGAGCAAGCTCGCACAGTGGATTTGTGGTGTTTGAGATACCTATAAAAAGACCATTCGATTCGATTCGAATGGTCTTTTTTTTTTGGCCGATGAACTACTCGGGTGATCGACAGCTTTCACGGTTGGCATTCTTGTGTTTACCGTTTGTCGTGACTGGTATTTATGACAGTAGGCAGTGCTCAGTAATAGAGGTCTGATTGACGCGTGTGCGACGTCCAATTCGGACTTTTAGATAATGGAGCGTTTTTATGTCTAGTGACTTTGATGGGACGATTGATCTCGCTGGAGGGCAGAATCTCGCTGTCAGTTCAAACGGCAGGGTTATTGCGGTATGTGTTCCTGCATCAGGGGAAGTGGTAATAGTAAACGCCGCTGATGGTCTCGTTACTAAGAGGTTGGGTGTGCAGGGGCGAGCGCGCAGTGTTGTCTTTAGTTCAGATGATTCGAGAGTCTATATTGATTTTGTAGACCGGGACGTAATCTTGGAGTTGTCTACTTCCGATTGGAGGCAAGTGAGGGAAGTACCTCTGCGTGTATACCAAATGCTATCGAATCTGAAACCTTTAAGTGCGTATGCAATGTTTGGGCGTGACTTTGTGGAGCTTGATTTGGGCGGTAATCCACATATTAAACAAACTCTCTCTATCAGTCTCGCGCCCCATAGCAGTGCCCTCAGTGGGGATGGCAAGCATGCCAGTGTAAGCGACGGCGATTTTATTTATGCTCTGAACCTGCGTGAGTGGAGTGATGTACGCGTTAACGTTTTTCGTGGCGGGAACGTATTGGCACTCAATTCGGACGGCTCTCATCTCTATTTGAGTAGTCCTGAAAATGACTGGGTTCAGGTGTATGATCTCGTCAATAAGAAAGTTATTGCTGAATTTAAAGGGGCGGCCGCTGCTGCTGCCTTGACTCCGGATGACTCACTCGCGTTTATACTTAGGACGAACGGTGCAAAAATGACAGTGGTGGATGTAAAAAATAACTATAAGGTGGTCACTGAGATTACTGTTGGTGGGGAGCCGAAGTCGGTGAAGGTGAATGCGAGTGGAACGCACGTTTATCTTACTAATGGCAGTGTATTAAAGGCGTTGAGAACTAATCGGTGGTCGACGTAAGGATGACACTGAAAAAAAGACCATTCGATTCGAGTTGAATGGTCTTTTTTTGGGTGCCGATAAATTACTCGGCAATCTGCAACTTGCGCGCTTCGGTGTACACGTAACGCACCTTCTCGTACTCGAACGGCGAGTTCAGCTGGCCGTAGCGGAAGTTGGTCTGATAGCGCTTGTCGATGCTGCGCAGGACCCAGATTTCCGGGTGGTTTTCGCTGACTTTCGACACGTTCAGGTAGTTGATCGCCGACTCCGCCGTATAGTCGACCGCGAGGCCTGCGGTATCACGCAGGTTCGAAGGGCCGAGGATTGGCAGTACGAAGTAAGCGCCGCCCGGAACCCCGTAGAAGCCCAGCGTCTGGCCGAAGTCTTCGACCTGGCGCGGCAGGCCCATGGCGGTGGCCGGGTCCCACAGGCCGCCGATGCCGAGGGTCGTGTTGAGCAGCAGTCGCCCGGTGATGTCCAGCGAACGCTGGCCCTTGAACTGCAGCAGGCTGTTCAGCAGATTGGGCACGTCACCCAGGTTGTTGAAAAAGTTGCTGACGCCCGTGCGCAGGAAGCTTGGGGTGATGTAGCGATAACCGTCGACCACCGGCAGGAACACCCATTGGTCGAAGCGGTAGTTGAAGTGGTAGACCCGACGGTTCCACGACTCCAGCGGGTCATAGACACTCAGCGCATTCAGGGTCGAGCGTTCGAATTCACGCTGGTCCAGCCCCGGGTTGAACTTGAGTTTGGTCATGGGCTCGGTGAAACCGTCCTGATCAACCACCGTCGTGGAGTTGGCCTTGCTGTTGTCGGCATGGGCATAGCCGACTGCGCCAAGCAGTGCAGCGAGCAGAAGGAGGTGTTTAGCCACGGAAGAACTCCAGCATGGCGTCGGCGTTGACGCGGTAGTTGAGGTTGCCGCAATGGCCGCCGTGAGGGTAAACCGTCAGGCGATCGCCGAAGGTTTTACGCAAGAAACCGAGGTCGCCCGGGCCGAGGATCATATCGTCGGCGTTGTGCATCACGGCAATTTTCGGGCTGTCGTGCAGGTAGTCCTTGAGCGCGTAGAGGCTGACCTGGTCAATCAGCTGCAAGATGCTGCCGCCATCGGTCCGGGCGCGCCACATCGGGATCACCTGCTCGGTGAGGTAGCAGTCGAAATCACATTGCAGTGCACGCTTGAGAAACGGCGTGAGGCTGGTGCCTTCGGTGATCGGAAACCTGGGCGGGGTGATCAGGCCGCGTCGGTTGATCAGGTCCGAGGTGAAGGTGATGTCGGCAGCCGAAAAGCGGAACGAGGTGCCGATCAGCATGGCCATCTGTTCGTTGCTCAGGTGCTGTTTCGATTGCTGGAAGTCGTAGACCAGCGCGTCGTTGAGGTCGATGTAGCCTTTTTGCTGGAAGTAGCGCGTCAGCTTGTTGAGCATCAGTTCATAGAACGTGGTGCTGTTGTTGATGCCCTTGACCTCCGTTTGTACAAGCTTGTCGAGGTTGGTGACAGAGGTGTAGAGGTTGACCGGAGGGTTGAGCAGCAAGACTTTCTTGAAGTTGAAGCTGCGTCGGGTTTCATCCAGCTTGCTGACAAATGCCGCATCCAGTCCGCCCAGGCTGTAGCCGGTGAGGTAGTAGTCGGTGATCGGCAGCTTCGGGTTTTGCGCACGCACCGCTTGCATCACGCGGTACATGTCCTCGGCGTCTTCCTTGGACACGCCAGGGGTGGCGAAGCGGGAAGCGGCGCTCATGAAGTCGAAACTGGTCGGTGAGGACAGCTGTACGACGTGATAACCGGCCTTGTAATAGAGCTTTTTCAGGTATTCGTTAATGCTGCTGTCGAAGCGTGCGCCGGTGCCGGAAATCAGGAAAATCAGCGGTGCGGCGTGATCCTGCGTGGCCATGCGATAGGTGAGCTTTTTCACTGGCCAGAAATTGTCCGGCAGGTCGAACTCGCGTTCCGGGCGCAGCTTCAGGGTGTAGTCGGATTGATGGATCGCGTCATCGGACGGCAACTCGGGACGCAACTCCGGCGGGGTCGTGGCGATGGTCGCCTCGAACGGGTTGGTCAAGGGGTAGCCATAACTGACGGCGTCGATGTCCGCCGCCAGTGCGGACGCACTCAAAATAACGCCGCCTATCAAGGCAGCAAAGCGCAAGGAACGGAGCATGACTAAATCCCTTAGAGGAAGGTGCCTGATGAGGTTCGCAGGCTATGACCACCGGTGTTACGCCAAAGTGCCATGCGGCGGCACTAAAGAGGCTGAATTCGGATCAATAGCGGCTGAACGATACACTTTGCAGCGGTTGGCTGAACAGATTTCTGATGGTCTCGCTTGCTTACGGCTGGCGGGCGATTAAGCTGGGCGCCGTTTTCGTTTATCGGAGTGCTTCATGTCCCGCCGTCTGCCCGTCATTATTCTGCTTATCGCCTTGCCGCTGTGGCTGGCCGCCAGTTATGGCCTGCGTTATGTCCTGATGGAGGACGCCCAGTGGGTGGGTCTCTGCGTTGATGAGGCAAGCCGTTGGGAATGCCAGGCGCGCTCGACCCTTGGCTTGCTGATTCATTTCAAGGTGATGGGCGGGGCTGCATTGGTGGCAGCGGTGCTCGGCTTTGTGGTGCCGGGGCGGGCGGGTTGGTGGCTGGCGGTGCTGTCGCTGGTGTTCGGGTTTCCGGCATTGGCGTTGTACAACACCGGCATTGCGGTATTTGCCGTGGTGATTGCGGGGTTGCGGTTGGTGCGGGCGCCACGCGCAGCCTGATAGACCGTCATCGCGAGCAGGCTCGCTCCCACATGGATTGCACAAACCTGTGGGAGCGAGCCTGCTCGCGATAGCACCGATAGGTGCTCTATACAAATTAAATGTTGCGAACCCGCAAGCTGCGCCACAACGCGGCAACCATCAGCAGGCAAACCAGCGCCCAGCCCCAGGCTTGCTGGTTGAACAGGCCTTCACGGTACAGCTGTGGGGCAATGCTGGCGCCGATGATGAAGGTCAGCAGCGCGATTTCCCGGCGTGGTGCATTGACCGGACGAATCAGATAGACCAGCGCTGGCAGCAGCAGGGCGGCGCTTGGGAAACTGCGATAGCGCGGTTCAAACACCAGCCCCAGCATCATCACTGCGCCAGCAAATCCGGCGGCAGCGAGCAGCCAGCCAGCGCGACGTTCCAGCGCATTGAAGGCGCGTTCACGCCAACCGGTTCTGGCGCTGAGGAACAATGCCGCGTGGGCCAGTACCAAGAAGTTCAGACCGGTCAGTAACGCAGCCCAGATCCACTCATCGGCAAAGCGGCTGGTAGCGCGAGCCAGCTCACCCCAGGTGCCAATGGAGCACGCAGCGACTGCACCGAGCAGCGGCAACATCAACGCTGCACGGGTACTGCGTACGCGGCCGCCCAGCATCAACGTACCGAGGAAGATCAGACCACCGACTGCCAGCCATTGCGGCCAGAACGGCAGGTTGGTGACGGGGCCTGCCAGTACGCCCTTGTCCTGACGGTTTGCATCGAACAGCCCCCAGTAACCGCCGACCGCTCCTTCACTGGCGCGTTTCCACGGTTGGTCAAAGGCTTCGATCAGGTTGTAGTGCCAGCCTTGCTGCTCGGCCATCGCCACAAAACCACGAATGAATTTGGCTTCATTGACGCGGCTCGGTACGGCGGTTTCCCGTTGACGGCCTTCACTCGGCCAGCCGGTTTCGCCAATCAGCACGTCCTTGGGCGCGAAGCGGCTGCCGAAGATCTGCCGAACCTCGGCAACGTGCTGCAGGGCGGCGTCGATGTTGGACGGATCATCTTCCCAGTACGGCAGCAAGTGGATGGTCAGGAAGTCCACCGCCGGGGCGACTTCAGGATGCTTGAGCCAGAACTCCCAGAYATCGGCGTAGGTCACCGGCTGTTTGACGTGGCTCTTGACGTGGTTGATCAGCTTGGCCAATTGCGCGCCGGTGACTTCCTTGCGCAGCAGGGTTTCGTTGCCTACGATCACTGAGCTGACCACGTCCGGGTTGGCGTTGGCCTCGGCGATCAGCAGTTCGACTTCCTTGGCAGTGTCCACCGGATTGCTGTTGACCCAGGCGCCGATCATCAGCTTCAGGCCATGCTTGCGCGCCAGGTCCGGCAGCGCTTCGAGACCGGTCATCGAATAGGTGCGAATGCACTCGAAGCGGGTTGCCAGCAACGCGAGGTCGGCGTCCATGCGTTCAGGGCGCAGTTTGAACGGCTGATCGAACGGCGATTGGTCCTTGTCGAACGGTGTGTACGAGGCGCACTGCAATTTGTGCGTGGCGCTGGCCACGTCCGGCAGCACCACCGGTTGACCGAGCCCGTACCAGTAACCACCAAGGGCAAACAGGCCAAGCAGGCAGGCAAATAGATAAGCAGAGAGGGGGAAGCGCGAGGTGGCGGGCATGGTCAGGCCGTCTGGGAACAAAGCCGCGCATCTTACCTGCATTTGCCCCGTGCTTGGTGACCTGCATGGTTTTGACATGCAAAGTTCAGGCGGGATTCGCAGGGGCATTTTTGCAGGGCGCGATTACTGGCGTTCTGATGTCGTTTCTCGATGCCTTGAGGTCGCAGGCAGAGCAGGTCGCCGCAGGCGCGAGGTTGATTATCGACTCGTCAGTACTCCGCTGATGTTCGAACGGGTTTGCGGTGAGGCGTGATGGGGGCGCTGGGCACCATAACAATACATTGACGCTGCTCGGCATCCGTCGGGCGCAGCACTTTCGGGGAAGTAACGATGAAGATGCGACTACTCTTGGGCGCAGGTGCGGCTTTGGTGCTGGCGATCAGCTCTACTGTGGCCAGCGCCGAAAGCAAGGCAGTGACGATCGGTTATGTCGATGGCTGGTCGGACAGCGTCGCCACCACCAACGTGGCTGCGGAAGTAATCAAGCAAAAGCTCGGCTATGACGTGAAACTGCAAGCCGTGGCCACCGGGATCATGTGGCAGGGTGTCGCCACCGGTAAACTCGATGCAATGCTGTCGGCCTGGCTGCCAGTGACCCATGGCGAATACTGGGCGAAGAACAAGGATCAGGTCGTCGATTACGGCCCGAACTTCAAGGATGCGAAAATCGGTCTGATCGTGCCGGAGTACGTCAAGGCCAAGACCATCGAGGATCTTAAAACCGACGAGAGCTTCAAAGGTCGTATCGTCGGCATCGACGCCGGTTCAGGCGTGATGCTCAAGACCGATCAGGCGATCAAGGACTACGGTCTGAGCAACTACACCCTCAAGGCCAGTTCCGGTGCCGGCATGATTGCCGAGCTGACCCGTGCCGAGAAGAAAAACGAATCCATCGCGGTCACCGGTTGGGTACCTCACTGGATGTTCGCCAAGTGGAAACTGCGCTTCCTGGAAGATCCAAAAGGCGTTTATGGCGCAGCTGAAACCGTAAACAGCATCGGTAGCAAAGAACTGGCAACCAAAGCGCCGGAAGTTGCGAAGTTCCTGAAGAACTTCCAGTGGGCGTCGAAAGACGAAATCGGCGAAGTCATGCTGGCGATCCAGGATGGTGCCAAACCTGAAGTGGCAGCGAAGGACTGGGTAGCCAAACACCCTGCGCGCGTCGCCGAGTGGACCAAGTAATTTGATCTGACGCGTCTAGTCAGTACTTTCCAGGGCCGTTTGGCATTTATGCCAAGCGGCCCTTTGTGTTTCAGGCAGGTTAACGGTGTATTACCGTTGTTTTTTATCGGCTCAAAATTGGCGAAATCGTCATGTCGTTCTAATACTAAGGTCGTCTGGAACCTGTTCTGCAGCCGCATAGAGTGGATACGTTCCAACTAAAATCTGTGCTGCGAGGATAAAAACAATGAACGACAGCATTTACCTCTCGATTCAAAACAGCCCGCGCTTCAAGGAGCTGGTTCGTAAACGAGAGCGGTTCGCCTGGATTCTCTCGGCGATCATGCTTGGGCTTTACTCGGGCTTCATCTTGTTGATTGCTTATGGGCCGCATGTACTGGGGGCGAAGATCAGCCCTGAGTCATCGATTACCTGGGGCATACCGATTGGTGTAGGGCTGATTGTTTCGGCCTTCGTCCTGACGGCCATCTACGTACGACGCGCCAATGGCGAATTCGACGACCTGAACAATGCGATTCTCAAGGAGGCTCAGCAATGATCCGGCGTCTATTGGCAGCTTTAGGCATTAACGCCTTCGCACCGGCCGTTTGGGCGGCCGAGGCGCTTACCGGCGAAGTGCACAAACAACCGCTCAACGTGTCGGCGATCCTGATGTTCGTGGTGTTCGTCGGCGCAACGCTGTGCATCACCTACTGGGCCTCAAAGCGCAACAAGTCGGCTGCCGACTACTACGCGGCGGGTGGCAGGATCACCGGTTTGCAGAACGGCCTGGCGATTGCCGGTGACTACATGTCGGCGGCGTCCTTCCTGGGGATTTCCGCGCTGGTGTTCGCGTCGGGCTACGATGGCCTGATCTACTCGATCGGCTTCCTGGTGGGCTGGCCGATCATTCTGTTTTTGATCGCCGAGCGTCTGCGCAACCTGGGCAAATACACCTTTGCCGACGTGGCGTCCTACCGCCTTGGGCAAACCCAGATTCGCACCTTGTCCGCCTGCGGTTCGCTGGTGGTGGTGGCGTTCTACCTGATCGCGCAAATGGTCGGTGCCGGCAAGCTGATCCAGCTGCTGTTCGGCCTGGATTACCATGTTGCGGTGATTCTGGTGGGGATCCTGATGTGCCTCTATGTGTTGTTCGGCGGCATGCTGGCGACCACCTGGGTGCAGATCATCAAGGCCGTGCTGTTGTTGTCCGGTGCGTCGTTCATGGCGCTGATGGTAATGAAGCACGTTCACTTCGACTTCAATACGCTGTTCTCCGAGGCGGTCAAGGTTCACCCCAAAGGTGAGGCGATCATGAGCCCGGGTGGTCTGGTGAAAGACCCGATCTCGGCATTCTCCCTCGGCCTGGCGTTGATGTTCGGTACCGCTGGCCTGCCGCATATCCTGATGCGTTTCTTCACCGTGAGTGATGCCAAGGAAGCGCGCAAAAGCGTGCTGTATGCCACCGGCTTCATCGGCTATTTCTACATCCTGACGTTCATCATCGGCTTCGGCGCCATCCTGCTGGTCAGCACCAATCCGGCCTTCAAGGACGCTACGGGGGCGCTGTTGGGCGGCAACAACATGGCGGCGGTGCACCTGGCCAATGCGGTGGGCGGCAGTATCTTCCTCGGCTTCATCTCGGCGGTGGCCTTCGCCACCATTCTGGCGGTGGTTGCCGGCCTGACCCTGGCCGGGGCCACGGCGGTGTCTCACGACCTGTACGCCAGCGTGATCAAGAAGGGCAAGGCCAACGAGAAGGATGAGATCCGCGTTTCGAAGATCACCACGATTGCCTTGGGCGTGTTGGCGATTGTTCTGGGCATCCTGTTCGAAAGCCAGAACATCGCGTTCATGGTGGGCCTGGCGTTCTCGATCGCTGCCAGCTGCAACTTCCCGGTGCTGCTGCTTTCCATGTACTGGAAGAAGCTGACCACGCGCGGTGCGATGGTCGGTGGCTGGATGGGGCTGGTCAGTGCGGTGGGCCTGATGGTGCTGGGCCCGACCATTTGGGTGCAGATCATGGGGCACGAGAAGGCGATCTTCCCGTATGAGTACCCGGCGCTGTTCTCGATGGCCATTGCCTTTGTCGGCATCTGGTTCTTCTCCATCACTGACAAGTCCGCAGCGGCTGACAATGAGCGGGCGCTGTTCTTCCCGCAATTCGTTCGTTCGCAGACCGGGTTGGGGGCGAGCGGGGCGGTGTCGCACTAACGTATAGGGCTGTATAAGCGTCTCTATATAAGTAGCGTTAAACAGAAATGCCCCGGTCGAGAGATCGGGGCATTTTTATGAGGGGTACGCTCTTCGTAGCAGCTGCCGAGCCTGCGAGGCTGCGTTCGGCTGCGTAGCGGCCGTAATCCCTACATGCACGATGCCCCTGAAGAAACGATGCGCCTGATTTGCGACTGCTGCGCAGCCGAACGCAGCCTCGCAGGCTCGGCAGCTGCTACAGGGGTGAATCCGGGGCAAACAAAAACGGCCTCTGCTCTTGTATCAGAGGCAGAGGCCGTTTCCGGTGCAACCAAGACGTTATCGCAAGACAGGTCTTACTTGCGGTCTTCAAGCCGAGTGATGTCACGCGACTCGTAGCCGGTGTACAGCTGGCGCGGGCGGCCAATCTTGTACGGGCTGGAGAGCATTTCTTTCCAGTGGGAGATCCAGCCGACGGTCCGCGCCAGGGCGAAGATCACGGTGAACATGCTGGTTGGAATGCCGATCGCCTTGAGGATGATCCCCGAGTAGAAGTCGACGTTCGGGTACAGCGAGCGTTCGATGAAGTACGGGTCGGTCAGGGCGATCTCTTCCAGGCGCATGGCCAGTTCGAGTTGCGGATCGTTCTGAATACCCAATTCCTTGAGCACTTCGTCGCAGGTCTTTTTCATGACTGTAGCGCGTGGGTCGCGGTTTTTGTAAACCCGGTGACCGAAGCCCATCAGTTTGAACGGATCGTTCTTGTCCTTGGCCTTGGCGATGAACTTGTCGATGTTCGACACATCGCCAATTTCGTCGAGCATGGTCAGCACGGCTTCGTTGGCGCCGCCGTGAGCCGGGCCCCAGAGTGCAGCGATACCGGCAGCGATACAGGCGAACGGGTTGGCACCCGAGGAACCTGCCAGGCGTACGGTGGAGGTCGATGCGTTCTGCTCGTGGTCGGCGTGGAGGATGAAGATCCGGTCCATGGCCTTGGCGAGTACCGGGCTGATCGGTTTGATCTCGCACGGGGTGTTGAACATCATGTGCAGGAAGTTTTCCGCATACGACAGGTCGTTGCGCGGGTACATCATGGGTTGACCCATGGAGTACTTGTAAACCATCGCTGCCAGGGTCGGCATCTTGGCAACCAGACGGATCGCGGAGATTTCGCGATGCTGCGGGTTATTGATGTCCAGGGAGTCGTGGTAGAAAGCCGAAAGAGCGCCGACTACACCGCACATGACGGCCATCGGGTGGGCGTCGCGGCGGAAGCCGTTGAAGAAGGTCTTCAGTTGCTCATGAACCATGGTGTGGTTCTTGACGGTGCTGACGAACTGGGCCTTCTGTTCTGCAGTCGGCAATTCGCCGTTGAGCAGCAGGTAGCAGGTTTCCAGATAGTCCGACTTCTCGGCGAGTTGCTCGATCGGGTAGCCGCGGTGCAACAAAATGCCGTTGTCGCCGTCGATATAGGTAATCTTCGACTCGCAAGAGGCGGTCGACATGAAACCCGGGTCAAAAGTGAAGCGGCCCGTGGCCGTCAGGCCCCGAACGTCGATTACATCGGGACCAACGGTGCCGGTTAAAATGGGCAGCTCGACGGGGGCTGCGCCCTCGATGATCAACTGCGCTTTTTTGTCAGCCATGTGGCCTCCTATTTATGCTTGAAATCATCAGACAGACCCCCCACGCAGGGCCCGCACCACTATAGTGAGATAAATTCGAATGTCAATTTGCCTAAAGTCTTGCTCCAGAAGGCTTTAACCGGACTTTTTCCTCGAAATTGCCTGCCGTTTACGCCTTTTATCCCGCTTGCGCAATGAGCTATTAGGGGAAGGTGAACGCGTTGTCATTAGTAGCCTAACTGTCTATACTCGGCCACCGACCGCCAGGGGCTTTTGGGCCTGCTTTATTGGGGGTCGCATCCCTGGGTGGTGGTTACCTGACCAGTGCACTCCCCAACAACTTTGCCCTGATTGTTAGGGGCTCTTCAGTGTGAAAAAAAAGCCGTGAAAAGCCAACGACCTGTAAACCTAGACCTAAGGACCATCAAACTCCCCATCACCGGCGTTACGTCGTTTCTTCACCGTGTTTCCGGCATCATCCTCTTCCTGGGCCTTGGCATCATGCTGTATGCATTGAGCAAATCCCTGGGTTCCGAGGAAGGTTTTGCCGAGGTGAAGGCATGCTTGACCAGTCCGCTGGCCAAGTTCGTAGCATGGGGCCTGCTGTCCGCCTTGCTGTATCACATGGTGGCCGGTGTACGCCATCTGATCATGGACATGGGCATCGGTGAGACGCTGGAAGGCGGCAAGCTGGGCTCGAAAATTATCATCGCCATTTCCGTGGTGTTGATCGTTCTGGCGGGAGTTTGGATATGGTAACCAGCGTTACGAACCTATCGCGTTCGGGCCTCTATGACTGGATGGCACAGCGTGTGTCTGCGGTCGTTCTCGCGGCTTATTTCATTTTCCTGATCGGATACCTTGTTGCGCACCCTGGCCTTGGCTACGCCCAATGGCACTTGCTGTTCGCAAACAACTGGATGCGCATCTTCAGTCTGTTGGCCCTGGTTGCCCTTGGCGCTCACGCCTGGGTCGGCATGTGGACCATCGCGACCGACTACCTGACGCCGATGGCGCTGGGCAAGTCCGCGACTGCAGTACGTTTCCTTTTCCAGGCAGTATGCGGCGTTGCGATGTTCGCTTACTTCGTCTGGGGTGTGCAGATTCTCTGGGGTATCTGATTCATGTCTAACTCAGTAAATACGCTTTCGTTCGACGCCATCATCATCGGCGGCGGTGGTGCTGGCATGCGCGCTGCGCTGCAACTGGCACAAGGTGGTCACAAGACTGCCGTAGTCACCAAGGTTTTCCCGACTCGTTCGCACACCGTATCTGCCCAGGGTGGCATCACCTGCGCCATCGCGTCCGCTGATCCGAACGATGACTGGCGCTGGCACATGTACGATACCGTCAAGGGTTCCGACTACATCGGTGACCAGGACGCTATCGAATACATGTGTTCCGTAGGCCCGGAAGCGGTCTTCGAGCTCGAGCACATGGGCTTGCCGTTCTCCCGTACCGAACAGGGTCGCATCTATCAGCGTCCGTTCGGCGGTCAGTCGAAAGACTTCGGTAAAGGTGGCCAGGCTGCCCGTACGTGCGCCGCTGCCGACCGTACCGGTCACGCTCTGTTGCACACTCTGTACCAGGCCAACCTGAAGGCCGGCACCGTATTCCTCAACGAATACTACGGCGTCGACCTGGTGAAGAACGAAGACGGTGCCTTTGTCGGCATGATCGTCATCTGCATCGAAACCGGCGAAACCTCCTACGTCCGCGCTAACGCCACCGTTCTGGCGACTGGCGGTGCAGGTCGTATCTACTCGTCCACCACCAATGCCCTGATCAACACCGGTGACGGCGTCGGCATGGCTCTGCGTGCTGGCGTGCCGGTACAAGACATCGAAATGTGGCAGTTCCACCCGACCGGCATCGCCGGCGCCGGTGTACTGGTTACCGAAGGTTGCCGCGGTGAAGGCGGTTACCTGATCAACAAGCACGGCGAGCGTTTCATGGAGCGTTATGCTCCGAACGCCAAAGACCTTGCTGGTCGTGACGTGGTTGCTCGCTCGATGGTTAAAGAAATCATCGCCGGCAACGGTTGCGGTCCGGATGGCGACCACGTGATGCTGAAACTCGATCACCTCGGTGAAGAAGTTCTGCACAGCCGTCTGCCAGGCATCATGGAACTGTCCAAGACCTTCGCTCACGTCGATCCAGCCGTAGCGCCGATCCCGGTTGTTCCAACCTGCCACTATATGATGGGCGGCGTTGCCACCAACATTCATGGCCAGGCAATCACTCAGGACGCCGACGGCAAGGACCAGATCATTCCTGGCCTGTTCGCGGTAGGCGAAGTGGCGTGCGTATCGGTTCACGGTGCCAACCGTCTGGGCGGCAACTCGCTGCTCGACCTGGTGGTATTCGGCCGTGCCGCCGGCCTGTTCCTGGAGCAGACCCTGAAAGAAGGCGTCGACTACGCTCGCCCTCGCCAGTCCGACATCGACGCAGCCCTGGCGCGTCTCGATGGCCTGAACTCGCGTACCGAAGGCGAAGACGTCGCTACCCTGCGTAAAGAGCTGCAAAGCTGCATGCAGAACTACTTCGGTGTATTCCGTACCGGCGAATACATGCAGAAGGGTATTGCTCAGCTGGCTGATCTGCGTGGCCGTATCGCCAACGTCAAGATCAACGATAAGAGCCAGGCGTTCAACACCGCTCGTATCGAAGCGCTGGAACTGCAAAACCTGCTGGAAGTGGCCGAAGCTACTGCCATCGCTGCAGAAATCCGCAAAGAGTCCCGCGGCGCTCACGCCCGTGAAGACTACGAAGATCGCGACGACGAAAACTGGCTGTGCCACACCCTGTACTTCCCGGGTGAAAAGCGCGTTACCAAACGTGCCGTGAACTTCTCGCCGAAGACTGTTCCGACTTTTGAACCTAAGATTCGGACTTATTAAGGGTGGCCGCCATGTTGCAAGTCAGTGTTTATCGCTACAACCCTGATCAGGACGCCGCGCCGTTCATGCAGGAATTCCAGGTCGACACCGGTGGTAAAGACCTGATGGTGCTGGACGTGCTGGCCCTGATCAAAGAGCAGGACGAAGGTTTCTCCTATCGTCGCTCTTGCCGTGAAGGTGTTTGCGGTTCCGACGGCATGAACATCAACGGCAAAAACGGCCTGGCCTGCGTCACGCCGCTGTCTGCCGTCGTCAAAGGTAACAAGTTGATCGTTCGTCCTCTGCCAGGTTTGCCGGTTATCCGTGACCTGGTCGTCGATATGAGCATCTTCTACAAGCAATATGAAAAGGTTAAGCCTTTCCTGCAGAACGACACGCCGGCTCCGGCCATCGAGCGTCTGCAGACTCCTGAAGAGCGTGAAAAGCTCGACGGTCTGTACGAGTGCATCCTGTGCGCTTGCTGCTCGACCTCTTGCCCGTCCTTCTGGTGGAACCCGGACAAGTTCCTGGGTCCAGCTGCTCTGCTGCAAGCCTACCGCTTCCTGGCAGACAGCCGTGACACCAAGACTTCCGAGCGTCTGGCTTCGCTGGATGACCCGTTCAGCGTATTCCGCTGCCGCGGGATCATGAACTGCGTCAACGTATGTCCGAAAGGCCTGAACCCGACTAAGGCCATCGGTCACATCCGTAACATGCTGCTGCAAAGCGGCGTGTGATTCAGCTGTTGTACCCGTAGAACTGCTGTACCCGTAGAGGCTAAGGCGCGGGCTTCAACCCGCGTCTTGGCTATAACCAGAGTGGCAGCCCACAAGGCTGCGGCTCTTATTTTGAAGAAATGAGACAAGCAGGGGCATCCGGGCTGGTACCCGGACTATCAGCGTGATCCTAAGTGGCTTGTTTTGGTCGCTGCATTCGGACTTCTGCAAGCTTGCTCGGTGTCTTCGCCGATGGTGTTCCCCTAACCGAGGGTGACCAAGCATGCAAGAAAGCGTGATGCAGCGCATGTGGAACAGCGGCTATCTTTCAGGTGGTAACGCTGCCTATGTGGAAGAGCTTTATGAGCTCTACCTGCACGACCCTAACGCTGTGCCAGAAGAGTGGCGCACCAAATTTCAGACGTTGCCCGCTGACGGCAACGCTGCCACCGATGTATCGCACTCGACGATTCGCGATCATTTCGTGCTGCTGGCAAAGAACCAGCGCCGCGCCCAACCGGTTTCCGCCGGCAGCGTGAGCAGTGAGCACGAGAAGAAGCAAGTTGAAGTACTGCGACTGATCCAGGCCTACCGGATGCGTGGCCACCAGGCAGCCCAGCTTGACCCGCTGGGGCTGTGGCAGCGTCCTGCACCTGCAGACCTGTCGATCAATCATTACGGCTTGACCAATGCCGATCTTGATACGACCTTCCGTGCCGGCGACCTGTTCATCGGCAAAGAGGAAGCGAGCCTACGCGAAATTCACGAAGCGTTGCAGCAGACATATTGCCGCACCATCGGCGCTGAATTTACCCACATCGTCGATTCCGAGCAGCGCCAGTGGTTCCAGCAGCGTCTGGAAGGTGTGCGCGGTCGTCCGGTGTATTCGGCCGACATCAAGAGCCATCTGCTTGAGCGCGTCACCGCCGGCGAAGGCCTGGAAAAATACCTGGGTACCAAATACCCGGGCACCAAGCGTTTCGGCCTGGAAGGCGGCGAGAGCCTGATTCCGATGCTTGACGAGCTGATCCAGCGTTCCGGTTCCTACGGCACCAAGGAAATCGTTATCGGCATGGCCCACCGTGGCCGTCTGAACGTGCTGGTCAACACCTTCGGCAAGAACCCGCGCGAGCTGTTCGACGAGTTCGAAGGCAAGAAGAAGGTCGAGCTGGGTTCCGGTGACGTTAAATACCACCAGGGCTTCTCTTCCAACGTGATGACCGCAGGCGGCGAAGTCCACCTGGCCATGGCATTCAACCCGTCCCACCTGGAAATCGTTTCGCCAGTGGTCGAGGGTTCGGTACGTGCCCGTCAGGATCGTCGTAACGATCCGACCGGTGAGAAGGTTCTGCCGATTTCCATCCACGGTGACGCGGCATTCGCCGGTCAGGGCGTGGTCATGGAAACCTTCCAGATGTCGCAGACCCGCGGTTTCAAGACCGGCGGTACCGTGCACATCGTGATCAACAACCAGGTTGGTTTCACCATCAGCAACCCGCTGGACTCGCGTTCCACCGAGTACGCCACTGACGTTGCGAAAATGATCCAGGCACCGATCCTCCATGTGAATGGTGATGATCCGGAAGCCGTATTGTTCGTGACCCAGCTGGCTATCGACTACCGCATGCAGTTCAAGCGCGACGTAGTGATCGACCTGGTCTGCTACCGTCGTCGCGGTCACAACGAAGCGGACGAGCCAAGCGGCACCCAGCCTCTGATGTATCAGCAGATCACCAAACAGCGCACCACGCGTGAGCTGTATGCCGATCGTCTGACCCAGAGCGGTGTGCTTGACGCTGCGCGTGTTCAGGCGAAAGTCGACGAATACCGCAACGCGCTGGACAACGGTCTGCACGTAGTGAAAAGCCTGGTCAAGGAGCCGAACAAAGAGCTGTTCGTCGACTGGCGTCCGTACCTGGGCCACGCCTGGACTGCGCGTCACGACACCACGTTCGATCTGAAAACCCTGCAAGAGCTGTCCGCCAAGCTGCTGGAAATTCCGGAAGGCTTCGTGGTTCAGCGCCAGGTTGCGAAGATCTACGAAGACCGTCAGAAAATGCAAGCCGGCGGCCTGCCGATCAACTGGGGTTACGCCGAAACCATGGCGTACGCGACCCTGGCGTTCGAAGGTCACCCGATTCGCATGACCGGCCAGGATATCGGCCGCGGTACGTTCTCGCACCGTCATGCGGTATTGCACAACCAGAAAGACGCGGGCACCTACATCCCGTTGCAACACCTGTACGAAGGCCAGCCACGTTTCGACCTGTACGATTCGTTCCTGTCCGAAGAAGCCGTACTGGCGTTCGAATACGGCTACTCCACCACCACGCCTGACGCGCTGGTGATCTGGGAAGCCCAGTTCGGCGACTTCGCCAACGGTGCCCAGGTGGTTATCGACCAGTTCATCACCAGCGGTGAGCACAAGTGGGGCCGTCTGTGCGGCCTGACCATGTTGCTGCCACACGGTTATGAAGGTCAGGGTCCGGAGCACTCTTCGGCTCGTCTGGAGCGTTACCTGCAGCTGTGCGCCGAGCACAACATTCAGGTGTGCATGCCGACTACGCCGGCCCAGATCTACCATTTGCTGCGTCGCCAGGTGATTCGTCCCCTGCGCAAACCACTGGTAGTGCTGACTCCTAAGTCGCTGCTGCGTCACAAGCTGGCCATCTCGACCCTGGAAGATCTGGCCGAAGGTTCGTTCCAGACCGTTATTCCGGAAATCGATGCGCATGATCCGAAAAAGGTCACTCGTCTCGTACTGTGTAGCGGCAAGGTCTACTACGACCTGCTGGAAAAACGCCGTGCCGAAGGTCGTGACGACATCGCCATCGTGCGTCTTGAGCAGCTGTACCCATTCCCTGAGGACGACTTGATTGAAGTCCTGGCTCCTTATTCCAACCTCAAGCATATCGTTTGGTGTCAGGAAGAGCCGATGAACCAGGGTGCCTGGTACTGCAGCCAGCATCACATGCGCCGCATCGTTGGCGGTCACAACAAGTCTCTCGTACTCGAGTACGCGGGCCGTGACGCTTCTGCTGCACCTGCATGTGGTTATGCATCGATGCACGCCGAACAGCAGGAAAAACTGCTGCAAGACGCCTTTACTGTTTAACGCCTTCGCGCACCTGAAACCGAATTTAAGGAACCACAGACAATGGCTATCGAGATCAAAGCCCCCACTTTCCCGGAATCGGTTGCCGATGGCACCGTTGCCACCTGGCACAAAAAACCGGGCGACGCGGTCAAGCGCGACGAACTGATCGTCGACATCGAAACCGATAAAGTCGTACTGGAAGTGTTGGCTACCGCTGATGGCGTACTGGGCGCTATCGTCAAGAACGAAGGCGACACCGTTCTGTCCGACGAAGTCCTGGGCTCCATCGGCGAGGGCGGTGCTGTTGCCGCCGCTCCGGCTGCTGCTGCCGCTGCGCCTGCACAGGCTGCTGCTTCGGCCGCTGTTGGCGAAGACGATCCTGTTGCTGCACCGGCTGCTCGCAAGCTGGCTGAAGAAAACGGCATCAACATCGCTTCCGTTGCCGGTACTGGCAAAGGCGGTCGTGTGACCAAGGAAGACGTGGTTGCTGCAGTGGCTGCCAAGGCCGCTGCTCCGGCTGCCGCACCTGCCAAGGCTGCTGCCCCGGCTGCTGCTGCTCCTGTGTTCGCCGCTGGCGACCGCACCGAGAAGCGCGTACCGATGACCCGCGTGCGTGCAACCGTGGCCAAGCGCCTGGTTGAAGCCCAGTCGAACATGGCGATGCTGACGACTTTCAACGAAGTCGACATGACTGAAGTCATGGCCCTGCGTTCGAAGTACAAGGACCTGTTCGAGAAGTCCCACAATGGCGTGCGCCTGGGCTTCATGTCGTTCTTCGTGAAAGCGGCCACCGAAGCGCTGAAACGCTTCCCGGCAGTCAACGCTTCCATCGACGGCGGCGACATCGTGTACCACGGCTATGCTGACGTCGGCGTTGCCGTGTCCAGCGACCGTGGCCTGGTGGTGCCGGTTCTGCGTAACGCCGAACTGATGAGCCTGGCTGAAATCGAAGGCGGCATTGCCAACTTCGGCAAGAAAGCTCGCGACGGCAAGCTGACCATCGACGAAATGACTGGTGGTACGTTCACCATCACCAACGGTGGTACCTTCGGCTCGATGATGTCGACCCCGATCGTCAACCCGCCGCAAGCGGCTATCCTGGGCATGCACAACATTCTGCAGCGCCCGATGGCGATCAACGGTCAGGTTGTTATCCGTCCGATGATGTACCTGGCTCTGTCCTACGATCACCGTTTGATCGACGGCAAAGAAGCTGTGACCTTCCTGGTTACCATCAAGAACCTGCTGGAAGACCCGGCTCGTCTGCTGCTGGATATCTGATTTCGTTGCACGGGCCGCTCAGCGATGAGCGGTCCATCTGTAATGACCAGCTTCGTCCCACGACGGTCCCCTGAACGGGATCGTCCGGTTTGATTCGAGAAGGAATGACACATGACTCAGAAATTCGACGTGGTAGTGATCGGTGCGGGCCCTGGCGGCTACGTAGCTGCCATTAAAGCGGCGCAACTTGGCCTTTCGACTGCCTGCATCGAGAAATACACCGACAAAGAGGGCAAACTGGCCCTCGGCGGTACTTGCCTGAACGTCGGTTGCATTCCGTCCAAGGCGCTGCTGGACAGCTCCTGGAAGTTTCACGAAGCTCAAGACGGCTTCGCGATCCACGGCATCAACCACGCTGGCGTGACCATGGACGTGCCAGCAATGGTCGGCCGCAAGGCCAACATCGTCAAAGGCCTGACCTCTGGCGTTGCCACCCTGTTCAAAGCCAATGGCGTGACCTCCCTGCAAGGCCACGGCAAACTGCTGGCCGGCAAGAAAGTCGAACTGACCAAGCCTGACGGCAGCGTCGAAATCATCGAAGCCGAGAACGTGATTCTCGCTTCGGGCTCGCGTCCGATCGATATTCCACCGGCTCCGGTTGACCAGAAAGTGATCGTCGATTCGACGGGCGCTCTGGAATTCCAATCGGTTCCAAAACGTCTGGGCGTGATCGGCGCTGGCGTGATCGGTCTGGAACTGGGTTCGGTATGGTCCCGTCTGGGCGCTCAAGTGACTGTCCTGGAAGCCCTGGACACGTTCCTGATGGCTGCTGACACCGCCGTTTCCAAGGAAGCGCTGAAAACCCTGACCAAACAAGGTCTGGACATCAAGCTGGGCGCGCGCGTTACCGGTTCCAAAGTCAACGGCGAAGAAGTCGTGGTGACCTACACCGACGCCAACGGCGAACAGACCATCACCTTCGACAAGCTGATCGTAGCCGTTGGTCGCCGTCCGGTGACCACCGATCTGCTGGCTGCCGATAGCGGCGTGACCATCGACGAGCGTGGCTTCATCTTCGTTGACGACCAGTGCGCGACCAGCGTTCCAGGCGTTTATGCGATCGGTGACGTGGTTCGCGGCATGATGCTGGCGCACAAGGCCTCGGAAGAGGGCATCATGGTTGTCGAGCGCATCAAGGGCCATAAAGCCCAGATGAACTATGACCTGATCCCTTCTGTTATTTATACTCACCCGGAAATTGCATGGGTGGGTAAAACCGAGCAGGCCTTGAAAGCTGAAGGCGTTGAAGTTAACGTCGGCACTTTCCCGTTCGCAGCCTCTGGCCGTGCCATGGCAGCCAACGATACCGGCGGTTTCGTCAAAGTGATCGCCGATGCCAAGACTGACCGCGTATTGGGCGTCCACGTGATTGGCCCGAGCGCAGCAGAACTGGTACAGCAGGGCGCAATCGGCATGGAATTCGGCACTAGCGCCGAAGACCTGGGCATGATGGTTTTCTCCCATCCGACCCTGTCCGAAGCTTTGCACGAAGCAGCTCTGGCAGTGAATGGCGGCGCCATTCACATCGCCAACCGCAAGAAGCGTTAAGACAATAAGAAACCACGGCGGAATGGCCCGTCGTGAGCCTTGCCTGCAAGACTCACCGCGGAATATCCGCTGGACGCAGTCTTGCGTAGCTGTACCGGGTATCCGGAAAGGCTACGCAAGCAGCAGTCACAGGTGGTGCGGCACTTGAATGAGTGCAGCACCGAATGCGCAGTACCTAACGAAGACGGTAATAAGCATGAATCTTCACGAGTATCAGGGTAAGCAGCTGTTCGCTGAGTACGGCCTGCCAGTATCGACCGGTTACGCGGTAGACACCCCGGAAGCAGCAGCAGAAGCTTGCGACAAAATCGGCGGCAGCGAGTGGGTTGTCAAAGCCCAGGTTCACGCCGGTGGTCGCGGTAAAGCGGGCGGCGTCAAGCTGGTTCGCAGCAAAGAAGACGCTAAAGCATTCGCTCAACAGTGGTTGGGCAAGCGTCTGGTGACTTACCAGACTGATGCCAATGGTCAGCCAGTCACCAAGATCCTGGTTGAATCGTGCACTGATATCGCTAAAGAGCTGTACCTGGGCGCTGTCGTTGACCGTTCGAGCCGTCGCATCGTGTTCATGGCTTCCACCGAAGGTGGCGTGGACATCGAGAAAATCGCTCACGACACCCCTGAGAAAATCCTCAAGGCCACTATCGATCCACTGGTTGGCGCTCAGCCATTCCAGGGTCGCGAGCTGGCATTCCAGCTGGGTCTGGAAGGCAAGCAAGTTGCTCAGTTCGCCAAGATCTTCGTAGGTCTGGCCAAACTGTTCAAGGATCACGACCTGGCTCTGCTGGAAGTGAACCCGCTGGTGATCAAGGCTGACGGCGATCTGCACTGCCTGGACGCGAAGATCAACATCGACGCCAACGCCATGTACCGTCAGCCTAAGCTGAAGACTTTCCACGATCCGTCGCAAGACGATCCGCGCGAAGCGCACGCTGCCAAGTTCGAACTGAACTACGTAGCGCTGGAAGGCAACATCGGTTGCATGGTCAACGGTGCTGGCCTGGCCATGGGTACCATGGACATCGTCAACCTGCATGGCGGCAAACCAGCCAACTTCCTCGACGTGGGCGGCGGTGCTACCAAAGAACGCGTTACCGAAGCGTTCAAGATCATCCTGTCCGACACTAACGTCGCTGCAGTATTGGTCAACATCTTCGGCGGCATCGTTCGCTGCGACATGATTGCCGAAGGCATCATCGGCGCTGTGAAAGAAGTCGGCGTGAAAATCCCGGTTGTTGTTCGCCTTGAAGGCAACAACGCTGAGCTGGGCGCTAAAGTACTGGCAGAAAGCGGTTTGAACATCATCGCTGCTACCAGCCTGACCGACGCTGCTCAACAAGTCGTTAAAGCTGCGGAGGGCAAATAATGAGCGTCCTGATCAATAAAGACACCAAAGTTATCTGCCAGGGTATTACCGGTTCGCAAGGTAGTTTCCACACCCAGCAAGCCATCGAGTACGGCACCAAGATGGTTGGCGGCGTGACTCCAGGCAAAGGCGGCACCGAGCACCTGGGTCTGCCAGTGTTCAACACCGTGAAAGATGCTGTAGCTGCCACTGGCGCCACCGCCAGCGTGATCTACGTTCCAGCTCCTTTCTGCAAGGACTCGATCCTGGAAGCAGCATTCGGCGGCATCAAGCTGATCGTTTGCATCACTGAAGGCATTCCTACCCTGGATATGCTGGATGCCAAGGTCAAGTGCGACGAACTGGGCGTGATCCTGATCGGCCCTAACTGCCCAGGCGTGATCACTCCAGGCGAATGCAAGATCGGCATCATGCCAGGTCACATTCACTTGCCAGGCAAGGTCGGTATCGTTTCGCGTTCCGGCACCCTGACCTACGAAGCTGTGAAGCAGACTACTGACGCCGGTTTCGGTCAGTCGACTTGCGTCGGCATCGGTGGTGACCCGATCCCGGGTTCGAACTTCATCGACATCCTGAAACTGTTCCAGGAAGACCCGAAGACCGAAGCGATCGTCATGATCGGTGAGATCGGCGGTTCGGCTGAAGAAGAAGCGGCTGCCTACATCAAGGCACACGTGACCAAGCCGGTTGTTTCCTACATCGCTGGTGTGACTGCTCCTCCGGGCAAGCGCATGGGCCATGCTGGCGCAATCATCTCTGGCGGCAAAGGCACTGCAGACGAGAAATTCGCTGCTCTGCAAGACGCAGGCGTTAAAACCGTGCGTTCGCTGGCAGACATCGGCAAGGCCCTGGCCGAGCTGACTGGCTGGGCTGTCAAGTAAGCCTCGCGCTTAGCTGACGCTCCACCAGACAAAGGCCACCTTCGGGTGGCCTTTGTCGTTTCTGACGTTTCTGTGGTGTCGGTGAGGGCCCCATCGCGAGCAGGCTCGCTCCCACATTTATCTCGAGTGCCCACACATCCTATTCACACAGAAAGTCCCTCGTGGGAGCGAGCCTGCTCGCGATGGCTTACTGACAGTCGACAACCATTCAGATGCAAAAACACGACATGGATATGTCGCGCATCGGATAGTTCGCCCTGTAATAGTGCGTTTGTCAGACAAATTAGTTACGCTAGCCGCCATTTTGCGTTTGCTGCCCACAAGGACGCTGCGCGCTAAACGGGTCAGTCCTATACGGACCGACAGCATTTCCCTCACCCATAAGGGAAATCCCTCTCTAAATTCCGATTCAGTAGTGTGGTATTTCCTTAATGAAAGTGTTGAAAGGCCAGGACATCCTGGCACTCGGCTTCATGACGTTTGCCCTGTTCGTCGGGGCCGGTAACATCATCTTCCCGCCTATCGTCGGTTTGCAGTCCGGGCCTAATGTCTGGATGGCGGCGCTGGGCTTTCTGATCACTGCCGTCGGTTTGCCGGTGATCACCGTTGTCGCGCTGGCCAAGGTCGGTGGCGCCATGGACTCTTTGAGCAGCCCGATCGGCAAAATCGCCGGTGGTGTGCTGGCGGCCGCGTGCTACCTCGCTGTGGGCCCGCTGTTCGCCACCCCGCGGACCGCGACCGTGTCCTTCGAAGTGGGCCTGGCGCCGCTGACCGGCGAAAGCCCGCTGGCGCTGCTGCTCTACAGCTCGGTTTACTTCCTGCTGGTGTTCTTCATCTCGCTGTACCCGGGCCGTCTGCTGGACACCGTGGGCCGTTTCCTCGCGCCACTGAAGATCATCGCGCTGGCCGTGCTCGGCATCGCCGCGTTCGCCTTGCCGGCGGGTGACATCGGCACCGCCACACCTGAGTACGTGGCGGCACCGTTCTCCCAGGGGTTCATCAATGGTTACCTGACCATGGATACCCTTGGTGCTCTGGTGTTCGGCATCGTGATCGTCAACGCCATTCGTTCTCGCGGCGTTGAGTCTCCAGTCCTGATCACGCGTTACGCGATCATCGCCGGGCTGATTGCCGGTGTCGGTCTGGCGCTGGTGTACGTGAGCCTGTTCCGCCTGGGTTCGGGTAGCCATGAAGTGGCCGTCGGCGCTACCAATGGCGCAGCGGTGTTGCACGCGTATGTGCAACACACTTTCGGTTCCCTGGGCAGCGGCTTCCTCGCGGTGCTGATTTCCCTGGCCTGCCTGGTGACGGCAGTCGGTCTGACCTGTGCTTGCGCCGAATACTTCAGTCGCGTGCTGCCACTGTCCTACAAGACACTGGTGATCATCCTGGCGGCGTTCTCGCTGCTGGTGTCCAACCTGGGCCTGACCAAGCTGATCGCATTCTCGATCCCGGTACTGACCGCGATTTACCCGCCTTGCATCGTCTTGGTGGCGCTGAGCTTCTGCAAGGATTTCTGGCTGGAGCAAGGTCGCATCGTTGGCCCGGTGATGCTGGTGTCGTTCCTGTTCGGCATGATCGACGCGCTTAAAGGCGCGGGTCTGGCGGACTGGATGCCGACTCAATTGGCACACTTGCCGCTGGCTGAGCAAGGTCTGGCATGGCTGGTGCCTTGCTTCTTTACCCTGGTGGTTGCATGTGCGTGCGACCGCTTGCTGGGCAAGCGCAGCGAAGCCCTGGCCTGACGCTTCAAGGCCCGCCACAAGCGGGCGTTGAGCAACAATAGAAATGCCCCGTATCAATCGATATGGGGCATTTTTATTGGCTGATATTAATGCCATACGGAGATCAAATGTGTGCGGGCTTGCTCGCGAAGGGGGCATAACATTCAATAGTGATGTTGACTGAAAGTCCGCTTTCGCGAGCAAGCCCGCTCCCACAGGTTCCGGTCGTCCATACTTACACCACAGGGATACGCATGTCGTTCATCCACACCAATCTGATCCACATTCTTGCCGCGCTCTGGTTTGTTATCTGCTGGGGCGGTTATACCCGTTACGCTATCTGGAAGGGCCGCGATACCGCGTGCCTGGCCAGCGTGCTGCACTTGTATCGCGAAGACTGGATGCGCCGCATGCTGCTGCGCGACAACCGCATTGCTGACGCCAGTGTGGTGGGCAACCTGGAGCGTAACGCCTCGTTCTTCGCCTCGAGTACCTTGATCATCCTCGCCGGTATTCTCACGGTGCTGGGCTCCTCTGAGCGGGCGCTGTCGTTGCTGGCGGACATTCCGATGGTTCAACAGGCTTCCCAAGGCATGTCGGAAATCAAGCTGCTGTGCCTGGCGCTGGTGTTCGTCTACGCCTTCTTCACCTTCAGTTGGTGCATGCGCCAATACAACTTCGCGGCGATCCTGATCGGCTCGGCGCCGATGATCGGTGAGCGCCACGTGTCCGAGCAGGAGCGCAAGGCCTTCGCTTCGCGTGCCGCGCGGGTGATCTCGATGGCGGCCAACCAGTTCAACTTCGGCCTGCGCTCCTATTACTTCGGCATGACCATGCTCGCCTGGTTCGTCAGCCCGTGGCTGTTCATGTTGATGAGCGCGGGGGTGGTGCTGGTGTTGTATCGCCGGGAGTTTCACTCCGACGTGCTCGACGTAATGGTCTATACCCCTACAGAGGCGCCATTGCCTGAGGCGATCAAAGAGGTAGCCTGATGAGTATCCCGTTCTGGTGCGTGTTTATCAGTGCCTTGCTGATTTTCATCGCCCGCATACCGGTGGCCAAGGCCATGAAAGAGCAGGGTGGTTACAACAATCACCTGCCGCGCGCGCAACAAGTACAGCTCACAGGCTTCGGCGCTCGCGCACTGGTCGCGCATCAGAACAGTTTCGAGGCCTTCCTGTTGTTTGCGGTCGGGGTGTTGATGGCGCACACCACGCAAACGGCGGGGTGGCTGATTGACGGGTTGGCAATCATCTTTGTGATTGCCCGGGTGATCTACTTGTTGTGCTACTGGGCAGACCTGGCCTGGCAACGAAGCCTGGTGTGGTTTGTCGGCTTTGTCTGTTCGCTGCTGCTGATGGTTAGTCCGACTTTTCGCGCGGTGTTGCTCTAACGCTTTAGCGGCGAACACAATAAAGCCCGCACTTGGCGGGCTTTATTTTTGCTGCTCTAAAACCGATTAGTTGGTTTTAGGTGCGGCTTGTTCAGCAGCTGTCTTGCTCGAATCTACCTGAGCTTTGGCAGCATCAGCGGCTTCTTTCGCTGCGTCGTTCACTTTATCCTGAGCTTCACCAATTTTTTGCTGGGCTTGTTCAATTTTTTGGGTGGCTTCTTGAGCTTTGTCCTCGGGTTTTTTACCGCAGGCAGCGATGCCGAGGGAAGCGGTCAACATCAAGGCAATAGCTAAAGTCTTACGCATGGGGTGTTTCTCCTGGTGGAAAATATCTACTTGCCCTTTCGAACGCACCACCGTGGGTTAAGTTCCATGTTTCCTACAGATATATAAGATTTATCTAGGAGGGAACTTTTTCTTAGTCCCTATCCTGCTATGCAACACCACTAAAAAGAGCCTTTACCGAATGATCGACAACCCCATTTTCGAGCGAGCGACGCGGTTTTTATCGGCGCTGAGGCATTGCCAGGTGCTCGGGTTGCGTGTGCACAGCGCGAGCAATGACGGGCTGACAATCACGTTGCCGTACAGCCCGCAGATCGTCGGTAATCCGCAAACCGGTGTGATTCATGGCGGGGCCATCACCTCGTTGATGGACACCGCGTGCGGCATGGCAACGCTCTGTGTTTTGCCGGAGTTCGAGGTTTGCCCGACCCTGGATCTGCGTATCGACTACATGCACCCGGCCGAGCCGCATAAAGAAGTGCATGGTTTTGCCCAGTGCTACCGGGTGACGACCGATGTGATCTTCACGCGCGGATTTGCTTACCAGGATGACCCGCAAAAGCCGATCGCCCACGTAGTCGGGACCTTCATGCGCATGGGCAAAGGTGTCAAAGGCACCAAGGGTTTTGGTGGCGTCATCAGTGGTGGGACGAAATGACTGATAACTTCAAAGAGCAATTGCAGCAGGCTCACGAGCGTGGCGATTACGCCTCGCTGCTGCAGCTGATTCCCTACGCCAAGCTGATCGGCGTCGAGTGCTCGCGACTGGGTGACGAACTGCTTTTTCGTTTGCCGGCGAACAAGGACAATATTGGCAACCCTTTGCTGCCAGCAATTCATGGCGGGGTGATTGCAGGCTTCATGGAACTGGCGGCGGCCCTGCATTTGCTGATCTTTACCGGTTCCCCCGGTGTGCCGAAGATCATCGACTTCTCCCTCGATTATCTGCGTGCCGGGCAGTTTCGTGACACCTACGCCAAATGCCAGGTGTGCCGTCAGGGGCGGCGGGTCGCCAACGTTGCGATAACCGCGTGGCAGAGCACTCAAACCGAGCCGATTGCCACGGCGCGTGCGCATTTCAAGATTGAAGAAACGCCAAGCCCTTGAAATCCTCGGCATAGCCCCCAACTCTGATGACATCCCGCCGTCACCCCTTCAGGGTGCGGCCACTGCCATCCAATCGGAGTTTGATGACCATGAGCGTGGAAACTCAAAAGGAAACCCTGGGCTTCCAGACCGAGGTGAAGCAACTGCTGCACCTGATGATCCATTCGCTGTATTCCAACAAGGAAATTTTCCTTCGCGAACTGATCTCCAACGCCTCCGACGCTGTCGACAAATTACGTTTCGAAGCCCTGTCCAAGCCTGAGTGGCTGGAAGGTGGCGCCGAACTGAAAATCCGCGTGAGCTTCGACAAGGACGCGAAAACCGTCACCCTCGAAGACAACGGTATCGGCATGAGCCGTGACGATGTCGTGACCCACCTGGGCACCATCGCCAAATCCGGCACAGCCGATTTCATGAAACACCTGTCCGGCGATCAGAAGAAAGACTCGCACCTGATCGGCCAGTTCGGCGTGGGTTTCTACTCTGCCTTTATCGTTGCCGATAAAGTTGACGTGTTCAGCCGCCGTGCCGGCCTCGCTGCCAGCGAAGGCGTGCACTGGTCGTCCAAGGGTGAAGGCGAATTCGACGTCGCCACCATCGACAAGGAAGACCGCGGTACTCGCATCGTCCTGCATCTGAAGTCCGCTGAAGACGAGTTCGCCGATGGCTGGCGTCTGCGCAACATCATCAAGAAATACTCCGATCACATCGCTTTGCCGATCGAGCTGCCGAAAGAAGTGGCAGCCGCCGAAGGCGAAGAGAAACCAGCCGTTGAATGGGAAACCGTCAACCGCGCCAGTGCTCTTTGGACCCGTCCGCGTACCGAA
The DNA here is from genome assembly GCF_056397385.1 of Pseudomonas sp. 05N36. Taxonomy (NCBI): domain Bacteria; kingdom Pseudomonadati; phylum Pseudomonadota; class Gammaproteobacteria; order Pseudomonadales; family Pseudomonadaceae; genus Pseudomonas; species Pseudomonas sp. 05N36. The sequence goes on along the minus strand of NZ_JBFTNH010000027.1, from coordinate 2,221 downwards.
GTCAAAGACGAGGAATACCAGGAGTTCTACAAGCACATCGCTCACGATTTCGAGAACCCGCTGAGCTGGAGCCACAACAAGGTCGAAGGCAAGCTGGAGTACAACTCGCTGCTTTACGTGCCGGCCCGTGCTCCGTTCGACCTGTATCAGCGTGAAGCGCCACGTGGCCTGAAGCTCTACGTGCAGCGTGTGTTCGTCATGGACCAGGCTGAGTCGTTCCTGCCGCTGTACCTGCGTTTCATCAAAGGCGTGGTCGACTCCAACGACCTGTCGCTGAACGTCTCGCGTGAAATCCTGCAGAAAGACCCGATCATCGATTCGATGAAGTCGGCGCTGACCAAGCGCGTTCTGGACATGCTGGAAAAACTGGCGAAGAACGAGCCTGAGCAATACAAGGGCTTCTGGAAAAACTTCGGTCAGGTCATGAAAGAAGGCCCGGCTGAAGATTTCGCCAACAAAGAGAAAATCGCTGGCCTGCTGCGTTTCGCCTCCACCCAGGGTGAAGAGGGCGAGCAAGTGGTCTCGCTGGCCGAATACCTGGCTCGCGCCAAGGAAGGTCAGGACAAGATCTACTACCTGACCGGTGAAACTTATGCACAGGTCAAGAACAGCCCGCACCTGGAAGTCTTCCGCAAGAAAGGCATCGAAGTGCTGCTGTTGACCGACCGCATCGACGAGTGGCTGATGAGCTACCTCAACGACTTCGACGGCAAGAGCTTTGTCGACGTGGCACGCGGTGACCTGGACCTGGGCAACCTGGACTCGGCAGAGGACAAGAAAGCCGCAGAAGAAGTCGCCAAGAGCAAAGAAGGCCTGGTTGAGCGGATCAAGACTGCTTTGGGTGAAACCGTCAGCGAAGTGCGGGTTTCCCACCGTCTGACCGATTCGCCGGCGATTCTGGCGATCGGTGAGCAGGACCTGGGCCTGCAAATGCGTCAGATCCTCGAAGCCAGCGGTCAGAAGGTTCCGGATTCCAAGCCGATCTTCGAATTCAACCCGGCTCACCCGCTGATCGAAAAACTCGACGGCGAGCAGAGCGAAGAGCGTTTTGGCGACCTGTCGCACATCCTCTTCGATCAGGCGGCCCTGGCTGCCGGCGACAGCTTGAAAGACCCGGCCGCCTATGTGCGCCGCCTGAACAAGCTGCTGGTTGAACTGTCGGTTTAACTGAGTTGTAGAAAAACCCGCTTCGGCGGGTTTTTTCATTCTGGCGTTTCTTTACGGGAGTGAGTCATGAGCCAAGTTACTGTGCGTTCCGTGGTCTATCAGATTGAGGGTCAGTCTTACGAAGGTCGCCTGGCGTTCGACGCCGGCCACACAGGCCCGCGTCCGGGCTTGCTGATGGCGCCGAACTGGATGGGGGTCAGCGCCGGGGCCGAGAAGATTGCCCAGGAGGTTGCCGCCAAGGGGTATGTGGTGTTGATTGCCGACCTGTATGGGCAGGCGATTCGTCCGCAGAATGGCGACGAGGCGGGCGCGGCGATGATGCCGCTGAAGAATGATCGTGCGCTGCTGCGCAAGCGCATGCAGGCGGCATTTGCCGCGTTGCAGAGCCAGGGTGAAGCAGCGGTCGATGCTTCGAAGCTGGCAGCGTTCGGTTTCTGCTTCGGCGGTTGCTGTGCTCTGGAGCTGGCCCGTACCGGCGCGCCGCTCAAGGCTGCCGTGTCGTTCCACGGTACGCTGGACACACCGAACCCCGCCGATGCGAAAAATATCAAAGGCTCGGTGCTGGTGCTGCACGGTGCATCCGATCCATTGGTTGCGAAAGAGCAGTTGCCGGCCTTCGAAGCTGAAATGAACGCTGCGGGCGTGGATTGGCAGTTGCTCAGCTACGGCGGCGCGGTGCATTCCTTTACCGACCCGCACGCCAATGTGCCGGGCATGATGATGTACGACGCCAAAACCGCCAAGCGGGCCTTTGTGTCGATGCATAACTTGCTGGATGAAGTGTTCAACGGCTAACGCTGTGTTTCAGGCACTGGTTGTTTCGGTGCCTGGGAGGGCCTCTTCGCGAGCAAGCCCGCTCCCACACTGAATCGCAGCGCACACACATTCTGAGTTCACTGCCGATCTAATGTGGGAGATTCTATGTTGCAGGACAACCCTGCAGCGGTCGATTCGGTCGGTATTCGCTCTGGTTTTTCATCAGGGCGAACGCCACCCGGGCGAGTTTGCGGGCAAGGATTACCAGGGCCTGAGTCTTCTTGAAACCTCTGGCCAG
>NZ_JBFTNH010000026.1:0-77945 GCF_056397385.1 Pseudomonas sp. 05N36 | reverse complement strand
GGGTTGCAGCAACCCGCGTTTCACCGGTCTGGGTTTCGAGAGGAACACCAATGTGCACGTCAAATCTCCTGCTTGATCTTATTGCTTTCGATCATTCTTGGAAGGCCAGCGCACTGCGGAGGGTGCGACTGGGGCGGCCGATCAGCACGATCCCGCCAACTCAGGGCGGGGAGCGACATTTTGCGGGCGAACATAACGCCCTTCAGGGACCGATTATGGGAGGGAGCAGAAAATTAACTACACGCAACCCCGTGACAGAATGTCGCACTAATGCCCTTAAATCCTTTACAAGTCGCGGGCTGTAGGGGTGATGGTCGCATTCAAAGCATTTTGGCTCGTCAGTGCATTTGGGGATCAGCAAGCGCTTTTTGCTCGGTTCGTGCTGGATCAGAAATGGGCGGATGCGTTGTTCGAAAACCGACCGCTGCGTGTCGGTGACAAACACGTTGTCGTTCCCGGGAGTCCTTTCCCACAACTGCTACCGTAATGCCCACCGCCTATCAGCAGAGGCACTGACTCGGCTTTTTCCACTTTTAACCCTAGCCCTTGCGACCCTCCAGATAGAGACATCGCGGTGTCGTTTTTTGAATGTATGGAAAGGTCCAGTTAACTTGGGTGTGACTCTTGCAGGCAATTACAAATAGCCCACTCAGCTTTGTTTGATTGGGCAATAAAAAGAGCCTCCGCCTGAGGCCATTCACCCGCTTTGTGTGAGGAGATACCGCGATGACGACGTTCAACTCCGGGGCTAAGCCCCAGAACCATACGCCTCAGTCCATCGGTTTTTTACTGTTGGACAATTTCACGCTGATTTCTCTGGCTTCCGCCGTCGAACCCCTGCGTATGGCCAACCAATTGTCCGGTCGCGAGCTGTATCGCTGGACGACCCTAACCGCCGACGGCGGCCAGGTCTGGGCCAGCGACGGCTTGCAGATCACCCCTGACGCCGCCATGCACAAAGCCCCGACGCTGGACACTGTAATCGTCTGTGGTGGTATAGGCATTCAGCAGACGGTGACCCGCGCGCACGTATCATGGCTACAGAGTCAAGCGCGTCAGTCCAAACGCCTGGGCGCGGTGTGCACCGGCAGCTGGGCCCTCGCCGGTGCCGGTTTGCTCGACGGCTTCGATTGCAGCGTGCACTGGGAGTGTCTGGCGGCCATGCAGGAAGCTTTCCCGCGGGTGGTCATGAGCACGCGTCTGTTCACCCTCGACCGTAACCGTTTCACCAGCTCCGGTGGTACCGCGCCACTGGACATGATGCTGCATTTGATCAGCCGCGATCACGGCCGTGAGCTGTCGGCGGCGATCTCGGAAATGTTCGTCTATGAGCGTATCCGCAACGAGCAGGATCACCAGCGCGTGCCGCTCAAGCATATGCTCGGCACCAATCAGCCGAAGTTGCAGGAAATTGTCGCGCTGATGGACGCCAACCTAKAAGAGCCGATCGACCTCGGCGAACTGGCGGTGTACGTCTCCGTGTCGCGGCGTCAGCTGGAGCGGCTGTTCCAGAAATACCTGCACTGCTCGCCATCGCGCTACTACCTCAAGCTACGGCTGATCCGCGCCCGACAGTTGCTCAAGCAAACGCCAATGTCGATCATCGAAGTGGCCTCGGTGTGTGGCTTCGTGTCCACGCCACACTTCTCCAAGTGCTACCGCGAGTACTACGGTATTCCACCACGCGACGAGCGTGTAAGTTCCAACACCACGCAACAAGTGACGATGATGCCGATCCCGCAAGCGATGGTGCTGTCACAGTTGTCCAGACCGCTGTCGGCGCTCAGCCAGGCCCGTAACGAATCAACCTTTGCCAGCGTCCGGTTATAGATGTCGGGATTTAATCCCGCCAATGTCTGGAAACGGTGCCTAATCGTAATGACGAACTGACTTTGGTCGTACCTGTCGGCCATGCACTGGCCTCGCGCAAGTCAGTACGTTTCAAGGAAGTTTTGGTGCATGAGTTTGTCGGACCACACCTGGAGCGCGGTGCATAAGTTGCTGACCCGCGTTACCGGGTGCTTGAAGGCGCCTGCACTGCAATCCGGCGAGGGATGGTAGTGCCTAATAGTACGGAATTGCTCGCTGTTCATGAACAATGGTGCTAACTCAGCCTTTGCGCTTGTAACTATTTGCTCTTGCGACCTTCTATAATCAAAAATTGGTGGGGTTAATTTCTAAAAGTCATTGGAGCTCAATTTGACCTTGGCATGATGCTTGCCACGTCACTGCCAGTAGCCCGCCATTTGCTGGACAGGTAATAAAAAGAGCCTGCGTCTGGGGCCATAATCTGTCCTGTGTGAGGAGATACCTCAATGATGTCGCAAAACTCCGTGGCCCAACCCCAGAACCGCATCCCACAATCCATCGGCTTTCTGTTGCTGGACAATTTCACGCTGATTTCCCTGGCCTCGGCGGTCGAGCCGCTACGCATGGCCAACCAACTATCGGGTCGTGAGCTATATCGCTGGAGCACTCTCACCGCTGACGGCGGTCAGGTCTGGGCCAGTGACGGCCTGCAAATCACACCGGATGCGTCCATGCACAAAGCCCCGCCCATGGACACCGTGATTGTCTGCGGTGGCATCGGCATTCAACGCACCGTAACCCGTGAACACGTGTCGTGGCTGCAAAGCCAGGCCCGTCAGTCGCGCCGCCTTGGCGCCGTCTGCACCGGTAGCTGGGCCCTGGCCTGCGCCGGTCTGCTGGACGGTTTCGATTGCAGCGTGCACTGGGAATGTCTGGCGTCGATGCAGGAAGCTTTCCCGCGGGTGGCGATGAGCACTCGCTTGTTCACCCTGGACCGTAACCGCTTCACCAGCTCCGGCGGCACCGCGCCACTGGACATGATGCTGCACCTGATCAGCCGCGACCACGGCCGCGAACTGTCGGCGGCGATTTCGGAAATGTTCGTCTACGAGCGCATCCGTAACGAGCAGGATCACCAGCGCGTGCCGCTCAAGCACATGCTCGGCACCAATCAGCCGAAGTTGCAGGAAATTGTCGCGCTGATGGAAGCCAACCTTGAAGAGCCGATCGACCTCGATGAACTGGCGGTGTATGTCGCTGTTTCACGTCGTCAGCTGGAGCGGCTGTTCCAGAAATACCTGCACTGCTCACCATCGCGTTATTACCTGAAACTGCGTTTGGTGCGTGCGCGGCAGTTGCTCAAGCAAACACCCATGTCGATCATCGAAGTGGCGTCTATCTGTGGGTTCATATCCACGCCACACTTCTCCAAGTGCTACCGCGAATACTACGGCATTCCGCCACGCGACGAGCGCGTCGGCTCCAACACCGCGCAACAAGTGGCGTTGATTCCGTTGCCACAAGCCTTGGTGCTGTCACCATTGTCTAGAGCAATGTCGACGCTCAGCCAGGCCCGCAACGAATCAACCTTTGCCAGCGTCCGGGTATAGATTTATATCACGCAAAACTCTGGGGTATCGGTTAGTACCCCAGAGCTTCCCTTGCATGCCGCTTCAGTTGCCTTACATAAAACAGAATTGACTCACCGACTGGTGTTAGCGCGAACCCGCGCGCATTTCGTATGCGGCTGCTCGGAGAAGGGCAGGCGGGTGCAGCTGTGACCTTGTTCAGCTATTTCATGCCCGCGGTTTGTTCGACTTTCTGCTCGCCAGCTCCGGCGCCATTGCCTTACTTGTGTATCTGGTCATCGCATTTATCTGCGCCGCGCTGGTGGTTATGTTGGTGACTCCTGAACACCGTGCCGAAGTGACTTCTACTATCAGCCTGGCGCTGGTGATTTCCTTGATAGGCATTGTGCTGACGCGTCAGCATGAACAGCCTGAGAAGGTGGCTTCTGTGGGGTAAGGAGGGGAGGAGGTGGCTTCGTCTCTGCAAGCCACGTACACCCGCCCGCCGTTTGTGGGCGGGCGGTAACTGGAGGTGACAGAACTGACAGAAGAGCTGGATGCTGCTCGCAATTCTACCGAGAACAAACAAGCTGTCGTTGCCTCCCCGGCAGGAGGCAACGAACTCACCCAACGCTATGACTGACGTTTACGCTGTGCCAGCCAAAGCATCAGCAGGAGCAACCCGATGATCCCCACCGTGATAGCTCCCTGAGCCAACGCAGCCAGGTGCGACACCGATCCACCGGCCCGCAGCTCCTTGACCAGGGCGGCGCTGACCTTGACGTCCGCGTTGCCATAATGACCGGTCAGGTAGCTAGCCAGCGTCGCGACCTGCTGATCGTTGAGGATGTTGGCAAAGCCCTGCATCCTGATGTCCTGACCATCGCTGCCACGCTTGACGCCGTCCAGAATCACCATCACCAGATTGTTGGGGTTACTGCGCCCGACCGCAGTGTTGTGCAACAACGACGGCAAGCCGCCCTCGAAGCTGCCTTGCCCTTGAGCTTGGTGACACGTGCCGCAATGAGCATCGTACAGTTGGGCACCGCTCATCTTGTCGCCATCAGCCGGCAAGGCCACGCTACGGATGCTGGCCAGCTCGTCAGTCTTTTGCCCCAGGGCATACACCGGCTTGCTGTCTGCCGCAGTTTGTTGCGCAGGCACCRTTTTCAGGTAGACAGCAATGGCCTTCAGGTCGCTGTCGTTTAGGTGCTGCAGACTGTGGTCCACTGCTTCGGCCATTGGCCCGGCCGCCTGGGCTTTGCCTGGCGCTTCACCGGTTTTCAGGTAAGCGACCAGCTCGGTATTGTCCCAGCCCCCGATGCCACTGTTGATGTCCGAGGTGATATTCGGTGCATGCCAGGTACCGACATCACCGCCCGCCAGCTCTTTTGACGACACTTCAGCCATCATCAGGTTGCGGGGCGAATGGCATGTGCTGCAGTGGGTCAAACCTTGCGCCAGGTAGGCGCCTCGATTCCACTCGGCATCACGCGACGTATCCGGTATGAAGGCCTTATCGTCGAGAAACAGCAGGTTCCACGCAGCCATGGAGAAACGAATGTTGAACGGGAAGGGCAGAGCGGTCGGCTTGGCCGGGGTATCCACGGGTTTCACGGCGCTCATGAAGTAGGCATATATGGCCTTGATGTCTTCATCGCTCACTTTGGCATACGAGGTGTAAGGCATGGCCGGGTACAAGTGTTTGCCATCTGCGCGAATGCCTTTGCGCATCGCATCGCTGAACTGCTCCAGGGAGTAGTTGCCGATGCCCGCTGTTTTCGACGGGGTGATGTTGGTCGCGATGATTTCTCCAATCGGTGTGGGCAGCGCCAGGCCGCCAGCAAACGGCTTGCCACCGGGCACGCTGTGGCAGGCAACGCAGTCACCGACGGTCGACAGGTATTTACCACGTTGGATCTGCGCATCGTCCGCCGCGCTGGCATTCAGCGCAGCCAGCATCAAGGTAACCAGCGAAGTGTTTTTCCAGTTCATGGTTCAGCCCCGCCCTTGTTCGGTGGCAGACTCGGACGGCGAAGTTCGAGCAATGACCCGATTCGGCAGAATATGGTGCGCCGTGCGCAAAGTCAGCGCCGCGGCGGTCAGGGTCGAGTTCATGGTGGCGGCCGTCGGCATCACGCCGGTGCTGCAAATGAACAGGTTGTCGTGGTCATGGGTACGACCATAGCTGTCGCAGACCGAGGTTCGAGGGTCGTTACCCATGCTCATGGTGCCGGTGATGTGCTGGTTGTTGGCAAAATTGCCTTCGGCGCTATAACGCAGATTGGTCCCGCCCATCAGCTCTGCGATGCGGGCGAAGTCTTTGTGCGACTGCGCCGCGCCCTTGCGGGTGTAGTCGTCGATGGCGTAGTTGACCTTGGGCTTGGGCAGCCCCAGCTTGTCTTTCTGATCGCTCAGGCTGACGCGGTTCTCAGGGTTGGGCAACACTTCCAGCACATCCTTGAGGCTCATCTCAAATGCCGCGCGGTGACGTAGCTGCTTCTCGAATTCCGTGCCATACACCCCGGCTGCAATAAGCGCGTCCGTGGCTCCATTCACCCGGGAGATATTGGTGAAGTCCAGGCGATAAGGTGCGTGCTCCGAGCGGAAGGCGCCATCGCGCATGGTATTGATCGAGCTTGGACTTTGCGGCCCACGGCCCAGCCACAATTCTTCATCGGCATCGAAAGTAATGGACGTGCTCGGGTGGTCCATCAGGTTACGACCGACCATGCCGGAGCTGTTGGCCAGGCCATTGGGGTATTTGTCGCTGGCCGACATCAGCAACAGTTTCGGGCTTTCAATGCCGTTGGCAGCGAGGATGAAGGTTTTGCCGGTAACCCGGTGCGATTGCTTGTCCGGGTCATAGTAATGCACGGCGACGATATGCCCCTTGTCATCATGTTCAATGCGATAGACCACGGCGTTGATCTGCAGCTTGGCACCCGCGTCTATTGCGGTCTGAATGGCAATGCCGCCATGGTATTGCGCGTCGATCGGGCAGATAGGCTGACAACTGTTGTTGCCACAGCAGGCCGGACGACCATCGTATGGACGACTGTTGCGTCCAGTGGTGTTGCCCACCACGGCGTAAGTCGGCGCCAGGCGCTCGCGAATGCGCCGCATGGCGTAAGGTTCGGTCACCGGCTCCATCGGAAACGGCTTGCTGCGCGGCGAGCCGGTGTTGTCGGCCCCCGAAACGCCCCAGATCTCTTCCGCTTCCTGATAGAAAGGGTCGAGTTCTTCGTAAGTAATGGGCCAGTCGACGCCCACGTTGTAAAGGGTCTTGATCCGCATATCGCCCGGCACCACGCGCCAGGCTTGGGCCGCCCAGTGCCAGGTCGTGCCACCGACGCCACGGATGTATTCTGCCGGGTACGGATAAGGGCCGCCCTGGATCAGGTAGCCATTATCAACCGGCTTGTAGACCGGATGAGGTGCCCAGTCACTGCAGGTATAGGGCGACATCCAGTCACTCTTGCGCGTGGAGTTGCGGAAGGCTGCGACGATACGGCCTCGCTCGATAGGCCCGCCTGCTTCCAGAATCAGCACCGAAGCGCCTTGTTTGAGCAGATGGGTCGCGGCCATGGAGCCGCAAACCCCCGAACCGATGATGACGATGTCCGCGGACAATTGATCAGACATTTTTCACCTCGACGATTGGATGGCTTGCCCAGCTTCCGTAGGGACCGTAGGCGTAGGTAGGTGGCTTCAGGACATCGGCGACCATCACCGCGTTGAGCGCATGCTCGTAGGCCAGGCAACGGGCCTTGGCACCACTGCCGACCACGCCCATGAACCAGGCCATCGCGATCTTGCGTGGAACGATGGCCAGGGGCGACTTTTCATCATCCAGGGTGTTCTGCAGCTGCATCGGATCCACGTGACGCTCGTTGATCAGGGCAAGCAAGTCCTTCACGCCCTTGGCGAAGGCCGGGTCATCGGCCAGGAGGGCCTGATACAGGTTGTTTGCCAGGACTTTGTCCAGACTCTGGCGACCGGCAATAATCGCCGAGAGTGCCAGAAACGCGCCTTGTTCTGCGTTGTCGATCGGCTCAGCCAGTGCAAAAGGAATCAAGGAGGCGGTATAGGCGGTCAACAGGCCTTTTAACAGCATTCGCCGGGTCGTCTTCAGCAAGCTGGGGCTCTCTAATTCATTCAGTCTATTCATGGTGATTCCTGCAGTGCCGGATGAGCTGGGCGGTGCGTCCCTGCACCATCGTTTTATACCGGTAGACAAGTCAGAACACGGTGTTAATCGTCAAGCCTGCAACAGTTGCGTTATCGACTTCGTATACACCGCCCGGATGAGCGAGGTATTGAATGTTGGGGCGCACCATCAGCCATGGCGTCAACTGGAAGTCGTAGTGAATCTCGGCAACGTACTCGGCGTGCTGGACTGGTTGGAAGCGTGGATTGCTGTAGTCAACCAGATTGTTGGCCTGGTTCTGCAGTTCCTGGTTTTTCGTCAATGCCGGGTTGACGTGCATCTCACTGAGACCGAATGCGAGGGCATCCTTCGGGCGTGCATCGAATGGACCGGCATAAATGGCGCCCATTTGCGCCTGCCAATCGAGGGTGGAGCTTTTCTTGTCGTACTGCGCAAAGTGGGCGAAGAGGCTCAGGCCGCGCTTGGCATCCCCCCCCACGGTCGTAATCTGTTGGCGGGCGTAGGCGTACATGCCATAACGACCATCATGTTGATCGACAGGGGCGCCGGTGATCGCTTTGTCATTACCGTTGACGTCCTCCAACACGTCTTTGGCCGTGGCGCTGTTCCAATAGGTGCCCACCATGTATTTACCGGCCATCCCGGCATCCCCCAACCGCGGCGTCCAACCAACTTCCCCGAGATAAGTGTTGCCTGTCTGGCCCGAGGTATTGAGCTTGAAGCCGTTATTGCTATCGAGCAGGGTCGGGTTGTACTCGTAGACGCCTAACTGGGCATAGACCGTCGGGGTGACATTGACTTTGACCCGCCCGCCCCACTGGCTGACCGGAGAGTTGAACCAGACCGTTGCACCATGGCCAGCCAGACCGCCACACAAGGAGTTGTTCTGAAACACGCAGCCCGTCGAATCGAAGTCACTGCCAATCGGCAACCGACCTACTTTGATATCGAGCACATCGTCAAAGAACTTTTGCTGATACGCCAAGGTGCTGATACGCCAGGTTTGACCTCGCCCATAGTTCTCCTGAACCGAAGAACCGATGGTTCCAGTGCGAGGGTCGGTCAGTCTGTCATTGGTAATATCTCGCCCGCTGCGCTCGGTGATCAGGAGTTGCAAGCTGGCTTCATGCCAACCCAGGACCTTTTCAAGATCGATGGCGCCACCCAGGTTGAACTGATCGGTGTAGCGTGCAGTATGGTCATGATCATACCCACCATTGATATTGGCAGCGCTTTCCGACTGATAGCTGAACTGGAAGTCATAACCCTTGTCGAGCAATTCTGTTCGAAGGCCACCCCAGTCACCTGTCATCCATCGAGACGATGATGAAAACATCGGTTCATCCGACCAGGCGCTCATTGCCAAACCGCTCAGGACAAGTCCTGCGGTCAGGCTGGTAATAGTTGTTTTTCTCATACAGATGTTCTCCAACATATTCTTCTAGTGATGAGCTTCGTCCGCCTAGCGGTGGGAGGCCTTGCCGCAGAACACCTGGTAGCTTTTAGGTATAGCCCTATTCCGAAGAAGCCTGCTTCATTCGGGTATTGAAGGGGTGCAGGCTATGTATCGAGGTGCCTGCTGGCGGATATCCGTCGCTGTCCGGCTTCGCGCCGATTCTGTTGAACCGGTGCTTATGGGAGGTGTTCAATCGGGGACTCTTGATCTGATCAATTGAATGGCCATCATTTTTTCAATACCCTCATTAATGATCGCGTCGTTATCGTGCAGAACTTCCAGAGCGCCACGAATATTCGAAGCAACTATTGTAGACCCGCTTTCCTCAACCCATAGGGTTAACTCTTCCACGGCAGCACCGAGGGCATTTTGGTTTGCTATGATTTTTGAAAGTAGTGCTGATATCAAACGGATGGTATTCATGATTTACTTCAGGTGCGTTTGCGAATCCGGATGGGTACTAAACAAACTCTTTACAAACTCCAATTCGTGAGGTGTTAGAGCAGGATCATGATTAACGCCAAGCGGTACCGGCAACTCGCTTTGACGGCATGATTCCCATGCGCGCTTCCATACTTCCCACTCACGGTTCACGGATGGATTGGCATATCCGCCCTGAAACTTTTCAAGGCTGTCCGGCGCCTGGGTCGATTCGAATGTTTCACGCATTGGCGTTGTCACGCGGGCTCCACAGTATCCAGGGTGGTGATTTTTCAAGCATCCGGCCGGATGAAAGTTAGAGTGTTGCGGACTAGGCTATTAGTGAATAACTTAGAAGGTGTTTGCATGGCATACTGCTTTTAAGTCTGATCTTGCAAGGTGAATTTACTTGCAGAAGCCACCCTACAGATAAATCCGAATAAAAAATTCGAAGATCGATATTTCCACACTGACAGTGCACGCAGTTGTCTTTTTTCGAAGAATAGACAGGTAGCTTAGCAGGTCAGCACAAAGCGATTGCGGACCGAATGCGTAATTTTTCATTACCCAATGCGTAACAATAAATATTTTTATCAAGGCCTTTAAAAACAAGACTATTCATGACATTTAAAAGTTATTCTTTCGAGTGCTTGAAATGCTCTCTTGTTTAGGTTTGACAGGTGATTTCCTTTACCTTTCATCCCTATTTCAACAGATGAGTCGCCGGGCGTTTCTGCCCGATGATCAATGGAGACGGATCAGGGATTTGTTGCCCGGCAAGATCAGCTGGCGTGGCGGTATGTTGGGTAGCTCGAACGGGGATTATTGGCGTCATCTCCCAGGGGCCACCTGTTGACCTCCTACCCGCAATGGGTAGTGGCGAACACTTTGGGGTCGATTTCTGACACGTCTGGATGATCCCAGACCCCGACAATTCGATTGGTTCCTAATAACCTTGAAAACGGCGTGCGGAGATCAACGATGGCTATCAGTGTTTTTGACTTGTTCAAGATTGGAGTCGGCCCCTCCAGTTCTCATACCGTCGGCCCGATGCGTGCCGGGGCTCTGTTTGTCGAAGCCTTGTGCGCGCGGGAAATGCTGGCGCAGGTGCAGCGCGTCGAGGTGCGTTTGTATGGTTCGCTGTCGGCCACGGGTATTGGTCACGGCACCGATAAAGCAGTGATCATGGGGTTGATGGGGGAATGGCCAGACAAGGTCGACCCGTTACAGATCGAGCCAAGGATGATGGATTTGCGTGAAACGCAATGCCTGCTGCTGGCCGGTCAATACCCTGTGCCTTTTGTCTGGCAGCGGGACATGGTCCTGCTGGACGAGAACCTGCCTTACCATCCCAACGCCATGGCCTTGAGCGCGTTTGCCGATGATCATCTGCTGCTGTGCGAAACCTACTACTCCATTGGAGGTGGCTTTGTCATTGATCAGCAACAGGCGGCGAGTGGCCAACTCGATCAAGATCTGACCGAACTGCCCTATGACTTCAGCACAGCGGCACAGTTGTTGAGCCTGTGCAGTGCTCATGGGCTGCGCATTTCCCAGTTGATGCTGGAGAACGAACGGGCATGGCGCAGCGAAGCAGACATCCGCCAGGGGTTGGCGCAGATCTGGCAAGCCATGCGCACCTGCGTCGACAACGGGCTCAAGCACGAAGGTGTATTACCTGGTGGATTGAATGTGCAGCGCCGTGCGGCGCGCCTGCACCGCAGCCTGCTGGAAATCGGCAAGCCGAATGTCATCGGTTCGACCTTGAGCGCTATGGAATGGGTCAACTTGTTCGCCCTGGCGGTCAATGAAGAAAATGCCGCCGGCGGGCGCATGGTCACCGCCCCCACGAATGGAGCTGCGGGGATTATTCCGGCGGTATTGCAGTACTACATGAAGTTCTGCCCGGAGGCCAAGGACAGCGACGTGGTGGACTATCTTCTCGCCGCGGCGGCTGTAGGCATTCTGTGTAAACGCAATGCGTCGATCTCCGGGGCGGAGGTCGGTTGTCAGGGCGAGGTCGGTTCAGCCTGCGCGATGGCTGCTGCCGGCCTCGCGGAAATCCTGGGAGCCAGTCCAGAACAAGTGGAAAACGCAGCGGAAATCGGCCTGGAGCACAACCTCGGACTGACCTGCGACCCTGTCGGGGGATTGGTGCAGGTGCCATGTATCGAGCGAAACGCAATCGCAGCGGTGAAAGCAATCAATGCCGCGCAAATGGCCCTGCGCGGGGACGGTACGCATTTTATCTCTCTGGATCGGGTCATCCGCACCATGCGTGATACCGGCGCCGACATGCATGACAAATACAAAGAGACCTCCCGTGGCGGGTTGGCCGTCAGCTCCATCGAGTGTTGAGCCACCATCACCAACAGGAGAGTGGGAGATGCTGCAACCGACTGAATCTTGCCAGCAATCACTGGCGGCACTGCGTATTGGTTTCTGGTTGACGGATGCGTTCGATTTGTATGCCTTGGCCAATGCGCTGGAACCTTTGCGCCTGGCCAATCAGGTGGCTGGGCGTAGCATCTGCCAGTGGCAGATTCTCAGCCTGGAAGGCCAGCAACTGAGCGCCAGTAACGGAATGGCTTTCGCAACTGCACGACTGGATCAGGCACAGCCACTGGATGTGTTGATCCTCTGTGGTGGCGAGAACCTGCACACTCGAACGGATAATCCAGACCTTCGCCAGCAACTGCGCCACTGGGCCATGCAACCGATCGGGCTGGGGGCCTTTGGCAAGGCCGGCTGGCTGCTGGCGCAGATAGGCGCGCTGGACGGTATGCGCTGCAGCCTGCCGGAACCCGACCCATCGCTGTCCTTCGGCACCTTCAATAAGTTGACGCCAGTGGCTGCACCGTTCTGCGTTGACCGTCAACGTCTGACCTGCGTCGGCCCACAGGCCGTTCGAGGGCTGATGCATGAACTGCTGGCCCGAACCTACGGTCGTGGTCTGGTACTGCGCATGGAACAACACATAGCCCGACAGGCCAAGCCTCTGCAACCGATGAACAACACTCCGACAAAACTTCAGGCGACACTGGCATTGATGAACAATCACCTGACCCGCACATTGGGTATCGACGAACTGGCTGAGGCCATGGGCATTTCTCGTCGACACCTGGAGCGGTTGTTCAAACGTAATCTGGGGTGTTCGCCATCACGGCACTATCTGGACTTGCGCCTGCAACAGGCACGTCAGTTATTGCAGACCGGTAAACGGTCGATGGCGGGGGTCGCTCGCGAGTGCGGATTTGTCTCGCTGCAACATTTTTTCCGCTGTTATCGCCAGTACTTCGGCGCGCACCCGCGCGAACATGTGGAAGCGAGCTTGCTCGCGCTTGTCTGACCCGTTGCCAATGCCCCCGCCAAGCGGCTTTCACCGCGCTTGCCGGGGGCATTGTCGTTTTTGTCCGAGGCTGCTGAAAGCCACTTTTGAAAAGAGCGGATCTGACCAACTACAGGTCGGATTCGCGCAAAAAACCTCACGGTTCATCTGTTCGAATGATCTTCAGCGACCAGCCAGAGTGGCGCCATCTGTCGCTCAATCACTGACAAGGATAAATAACATGCAAATGCCGAAAACCATCCAGATCAAGAACGGCGAAAAAGTGACACCGACGTTCTCGGCTCAGGAATACGCCAATCGCCAGGCCAAATTGCGGGCTTATCTGGCGCAGAACGATATCGATGCGGCAGTTTTCACCTCCTATCACAACATCAACTACTACAGCGATTTCCTGTATTGCTCGTTCGGGCGTCAATACGCGCTGGTCGTGACCCAGGACAGTGCCGTGACCATCAGCGCCAACATTGATGGCGGCCAGCCTTGGCGCCGGACCATGGGCACTGAGAACATCGTCTACACCGACTGGCAGCGCGACAACTATTTCGTCGCAATCCAGCAAGCCTTGCCCAAGGCTGGTCGTATCGGCATTGAGTTCGACCATCTGAATGTGCTCAACCGCTACAAACTCGCCAGCCGTTACCCGCAGGCCGAACTGGTGGATATCGGTGCACCGTGCATGCGTATGCGCATGATCAAGTCTGCCGAAGAACACGCGATCATCCGCCACGGCGCCCGTGTGGCGGACATCGGAGGCGCGGCCATCATAGAGGCCTTGCGTGATCAGGTTCCTGAGTATGAAGTAGCCCTGCACGCCACTCAGGCGATGGTCCGCGAAATTGCCCGCACCTTCCCGGACTCCGAACTGATGGACACCTGGACCTGGTTCCAGTCCGGCATCAACACAGACGGCGCACATAACCCGGTGACCTCGCGAAAGGTCAACAAGGGCGACATCCTCAGCCTCAATTGCTTCCCGATGATCGCCGGTTACTACACCGCGCTGGAACGTACATTGTTCCTGGACCACTGTTCCGACGAGCATCTGCGTTTGTGGGAAGTTAACGTCAAAGTGCACGAGGCCGGTCTGAAACTGATCAAGCCGGGCATGCGCTGCTGCGACATCGCCCTGCAGTTGAACGAGATATTCCTCGAACACGATCTGCTGCAATACCGCACTTTCGGTTACGGTCACTCCTTCGGCACGCTGAGCCATTACTACGGTCGCGAAGCCGGGCTGGAACTGCGCGAAGACATCGACACCGTACTGGAACCAGGCATGGTGGTTTCCATTGAGCCGATGATCATGCTGCCTGAAGGCCTTCCGGGAGCGGGTGGCTATCGTGAACATGACATCCTGATCGTCAACGAACAGGGTGGCGAAAACATCACCAAATTCCCGTATGGCCCGGAACACAACATCATCAAAAAGTGAGATCAGACGCCGCACAGAGTACCTGTGCGGCGTTTCTCTTTGATGAGTGGCAAAGGTGTAGAAAAAAACCGTCCCGGCGATTGAATCCAACCGAAAAAAAACCAACGCATGCGTGCCGAGAACGCGCAGCATTTACTGACCCTTAACCCTGCCAAGTAAAACAATAGAGGGTATTTGTCATGTTATACGTCTCGATTCCGGCCACAGGCCCAAAGCATCGCCACCTCAATCCTGCTTCAGGCAGCGATCAAGCGCTGCCTCTTCATCTCGATAACAGCACTTCTACCACCGGAGGTGCCCAATGAGCGCCCAAAGCGCAAGTCTGACACCGCCCCTGGAACAGCAGCTTGAACAGATGTCCGAGCGCAAGGCATTGCGCAGTGCGGCCAGTGCCAGTTTCATGGGTAATTTTGTCGAGTGGTTCGACTATGCGGCCTATGGCTATCTGGCAACGATCATCGCGCTGACGTTTTTTCCGCAAACGGATAAGGCGACAGGCTTGCTGGCGACTTTCGCGGTGTTCGCGCTGTCGTTTATCGTCCGTCCGATAGGGGGATTGGTCTGGGGTCACTTCGGTGACAAATATGGGCGGCGCAGTGCGTTGTCCTGGTCGATTCTGATCATGTCCGTCTCAACCTTCTTTATCGGCGTTCTCCCCACTTACAATCATATCGGTCTGTGGGCGCCGGCCTTGCTGTTGCTGATCCGCCTGGTTCAAGGGTTTTCCGCTTCCGGCGAGTATGCCGGGGCATCGGCCTTTCTCGCCGAATATGCGCCTGAGGGTAAACGCGGTTTGTACACCAGTATCGTCCCGGCGAGTACGGCGGCCGGTTTGTTGTTTGGCGCGGTGTTTGTGGCCGGTCTGCATTCATGGATGGGTGTCGAGGATCTGCACAGCTGGGGGTGGCGCTTACCCTTTTTGTTAGCGGCACCATTCGGACTGGTGGGGCGCTATATCCGCATGAGATTACAAGACACGCCCAAGTTCCTGGAGATGGAAAAGCGCCTTGAAGCCAAGGAGTGCAAGTCCCATGCTCCTGTTCGCGAATTACTCACCGTACACCGGCGCAGCGTGATGATCGGGATTGGTGTGACCTGCCTGAATGCGGTGGCGTTCTACCTGTTGCTCAGTTACATGCCAACCTACCTGTCCACTGAAATGGGCATGAGCGAGAGTGATTCGTTCATGGCCTCGACAGTTTCGCTGGCGACCTATATCGGGCTGATTTTTCTGATGGGCAAACTGTCGGACCGGTTCGGGCGCAAGACCATGTTGGTGACTGCTTCGTTACTGTTTTTGGCGCTGACGTTTCCGCTGTTTGGCATGCTCAACAACCAGCCACTGATCGTGGTGTTGATGATCCAGATTGCCTTCGGCGCAATCCTGGCGATGAACGACGGCACCTTGCCGTGCTTCCTCGCCGAGATATTCCCGACCCGTGTGCGCTTCAGTGGTTTTGCCTTCAGCTTCAATATTGCCAATGCAGTGTTCGGCGGCACCGCACCATTTATCGCGACCTGGCTGATTCAACTGACCGGCAACAAAATGGCCCCGGCCTGGTATCTGCTGGCGGCAGCGGCGGTGGCGTTGATTGCCATGCTGGCGAGCCGGGAAACGGCGCATAAAGCCTTGCAGGACTGACCCGCAACATCGCAATACCGTAGAAAGCCGGGTTACTGGCGATGGCGACCTCATGGACGCCATTGCCGGCAAGCCGGCTCCTGCGAATTAGTGCAAGGAGGCCACTTGCTTGCGCTCGCCGATGGGCGACACCCCGAAGAAGCGGCTGTAGCATTTGGAGAAATGCGCAGGTGAAACAAAGCCGCAGGCGAGGGCGATATCGCGTACTTGCGACTCGCTACGTAGCAGTAATTGCCGCGCCCGTGAAAGGCGCAATTCCAAGTAGTACTGACTTGGCGTGCGTTGCAGGTGCTTGTGAAACAGGCGTTCCAGCTGCCGCACCGACACCTCGTTCAACCGCGCGAGCTCCTCAAGGCCCACCGGTTCCTCTAGATTGGCTTCCATGATCGCCACCATCTGACTGAGCTTGGGCTGGGACGTGCCCAGTTTTTGCCGCAATGGCACACGCTGTTGCTCCTGCGCGCCACGTACCCGATCACACAGGAGCAACTCGGCCGCATGAGCCGCGATGTCCCGACCACCGGGTTCGCGGGCAATCAATTGCAGCGTCATGTCCATGGACGCCACGCCACCGGAACAGGTGTAGCGATCGCGATCGAGCTCGAACAGCTGGTTCGAAATGATGATCCCTGGAAAACGTTCCTTCAGCGCCTCGATGTCTTCCCAGTGAATCGTGCAGCGATAGCCCTTGAGCAAATCGGCGCGTGCCAACAAGTGGCTCCCCGTGCAAATCCCGCCGAGTGACACCTGATCATGCGCCAGCTTGCGTAGCCAATTGAGCAACGGTCGGCTGCTGTGATTGGAGACGATCGGGTTTGATCCGACAACGAACAGAATGTCGAGTTTGGGTGCATCGGTGATGGAGTAGTCGGGCAGGATACGCATGCCGTTGCTGGCAGTGACCGGCTCCAGGCTGGCTGCGATGATCACCGTGCGGAACATCGGTTGGCGAGCCGCCATATTGGCCATGCGCAGGGTTTCCACGGCGGAGGCGAAGCCGATGGTGGTGAAGTTAGGGATGACCAGAAAGCCCACGGTTTTAACCGGCCGTTGTTCACTGGCCGAACGTCTCGCAGCGGGGGGCGCCGTCTGGAGTTTCGCCATTAATACTACTCCTCAACTGCATAAGGGACGCGCGCTGCGGCAAGCTGCCGACATGGGCAACATCCTCTCGTTTTTATGATTTTTAACCCTGGTTTCAGGTTTCTGGATCTTACACCGAGTGTCCGATCAATAGACCAAAACGAGATGAATTTGCACGCAAAATATGAGTGGGACTGGATCGGGCTCCATGGCCGAAGGGGAGTGTACAAAACCAAGGGAGAGAGGCCGGAGGGAGAAAGAAAAAAAACGGCCAGCTCGTGGGGGAGAGCGGGCCGCAAAGAGGTGAGCGAGGATGAACGTTCGTATACGGCGTTATGTGGATATCGAGTCAGGCGTTTTCTGTTTGAGCCATATCAACGTTTTGCAATGTCGTTTTCTTGGAGTTGAAGATTGCGCCAATGCAAACGATGGACAGTGTGAGCGCACCCGTAGCAATCACTTCCATACGGTGCTCTGGCAAAATCAGCATGACAATCAGGATGCTCAGGATGCAGAAAATAACCAGGTAGCTGAGCCAAGGGTAAAACCACATTTTGAATGCGATCGGCTGTCCCGAAGCATTCATTTTTTTGCGAAGTACCAGTTGAGAAACAGCAATGGCCAGGTAGACCAGCAGCGCAACAGCTCCAGAGCTGGCCAGGAGGAAGGAGAACACTTCGTTGGGCGCAAAATAATTGAGTGCCGTGGTCAGGAAACCAACCGCTGTGCTGGCCAGCACCGCAATATAGGGCACCCCGGAAGACGAGGTCTTCTGAAGTACTTGAGGGCCATCCCCGCGCTTGCTCAGAGAGTAGACCATGCGTGACGCCGTATAGATGGCTGAGTTAAGGCAGCTGGCTACAGCAATCAGCACGACGATATCTACAATCATTTTCGCGTGTGGAATATTCATCAACTCAAGTGCTCTCTGATAAGAGCCGACTTCCATAAGCATGGGGTCGTTCCAAGGGACGATGGAGATGATGAGGAACACCGATACGATATAGAAAATCCCCATTCGCCAGACGACGGAGTTTGTCGCGCGGGTTATCTGTCTGGAGGGGTTCTGAGATTCAGCAGCGGCAATGGTGACGATTTCTGTGCCCATGAAGCTGAACACTGTAGTCAGCATCGCACCGATAACGGCAGTCATGCCATGGGGCATGAAACCACCAAACTCGTGGCTCAATTGAACGACACCGCTGACCGTCGTATCCGGCAATGCACCTGCCAGGGCCAGTGCGCCAAGCGCGATAAACCCCAACACAGCGATGACTTTGAGCATGGCGAACCAGAATTCAAACTCCCCGTAACGGGCGACGCTGAATAGATTGGTCAATGTCAGCAGGCCGGTGACCGTTATCGCAAACTCCCAGGTTTGAATGGCGGGAAACCAGGCGTGCAGGATGGCGGCAGCGGCAATGGCTTCAATGGGAATGACCAGCACCCAGAACCACCAATAGAGCCAGCCGATGGTGAAGCCAGCGCTCCGTCCCATCGCCCGCTCGGCGTAGGTAGAAAATGATCCTGTATCCGGCGATGCAACCGCCATCTCTCCCAGCATGCGCATGACCAGCACCACCAGGGTGCCGGAAAAAATGTACGCCAGGATAGCGGCAGGCCCTGCCGCGGCGATGGCGTGTCCTGAACCGATGAACAGGCCGGCGCCAATGGCGCCGGCAATGGACAGCATGGTGACGTGACGCTGCTTGAGGCCTGGGGCCAGGTTTGAGCTGCTGGACATGAGACTTACCCTTTTTATTCTATTTGGGGAGGGGAAAGCGTTAACCGTGGGCGTTTGTTCCGGCACGTCCGTGTGTTCTTCAAGTCTCCAATTCAAACGCTTCCCGTACCGCGGCGCTGATGCCCGAGACACAGACTTCAAGAATCAGTTCGCCTTTCTCGCGACTGGATCCTTTAGGCGAGGACAGCGTTCCGCAGGCTGGCGTGCGCTCCGGGATGATGGGGAAGATGTCATATGGCGCAAAAGTGGCGGGAGGGTGGTCAACCGCACGACTCAGATCGACCTTGTCGGGGTGAAGGGCCAACATCAAGGACGTTTCGAAAATACCGCCATGCTCGATATCCCAACCGAGGAATCCGTCGGGGTATAGCTTTTCAATGACGGCGGGATCGTTGACGAAGTCCCAGTAAGACAGCACGACAACTTTGAAGTCACTGATGCCGCCGTAGCGAAGTTCTCGCAAGGCCAGATCAATGCCCTCGACGATGAACATCGAGTTTTCGTAGTGACCGTTCATCATCACCAGTTTGCGTGCGCCATGGCGTGCAAGCTCTCTGATGATGTCCTGCACGGTCCTGGTCAGCGTGGCGCCATCAAGGCTGGTCGTTCCAGGAAAGTGGTTGCCGCCGCCTGATTTCTGCTGGGACTTGTAGCCATAGGCCAGGGCAGGCAAAACCAGGCCGCTGACATTTTGCGCTACCGCCTTGCAGAGGGCGGTAGGCAGTAGCACATCGACCTCCATACACATGTGATGACCATGCTGCTCCAGGGCACCAACCGGCAGAAAGACAGGGCAGCCGGTAGCAACCTTCTCTGCATACTCCGGCCAGGTGAGTTCTCCAATAACGACACTGTTGTTCATCTACACACCCTTAGAAAGTGATTGACCGCTTGGTGATTTTTAAACAGTGGCTGGGGGCGTTTGCCCGTTGTCCGAGCAACCCGTTGGATTGCAGGAATCGAAGGGGCTGTGCAGAGCAATTCGATCAGATAGGGAGGGCATGGATTTGTCTAAATCCGACCCATAAATGACAAAACCACCTCTAATTTGGCATTTATGGCTAGGCAATAAGGTACGCAGATGCCGCTTTTGAGCAAGAACGGCGATAAGTCGGATCTGACAAAGTCCAGGTCGGGCGCGCACAAAAATGGGTGGTAGCGAACTGCTGCAATGCATCGGGCCAGGCAATGAAGCGTTGTTTGGCAGCGATAACAGGCCGCAGACAAGAGCACCTTCCATCCCCCGGGAGAGACAATAATGAAAAATCGCATCGATCTTTCGCGCCGTACATTCCTCAAGACCAGCAGTATCCTGGCAGGTACCGCAGCGCTTTGTGGTGTGCTGCCCTTGAGAAGTTTTGCCGCAGCGGAAAAAGAGTTGGTCATCCTCGCATGGGCAGGACACGCAGAGCCGGACATCGTCGCCAATTTCGAGCGCATGTACGGGGTCAAGGTCCGGGCCAAGTACTACACCGGTGGGGACAACATGCTGGGGCTGATCTCGCAATCGCCACCCGGCACCTTCGATCTGATCCTGTCTGACGCCGAATATGTTCAACAACTCAATGCCGCCGAATACATCGAACAGCTCGACCCCGCTGACTACCCCTTCGATGACTTCTACCCCGAGTTCCAGCATTTCCCCGGCCACTGGCAGGGGGGAAAGCTCTATTCGGTCCTGATTCGGTTTGGCTTTCTCGGCATCGCCTACAACACCCAACTTGTTCCCGAAGCCAAAGTGCGCAGCTACGACGTGTTCTGGGACAAAAGCCTCAAAGGCAAAGTTGGACACTTCGACTGGCACTTGCCGAACCTTGGGCAGATCAGTTTGATGAATGGCAATGCGCGTCCCTATGACATCGATACCGCGCACTGGCAGGTGGTCCAGCAGAAGATGATGAGCCTGCGCCCGCAGATCGGCGGCTTCTTCGATTACGGCGGAACCTTTTCTTCGCTGAAGAACGGTCAGATCCATGCGATGTGCGGTATCGGCGACTGGATCACCGGCGTCTTGCAGCGCGCCGGCGCACCGGTAAAAACCGTTCTGCCGGAGGAGGGTGGGTTGCAATGGACGGAGTCTTACTGCATCGCCAGAAAAGCTCACAGCCCGGAGCTGGCAAAGAAGTTCATCCAGTACATCACCTCACCAGAAGGCCAGGTCAAGTCGGCGAAGATGGCCGCCTATCCAGCCCTCATCCCCAACAAGCGAGGCTGGGACCTGCTGAACCGGACCGATCCTGTCGAAGCGAAGCGTCAAGGCATGGTGCTTGGTCAGCGCAACGTCATGGATGACATCCGTGATGGTCGCATCAAGTACCGCGAGCTCCCGATCCAGCAAAACCTGGAGGAGTGGAACGACTTCTGGTCGCAATACAAGGGTGCTTGACGGGACGCGTGGAGGTGGTCGCAATGATTTCAGACAATTTGAAGACTTCGCCGCCGGTGTGTGCCGGCAACGCTGCTGCTGAGACGCCGACGCGGCAGCGCGGCAACAAGAAGAGATTCCGCATGCCCTGGTACGGCCTCAGCTTCTCGATGCCTATCCTGATCTGGCAGTTGATCTTCTTCATATTCCCACTGGCGTTCCTGATGGCGATCAGTTTCTGGGTCGTGCGTAACTTCCGGATGGTGCCGACGTTCGAGTGGGTGAACTGGAGCTACATGCTTAGCCGCGGGTTCTTCTGGGACGCCTATGTCCACACCCTCGCAATGGCCGCGGGGGCAACGGTGCTGGTCAGCATGATGGCTTTCCCTTGTGCCTATGCGATCGCCTTCAAGTTCCGCGAGTCGGCTAAGCAGTTGCTAGTGCTGCTGCTAATCACACCGTTCTTCACCAGCTACCTGGTGCGTACCTATTCATGGCAGGTGTTCCTCAGCGATAACGGCATTGTCAACGCCGCGCTAGGCCAGATCGGGCTGCAGCCGTTGCCCATGCTCAACACCGCGTTCGGCACCTATGTCGGCTACTTCACGCTATGCCTGCCGCTGGTGGTGTTGCTGCAACTGTTCAGCCTGATGTACATCGACCGCTCGCTTATCGAGGCGGCGCACAACCTCGGCTGCGGACGGATGAAGACGGTCGTCCAGGTGGTGGTGCCGTCCGCGCGGATCGGCATCGTCGTCGCGGCGTTGTTCTGCTTCATCCTGACGTTCGGCGACTTTGTCAGTCCGCTCTACCTGGGCGGTGGCCAGCCGCCGACCTTGAGCACGCTGATCACCGATACCACCAAGTCCGGCCAGCAATGGCCACGCGCGGCGGTGATCGCAACGATGATGATCGTGACGCTACTGATCGCGGCCTTCGGTGCAGTCCGCTTCGCTTACCGGAGGCGCGCATGAACGAGCATCGCCTGGTTAACGTCTTGCTGCGCAGCTTTGTCGTATTGGTGTTCATCTTCATCTTTACGCCAATTGCCGGCAGCTTCGTGTTCTCATTCAACATCGACCGTTTTCCATCCTTGCCGCTGGGCGGCTTCAGCCTGCACTGGTACGAGATGATCGCCGCCGACCCGGCGGTTTGGCAGGCCTTCAGGAACAGTCTCGAGGTGGGTGTGGTGGTGTCGCTGGTATCGACCCTGCTCGGCTTCACTGCAGCCTATACAGACTTGCGCTACCAGTTCTTCGGCAAGTCGATATACATGGCGCTCGCGCTGCTGCCGCCCACCATTCCGGTGGTGATCATGGGGCTGGCAATGCTGGCTTTCCTGTCGCGGGTCGGGCTTTCCGGCGAGATATACGCCGTAATGATCAGTCATATCGTGATGTGTGCGCCGTTCGCGATGGCGGTGATCCGGATGCGCCTGGCGCAGATGGATCCGAGCATTGAGGCTGCAGCGTGGAACCTCGGCGCCAGTCAATGGAAGGGCATGCGCTATGTGATCCTGCCGTTCGCGGCGCCCAGCATTTTCGCCGCGCTGTTTGTGACCATGGCCGTTTCCTTCGACGAGTTCGCTGTCGCCTGGTTCGTGTCGGGGCTCAACGAAACGGTGCCGGTGCGCATCCTCAATACCTTGCAAGGGCAGGTGAGCCCGACCATCAATGCGATCGGGACGATCGTCTTCATTACGACCATGACCCTGGTGATCCTCGCACAGCTGCTGCTGATGCGGCGCAAGAAGCCGGCGAGCGCCTGAGGCGCCCCTGACAACCACCTGAACCCGAAGGAATTCAACCATGACTCAACCACTGGTGGTATTTGATAATGTGGTCAAGCATTTCGGCAGCTATCAGGCCGTCGAGCGTATGAACCTGGAAATTTACAAAGGCGAGTTCGTCGCGATCATGGGTTCGAGCGGCTGCGGCAAGACCACAACGCTACGCATGCTGGCTGGCCTCGACAAGCCGAGCGAAGGCGAAATTCGCCTGAACGGCGAGCGGATTAATGACCTCTATTCCTGGGAGCGGGAGACGCCTCTGGTCTGGCAAAACCTGGCGCTGTTTCCGTTCCTCAACGTGCTCGAGAACGTTGAGTTCGGTCTGCGGATGCGAGGCATGGCCAAGGCCGAGCGGCGCAAGAAGGCGCTGCATTGGCTTGAGCGGCTTGGGTTGGAGGAATTCGCCACGCGCGATATCAGCCTGCTCTCTGGTGGCCAGCGCCAACGTGTGGCGCTGGCACGTTCGTTGGTCACTGAACCGCCGATCCTGCTACTCGACGAGCCGCTGAGCGCGCTCGATGCTCATCTGAGCGTACGAATGCAGGGCGTGCTGACCGGGCTGCAAAAAGACCTTGGTATCACCTTTGTCTACGTCACCCATAGTCAATCCGAAGCTTTTGCGATGGCCGATCGCGTTGTGATCATGAGTCGGGGGCGGGTTGAACAGATTGGATCGCCGCAGGCGGTTTTCATCGAACCGCACAACCGCTTTGTCGCCGAGTTTGTTGGCGGCAAGAACATCCTTTGCGGCACTGTCGCCGGCTTCGATGATGGAGGGTTGGTCCGTATCGATTCGGAGCACGGCGAGTTCCAGGCGCGGCTGCCGGAGGGTAAGTCGGTTGTCCCCGCAGAGCGAGTCACTGTCTGCGTGAGTGCCGAGCATATCGACCTGACCGCGCAGCCTGCCCGGCGCAACCGGCTGGTTTGCACCGTGGTCGGTGAAGAGTTCATTGGTTCGATGGTAAACATCTACCTCGAAACCAGCAGTGGGCTCGAGCTGCAGGTGCAGAAACCGCATGCCGATTACAACCTGCTTGGCGTGCACTGCGGCCAAAAAATCTTCGCTGAGTGGGACGGTGCGTATGCGCTGATTCTACGCGGCGACTGAATATCGGGGCCGTCCAAGCTGTTTGGCAACCGCTACGCCAGGAAAATCCGCAACCCATACCAGGTTCCGGATTTTCCCGCTGTTCAAGGAGGAGTCACTAGTCCCTGAGCGGCATTGTCGATTTGAGCCGGGTGACTGCGTTAATAAGGTGGTCAGGCACCCTGTTGTTTCAGCTGTTCTACGGCTATCGGTTCGGGCGGTGCACCGCGTCGTGTAACGTGGCTGATGCTCATGATCACCAGCGGTGTGAAAAGAGCGATGTAGGCATTGTCGATGCCCCACGGATTGCCTGCCAGGAACCAGCCGACGGTAGCCACCAGGGAGACGATGATGCTCAGAAACGCAGCTGTCGCAGTGCCGAATTTCGGTGCGTAGAACACCATCAGTACCAGCACTGCCAGAGAGGCGCGTAGCGCCTTGCCGAGGAACGCAATCATCAGCACTTTGTCAGAAGTCAGGGCCAGCGCGATGGGCAGCAGGCCGACGGCGATGGTGGCCAGGCGGACAAAGCGCAGGGATTTCACGTCGCTTTTTTCCGGGTTGAACCATGGCTCGTAGAAGTCGCGCAGCAACAATGTGGCCGAGCCCATGCTGACCGCCGAGATGGTGCCGAACAGCGAACCTGCCAAACCTGCGACAACCAGGCCGGCCGTCAGTTGGTCCATGCTTGCGATCAGTCGCGGGAAGGCTTGCAGCGAATCGACCTGGGGGAATAACGCCGCGCTGCACATGCCGATCAATGCAGCTCCTATACCGAATGGGATCATCAGGATTGCGCAATAAAAGCACGCGCGCTGCGCCTTTCCTGCGTCGCTGACGGTATTCACGGCCTGAATTACATATTGGGTGGAGAAGATCGAGCCGATACCAGCAATCATCCAGGCGATGATTTGCCCCCAGCCGATGGCGGTCCAGTCGAACATGCTTTGCGGCAATTGAGTCTGCAGCGCGCTGATCCCGCCGACCTGTTTCAGGCCGAACCACAGCGCTAATCCGACGCCGAGGTATTTGAGGCTGGCGTGTACGAAGTTGGTGTAGATGACCGAGCGCATACCGCCGATGCTGACATACATTACTGACACAACACCCACAATGATGATCGCCAGAGTGCGATCCACTTGCAGCACACTGGCCAAAACCGCACCGCCGCTGGCATAGATCGAAACCGCAACGATCTCCAGGGCGAAGATAGTGATGATCGACGTGGCGAAGCGTGTTTTTTGCCCGTAGTTGCGCGCCAGTACACCGGAGATGGTGTTGTCGCCCAGCTCTTTGTATTTACGCGCCAGCAGCCACGCGAACAACACAAAGCCCAACGCCAGCGCGAAGAGGTTCCAGGCGGCAGAGATTCCGGTTTTGAAGCCAGTTTGAGCGGTACCGACACTGACAGCCGTGCCAATGAATTCCGACAGCATCAGAAAGCCGATCAAGAACGCAGGGAAGTGCCCGCCGCCGGTGGTGTAGTTAGTGGAGCTACGAGAATGCCGACGAACACCGAAGCTGATCAGCGCGAGGCTGAGCATGTAGAAACCGGTGATGGAAAGGACAATCCAGGAAGAGGAGGGCTGCATGTTCATCACCCAATCAATGCGTTGAAGGTTGAAGGGGGTACTGCTGGAACGTTTTCTCCGGCATGGCTCATGATTATGCTCTTTAGGTATTTTTGTAATTAATGGCAGTCTCCTCTCTATTGTTTAGGCGGTCTAATATCGAACAAGTATTACTTGATACTTTAAAGGTATTTTTTGCGGGGCATTCCATTCCCGAATCACACTCAAGATTATCGCTGCTACGTTGACGGCCGAGGGGACCCTGTTCCTTATCCGGAAATCGAACTGGATATCGATTTTTGCGATCGAATGGTCGACGTGATCGAGGAGGGGTTCGACGCGGTGATTCGGACTGGCGAGCAAACCGATTCTCGCTTGGCTGCCCACCGCCTGGGTTCCTGCGTATTGGTGTTGCCCGACACGATGATATCGAACACGATCGAACCTCTTGCCTTTATGCCTCACCCAAGTTGCGCGTGTTCATTGACTACATGAGTGCGCACTTACACATCTGATTGCTTACGCCTGCAATTTCAGGCGCACGCCGTCGCGGTTGGAGATTTCGATGACATCGATCGTGCGTAGGCGGCATAGCAACCCGAGCATTTGACCTAAGCAAATTTTGGAGCAGCTACCAAGGTGAATGTAACTCAGTCGACGTTGGTATTGCCGCGAATGGCAGCCCGTGAAATCCGTGCACCAACTCCATGCCGAAGTACAGATCATCAGTAGAGTTAAATTCTTTTTCCAGGCGGCAAAACGGCTATGCAAGGAATCTAGTTCTCGAATTGAAAAGAGATTACTTCCGAGAGCTTGTGAGCTTGCAATCTGATCACCCGAGTCCCCCACGTAAGAACACATAGAGGCGCATAATGTATATTATGTTAAATAATGTGTCTGAGCGGAACTTTCCTCCTTTGTTAGCGGCATCTGAAAACCAGAGATTCAGATTTAAAAACCGTTACGTGATAAATCAAGGTGTTGCGAGGTAAGGTTTTGCTGCTCCCTCTGGATGTACCCGTTAGAAGCTCCATTCCTTCAGACCTAAAAACCGGACTACTGGCTACGCTGACTTGGTGCGCTCACATCAATACTGCAATGACCCCGTAACTGATGTCGCCCTGCATTGATAATCGTGCCTGTTCCGCTCAACCTAGGCCATAATTTCTCCCATATAGTCTAGTACGGTTTGGAACAGCCCAATGTCTATTTTGCATCAGCCTGTCCCAATGCTGGCCCCGAGCGGCTGGGGAGCCAGCATTAACTCCGGATTACCTGCCAATGCGCATCTTAGGGCGAAGCTAGAATCCCTCGATGACACCTACAAAACGCTTGAGTGCTACAAAGCGGCCTCGATGTTTCTACTTCACAAAGTGGTTTCCTTCGACGGTGCGTCTGAAAGGCATCTTCGGAAATACTCGGTATCTCTGGAAAGGATTTTAAATTGGAGTTTCATTGTCGCCAAAAAATCGGTATTTGACTGGGATAAAGAGGATATACAACGGTACTTAGACTTCGTTGAAATCCCAGACTCTTCATGGGTGTGCTCCAGCAGTTTTGGTCGGTTTGTAAGCAATAAGGATGAGCCTTATGAGCAGTGGCGGATAAATGAACGTTGGAGGCCTTTCAAGCGTAAATTTTTAGATGGTGCGGTGATGCCGCCATATTGGGGGGGACTCGACAAAGAGAGGACGATTATCCTGGACTTTTTCCTTTACTTATCCCAAAGAACTTCATATCCCCTCGCCTACCTCGATGCTAATATTGTGGAAAAGCTACGTCGTGAAATTCCTACCAAACGGCCTCCTCGAAGTTTACGAGGAGCCTGGCTTAGCCTTTCTACCCGTTGTCCATGAATCGGTGGAGCGTCTGGCAGCAGCGACCGATGAAATATTCGGTCAAGGGCACCGGAAGGTACTCACAGTGCGCAGTAGTCTGGTTTTCTTTACTCACTGGCTGGCGGGTCGTCTGCCGCGATTTCGTGAGCACCATCCAGATGTCAATTTGCGCATCACCAGCAACATCTGGATGGGCGAAACCGATCTCGAATCCGATCTGGAAATTCGCTATGGCAGTGGAAAATGGACTGGTCTGAAGAGTGAACGTCTGACTTGGGATTTGTTGTTCCCTGTGTGCGCCCCTGATTTGCCCACAATGCAAAAACCTTTGAAGACCCCAAAAGACCTTCGTCGTCACGAACTTCTGCATGTCTTGGGTTATGAGGAGGGATGGGGCTATTGGTTGAAAAAGGCCAAGGCCGAGGACATTGACTCATCCCAAGGACTGCAGTTCGACACGCTTATTTCCGCACTGAAAATGGCAGAGCTGGGTCAAGGCGTTGCCTTGGCGCGATCATCGCTCGTCGAGCAGTATCTTGAATCAGGACAACTCATCGCCCCTTTGACCGCAAAATTCAAAACCTCAGAAGCGTTTTACTTAGTGTATTCCCCGCACAAAATCGTCAATCCCCAAGCGGCAGCTTTCGCAAGTTGGCTGATGGAAGAAGCGTCCGCCGCGCGTAGCGAAGAATGAGGAAGTGATTTTGAATCCCTGAATGCCTGAACGCCCTTCACTTTACCCATCAATAGATAATTTTTGTGCACCCATAAAAAAAATCGCCCCATTGGGCTTTTTTTTATTGCTTTTACCTTCGGATTTTTTTGCCGAGAGTAAAGCCCTGATCGTCTCTTCGGTTGCTCACGCACCCCCGTGCAAAGAGCTCGTGACGGTTTCCCACAAAAATAAAAACGAGGGGTCTCACGCATGAAAAGCGCAACGTTTCTTTTGCTATCCGGCATCGTGTCCTGCAGCGCTTACGCAGAAAACACTCTCACGGTTGTGTCCTACGGCGGCAACCTGACTAATGCCCAGATCCAAGCCGCACACAAACCCTTCACTGCCGCCACAGGTACCCGGGTGATTTCGGAGGACTATTCCGGGGGCATCGCGCAAATCAAGACTCAGGTAGACAGCAAAAAGGTCACTTGGGACGTAGTCGATGCTGAAATACCGAACGTCATTCGTGCCTGTAACAACGGCCTGCTCGAACGAATTGACCCCGCCACCCTGGCTCCTGCACCGGATGGAACACCTGCTGCAAAAGATTTTCTGCCAGGGGCCCTGACGGAATGCGGCGTGGCGAGCTATGTCTGGTCGACAGTCATGGCCTACAACACCAAAGCCTTCAAGGGCGAGCAGCCCCATACCCTGAAAGACTTTTTCGATACCAAGCGCTTCCCAGGCAAACGAGCACTGCGTAAAGCACCTCAAGTCAATCTTGAATGGGCGCTCATGGCCGACGGCGTGCCCCGTGAAAAGGTGTACGAAATGCTGGGGACTGAAGATGGCCTGGATCGAGCTTTTGCCAAGCTCGACACAATCAAAAAGGACACCATCTGGTGGGAAGCCGGGGCACAAGCGCCGCAACTGCTAGCCGATGGCGAGGTCAGCATGATCTCAGCTTATAGCGGGCGTATCGTGATTGCGCAGCAGAAAGAGCAGCAGCCGTTCAAAATCGTGTGGGATGGTCAGATGTATGACATGGAGGCTTGGGTAGTCCCTGCCGGCAATCCGAAAAAAGATCAGGCGATGGATTTTTTGAAGTTTGCCACTCAAAGCTCGGTACTGGCTGACCAAAGTAACTATATCGCCTATGGCCCTACACGACTCTCCGCGCAAGCCTTGGTAGACCCAAAGGTCAAACCCAACTTGCCTACTAGCCCTGAAAACTTTGCCAGCGCACTCCAGGTGGACTCCCATTGGTGGGGAGACCATGCAGACGAATTGAATGAGCGCTTCAACGCTTGGCTGTCCAAGTAACCAAAAACTCAACCACAACCTTGCCGCAGCACACCTGACACACCCCCTTTGGCGGGCCCGGGCGACTTTTCGTGCCCGGCTCCTCTACAGCACCAATAACAAGAGATATCTCCCATGCGTACTGAATCATTCGTTAGCTTTCGAAATGTGCAGAAGAGTTATGACGGCGAACATCTGGTCGTCGAAAAACTTCAACCTCGAAATCGAACAGGGTGAGTTCGTCACCATGCTTGGCCCTTCGGGTTCCGGCAAGACGACATGTTTGATGATGTTGGCGGGGTTCGAGACCGTGACTCATGGGCAAATTTGCATTGATGAAAAGCCGGTAAATGATATAGCTCCGCAAAAGCGCGGTATCGGCATGGTGTTTCAGAACTATGCCCTTTTCCCTCACATGACCATTGAAGAAAACCTCGCCTTCCCACTGAGAGTGCGCAAATTGTCCCGGCAAGACATCGAAGACCGGGTGCGTCTATCACTTGACCTGGTGGCCTTGGGACAATTCGCAAAGCGAATGCCAGCTCAGCTGTCTGGCGGTCAGAAACAGCGTGTTGCACTGGCCCGCGCATTAATCTTCGAGCCACGTTTGGTGCTGATGGATGAACCGCTTGGAGCGCTGGACAAACAGCTTCGTGAACAGATGCAATATGAAATAAAGCGTCTGTCAAAACAGCTCGGCATCACAGTTGTGTACGTTACTCACGATCAGACTGAAGCCCTTACGATGTCGGATCGCATCGCAGTCTTTAACGATGGAATTGTCCAGCAACTGGCCAATCCGTCCGACCTTTACGAAAAACCGCAGACCGCATTTGTCGCGAGTTTCATCGGCGAGAACAACCGGCTGATGGGGCAGATTATCGAGCGCCAGGAACGTTACTGCCAGGTGCGTGTTGGTGAGCACCTCGTCAAGGCGCTGGCCGTCAATATCCACCCTGTAAGCTCGACCACCACACTGTCGATTCGTCCTGAGCGCGTGCAGATTGGCGCACGTCCAGGTGAGTACGACAACCATATGCCGGCCCGCATTGAGGAGATCATTTACCACGGTGATCATTTGCGAGCGCGCTTGAAACTGGCAGGCAACGACGAGTTCATCGTCAAGATGGTCAACACTGCAGGACACGCTGCTCCCCAAGCCGGTACTTGCATTGATGTGGGTTGGTCAGCCGACGACTGTCGGGCGCTTGACGCCTGAGGCCCTACAACGACTTTACTGTTTTGCCGGAGCACCCAGATGAGCAACTCATATACCGTCAGCCCCATGCTAGAGACAGTCAGCGAAACCCTACCTCAAGAAGATCTGAAGTCCAGCCTTGACCGGGCAGAACGTCTAAACAAGACCAAATCACTGCTATTGGTCGTCCCATTGCTGGCATTCATTACGGTATTTTTCTTGCTGCCTATCGGCGCGATGTTGCTGCGCAGCATTCAAAACCCGACCCTTTCCACGGCGATGCCACAGACCGCAGCCGCATTAGCCAACTGGGAGGGCACAGCCTTGCCAGACGAGCAGTTGTTCGCCACCGTGGGTCATGAAATCCTCGCCCTGCAAGAGGCCCGACAATTGGACAGTGTCGGCTCCGATCTCAATAGGGTGATGGGTGACGCCAAGAGCCTGATGGCCCGCACTGCACGTGGCCTAGCCAGCAAGGTCGTCGTGCCAGGTGCGTTTAACACCACAATGACCGGCATCGACAAGCGCTGGGGGCAGATCGGCACCTGGACGCAGTTGAAGAAAATGGCGCCAGCCTACTCCGCAACTAACTATCTCGCGGCCTTGGACTTACGTTATGACGACCAAGGTAAGGTCGTTCAACAACCTGAGAGCCGACGCATCTACGTCAGCATTCTGATCAAGACCTTGATGGTTGCACTGGGTATCACGGCGCTGTGCATGATCCTGGGTTACCCGCTGGCCTACATGCTCGCCACCCTTCCAGCAAAAACCAGCAACCTGTTGATGGTCATGGTGCTGTTGCCGTTCTGGACATCACTTCTGGTACGCACCAGCGCCTGGATGGTGATCTTGCAATCCAACGGTGTGCTGAACAGCACGTTGAACAGCATGGGATTGATCAACCAGCCACTCGAACTCATGTACAACATGTTCGGAACGGTCATTGCTATGACCCACATTCTTCTGCCTTTCATGGTGCTGCCGATGTTCAGCGTCATGAAAAGCATCGACACAACCTATACCCGTGCAGCGCACTCCATGGGCGCCAGTTCGTTCCGCACTTTTGTGCAGATCTATTTTCCCTTGTCTCTGCCTGGATTGAGCGCTGGAGGCATCCTGGTGTTCATTCTGGCGACGGGGTACTACATCACTCCGGCGTTGGTGGGTGGGCGTACCGGACAAGTCATCAGCAATTTCATTGCTTACCACATGCAGACCTCCCTGAACTGGGGACTGGCCGCCGCCATCGCGTCCATCCTCCTGATGATTGTCCTGGTGCTGTACTGGATTTATGACCGGGTCGTGGGCATCAACAATATGAAACTGGGGTAATCGAAATGAGTCTTCCAAGCTATACCAGCCCGATGGGCAGAATCTGGTTCTTCAGCGTTCGAAGCTTTGCGGTATTGGTGCTGTTGTTTCTGATTTTGCCAATTTTGGTAGTGGTGCCTTTGTCATTTAACGTCGAGCCCTACTTCAGCTTTACCAGCGGCATGCTCAGCCTTGATCCAGCGGCCTTTTCAATGCGCTGGTACCACATGCTTCTCGAGGATCCACTGTGGGTGCTGTCGTTCAAAAACAGTCTACTGATCGCCTTCTGCGCAACGGTGATTTCAACGGCACTCGGGACGTTGGCAGCACTCGGCTTGTGCCGCGCTAATTTGCCGTTCAAGGGACTGCTGATGGGCACCCTGATTTCGCCGATGATCGTACCGGTGATCATCTCTTCTGCCGGCATGTATTTTTTCTATAGCGCACTGGGCATCGGGCAAAACCACCTTGGCATCATTCTGGGCCATGCGGTACTCGGTACGCCATTCGTCATCATCACAGTGACGGCGACATTAGTTGGTTTCGACCATTCGCTGACCAGAGCAGCGACAAGCCTCGGAGCTTCTTCCACATATACATTTTTCCGCGTGACCTTCCCAATTATTCGTCCAGGGATCATGTCAGGCGCGCTCTTTGCGATGGTGACCTCATTCGATGAGGCGGTGCTGGTGCAATTTCTTGGCGGGGTTGAGCAACGCACCATACCGCGCCAGATGTGGTCAGGCATGCGCGAACAGATCAGCCCAACCATCCTGGCTGCGGCCACGTTACTGATTCTCGGCTCGGTGGCATTGCTGGTCGCTGTTGAACTCATGCGTCGACGCTCGTTGCGCTTACGAGGCATAAAAGAATGAATACCCCTAAGTCCTGAGGCACGAGACACTCCGATCACGAGTAAGGTAAGTGGATGCAACACTCAGGCTTAAACCGCAACATTGATCGACGAAGAACTTCGACGACGCATCCCATAAAAAGGCCCTCACGGGCCTTTTTGTACTCAAACCAAAATCACTCGGTTAGCCAGGACTCAACGGTCGCGGAGCCGTGTTCCGCTTTCCATTCCTTCAGCGTTTTGTGATTGCCGCCTTTGGTCTCAACGACTTCGCCGGTGTGCGGTTTTTTGTAGACCTTCACTTCGCGTGGCTTACGGCTGCCGACTTTGGACTCAACGGCTGGAGCACGGCGACCGGCTTGTGGATCAAGCAGTTTGATCACATCTTTCAGGCTGTAGCCGTACTCACCAAGCAAATGGCGCAGTTTGCTCTCAAACTCCATTTCCTTCTTAAGTCCGGAATCACTTTTCATCGACTCAAGCTCTGCGAGCTGGGCGGCCAGTTGTTGTTTGTAGTGGTCTAATGATTCCGGACACCCATTTGGCTTGATTGCCAAGGCGCAAGGTTGCGTTGCACACGCCCTCAAATCGAAGAAACAGTCGCTCATGTGAACGGGGCGCGCTGTCCCGTCAGATGAGCTGACAGGACATTGAGCGCGACGGGCACCCTCCCCCTGCTTACCTCCTTCTACGCTTCTGACGGTGACTACATCGGTCAACTTTCAGGAGTAAGTGTATGTCCTCGTTTCAAGGTATCCGGGTTCCACTCGTTCCGCCCCTTCAGAACGGCGCCATCGATTTCGTCGGGTTGCGGCGGCTGGTCGGCCATCTGCTGGAAAAAGGCGTCGACGGATGGTCATGGGCCTGGCCGGCAACAATCTGGCCGAGCTGCTGCAGTTCCAGAATGAAATCCTCAAACGTACCGTAGCGGGCTTGCTGGTGCCGCCGTATTACATCCGCCCTTCCCTGGCCGGCCTTGAAGCGTTTTTCAAAACTGTTGCTGATGCCTCCAGCGTCCCGATCATTCTTTACGACATCCCGTACCGCACCGGCGTGGCTTTCGAACAGGCGACCCTGCTCAACATCGTCGCCCATGAGCGCGTCGTCGCGATCAAGGACTGCGGCGGCAACCAATCCAATACCCTTTTGAGGGTTTGCCGCCATAGACGGCAAACCACCAGACGAAATCCACCAAGACGTATCAGATTTCCCGGCACCGCGTGGTAATTGAAGTAACCCGTGACCACCCGGGTAGCCGCGCGCCAGGGAATGCTAGTGCTTCGGAACACGGGCATACCAACCGTAAATTGCGATGCAGGCATAACAGGTCGCTGGCACGCTCAATGCCATCGCGAGTGTCGAGAGGTCGGCCGCATACCCTGTCAATGGCGGAATAAATGCCCCGCCAACAATGGCGCAACAAAACAGGCCCGAACCTTCTGCCGCGCGATGACCGAGCCCTGCGGTCGCAAGGGTAAAGATCGTCGGAAACATGATGGAGTTGAACAGCCCGACGGCCAGCAGCGACCATCCGGCAACAACCCCTTGTGTGGTGGCAGAGATCGTCAACAGCACAATGACTGCCGTGGCGGCAAAGGCCAGCAGTTTCCCTGGTGCGAAAGTGCGCATCAGCGCCGAGCCGATAAAGCGGCCAACCAGGGCGCCACCCCAATAGAAGGCAACATGCTTGCCCGCGGCCTCGGCGGGAAGGGCCAGGGTTGTCGGCAGCATGAGGTAGTCGGTAATGAGGCTGCCAATCGTGACTTCGGCGCCAACATAGAGAAATATGGAAGCGGTGCCGAGTGCAAAGCGCGGCTGCTTTAGAAGGTTGAGCGCAGCGAGTGGATTGAGACGCTCAGGTCTTGTTGACGGTTGCAGCTCATTTCTTTTCAGCCAGACGATCAAGGCGACCATGCAGATGAAGAGCGTAATGCTTGCATAGGTGTTGCTGATCACGCTGGCTTCCTGCGACAGGAAGGACGTCAGTTCTGCTGGCGACAATGCGGAGGTATCTACCGCATTGAGGGAGCCCAGGATCAGTATGGCACCCAGGTACGGCGCGACAGTGGTTCCCAGCGAATTGAACGCATGGCCGAGGGTGAGGCGGCTAGGGGCCGTTGCGGCGGTTCCGAGCAGCGAAAGCAGCGGGTTCGCAACGACCTGAACGGTTGTCACGCCAATCGCAAGCACAAAGAGGGCGCCGAGGAAGGCTGGAAACAATGCGGACTGGGTGGCGGGAATGAAGAGCAGGCATCCACCAGCCATCAGCAGCAACCCGAGGACGGCCGCTCTCATGTAGCCGATTCGCGAAATGAGCAGGCCTGCGGGTATGGCGAAAATGAAATAGGCAAAAAAGAATGACGACTGCACAAGCATGGCCTCGGTATAGCTGAGGCTGAAGAGGTGCTTGAGTTTTGGCACCAGGACATCGTTAAGGCTGGTGATGCTGCCGAGGATGAAAAACAGCGCGAACACGTAGGTGCTCATCCGTTGGGCGTGGGGTGTTGCCGAACTGTTGGAGACAGTTGCGCTAGCACTAGCGTTCGTCATCACGGGCTTCCTCTTTCTTGTGATTGTCACTTTCAAGGAAAGCTCTATCGAGCCTCAGTCACCTTGACAGTGAGACAGCGCTATCTTTTTGCGGTGAAGTACTCGCCAAAGGAGGGTGCGCTGCCATCTAATTTTTTGTCTGTAGCCGTTACCACTCACCCAAAGTCCGGGGCCAGTCGTTAGGGGGCGCTACCTTAGTGTCTGACTTTTCGTTTGGCAAGCCGCTGGATCTTTTGGGGGTTATGCCGAGATGAGGGGTAAACTTGCTCATTTGGTCTGCAGGCAACTATTTGTCGGGATTGAAAATTCCGGGGACAACGCAATAGGCGTCCGCGGATTGGCCGAGGTGGCCAGCCATTTAGGAGGAATTGAGGTGGTTTGCACGCAAGCCTTTATAGAACAACGCTTGCGACGCGAATGTCCAGATTTTTGCCTTATCACGGCATGCTCTTTGCTCCCCTCAATTCAAAGCCAATACTGAAGTAGCACTCAACGATCAAGCTATGTCAGGTATCTATTAGCAGCTTCAGCAAACCTTCCACATCAGCTAGCGCAGGAGCATGGGCTCCGGCATGGCGGCAAGATATGGATGCGCAAGCCGCTGAAAATCGCAGGCGCTCTCTCAAGCCTGCGATCCCCAGCAACTCCGCAGCCAGCCAACCAGCCATACAAGCGTCTCCTGCTCCAACCGTGTCCTCCACGTTCACGGCAATAGCCGGCTGATCGAGTTGGCTGTCCGGGGTGTGGAGAATCATCCCGTGTTCCCCTCGGGTAAAAAGGATCTGCGCCTGAGGATTAAGAGCGCGAAGCTCATCCATCGCCTGATGTTCGGTCAGCCCTGGATAAATTTGCCGAAGGTCTTCGTCGGAAAGCTTAATCATGTCAGCAAGGGTGGTCATCGTAGGGAAGGTCTGCTCTCGATAATGGCTATCCATTAAATTGCGCCAGTTCGGATCATAGCTAATCCGTTTACCGGCTTCTTTGGCCTGCTGAGCAATTTTAACCAGCCTGTCTGCGAGTGGCTGTCGAGCCAAACTGATGCAGCTGAAATGACACAGCTCTGCTTGGTTGATCCATCCTTCGGGCATCAGATCTGGATCAAAAAACAGATCGGCATCTCCAGCAAAAAAGTATCTTGGAGGACGGCTCGATGGAACGATGGCGACCAAAGGATCTCGGTCTACCCGT
This sequence comes from Pseudomonas sp. 05N36, assembly GCF_056397385.1. Lineage (NCBI taxonomy): Bacteria > Pseudomonadati > Pseudomonadota > Gammaproteobacteria > Pseudomonadales > Pseudomonadaceae > Pseudomonas > Pseudomonas sp. 05N36. Next base: position 41,558 of record NZ_JBFTNH010000026.1, on the reverse strand, counting down.
TGGATAAACCTCATATCTAACGCTGCCGCTTCCGACTTCGAAACTATCTCGTCACCCAGTGAATCTTTGCTCACCGATCCAGCAAAAGCGCTGCTAACACCCAAGCGACTTAGCGCTCGTGCAACGTTCCAGGGAGCACCACCTGGGTAGCCCTTCCACTGCCCAGGAGTGCCTAGGACAAGGTCGGTCAGAGCTTCGCCAAATACTACTGCGCGAGGCAATACCATCGTCACTTCCTCATTTTTTTGTCGTAGGGATAACTGCTGGTTGATCCGCTTCGACCGGTAATCACTTACTCAATACGCTTTGGTAAGGCAGGGATTGATAAGCACCGTTTCGATTGAATAACGTCGTCGCTGTTCCGCGACGATAATCGCTCGGTGTCTGTTCCATTTCGACGCGAAAGTGTCTGTTAAAGTTAGATAGGTTTTCATAGCCAACCTCAAAACAGATGTCTGCCACCGACATCTCTGTTTGCAAGAACAGCCGGCAGGCGCGCTGAAGGCGTGTTGGCCGGCGCGTTCAAATATTAAAACCAGGTTTCCATCTGTATGCCGTATTGCCATACACCTCCGGCGTGGAAGTCAGTCATGCCAAAGGAGTCTGTGGTACTGAATCTGTCCAGATCCGAAGACCAGTTCATGAAGCTTGCGAACACTCGCAATTCGGGACGTGTGAGAAGATCTCCAACGTCAAGTTTGAATGTCGGGGCGACCGTGAATTTCCAAAAGTTACCGTCGACCGCATTACGTTGTAGATAGCCCTTGGGGTCGAGGTTCATGGTTTGCCAGCTCATTTCGTAGGCCATCTCGAAGTTGCTATTGATTTTGTTAGCCAATCGCACGTTCAGGGTCAGCCAGCGGTAGTCGTCACCCTTGACGTATCTATCCTTGCTCTGTTCGGCCAGCAAGCTGGGCCCGATGCGCCAGTCAGGCGCAAGGGGTGTTTCACCGTAAAGTGCCAGACGCAGAGCGCGGGCATCCTCAATCAGTTCACCATCCGAGCCGACGTTCTTGACCTCTGCCCCCAGACCTTGCCCATAGAGCAGCGCCGTTTTGAAGAAGCCTTCTCTGCCGAAAAAGTTTTTCTGGTGATTGGCCAGCATGGTGTGCAAGCCGGAATTCGCAGGCGTCAAACCCGCTTTATTGGTGCGGGTACCGAAATCGTTTTTCTTTGCGCCGATGTCATTGAACATCCACTGCCACTGACCATCGTCGAAGAACTGGTTGGAGGTCAGGATGTAGCTTGCCACATCGGCATTAATACCTCCTTGACTGAAATCCCCGTAGCTACGCCCAATCAAGGAGTAATTCGAGCGCCAATTCTTGTTCATCTGCATATCGTAGATTCCACCGCCGGTGCCGGCCAGGTAGACGACGTCCGAGTCCAGCCAGTGGATATCAAAATTATCTCTATCGAATCGCTTGCCTGCCCACAGGGTGGCGTTCTCGAACACTGAGTTGCCCTTGAATGCAGCGACATGGTCGAGCGCTGTGAATACCTGGCGCACGTTCAGTTTGCTTTCGTCGGCCGTCCAGTCATTGGAACTTTCCACACCGTCGGCGATGGAGACCGTGAATTTGGAACGGGTGCCGTTTTGCGCATAGATTTCTTTCGACAGGTCTATACGCATGTAGGTGTCGTCTTCGTTACCGAGTCGCCCGACTGCACCACCAACCGAGCCGGCGGGAGTTGTATAAGGGCCGCCACGACCACCACCAAGCCCCTCGTCGATCAGCAATCCAGAGCGGGCATAGCCATTGAAGCTGAACCCATCAGCGAGATTTGAAGTGCTGGCCTGTTTTTCCATGCTTTCCTGGCGGGCTTCGAGTTTTGCCAGTCGGGTGTCCAGAACCGGATTCGTTGCCTCGGATGCAGCGGATGCGGTGGACGTAGCGGGCTGCAAAGCGGGAGTGGCGAGTTTGATCTGCTGCAATTCCTTCGCGAGTGCCTGAGTTTGCTGTTCGGCTGCGGCCGCGCGCTTTTCCGCCGCGCTTGCACGGGCTTCAAACGCGGCCATGCGCTCTTCCAGAGTAGCGGCCTGAGAGGTTGCCGCCGATGTGCTGAGCACGCCTGCGAGTAGCCAGCTTGATGCTTTCTGCATTTGGATTTCCTGTTTTGTTCTTATTGTTTTGGCTGACCTTTTTTCGTGAGTCGTGAATCGTCCGAATCAAGAAAAAAAAAGATGCCTCATTTTGGATACGCTGCTACATTGACGATGTTAACGTTATCTTTTCTAAAAACAAAAATAAAGAGGGCTTTATGAAACAGCTGAAATCTCTCCTTCCAGCAGCGCTACTCACCCTCTGTGCCGGACTTCCATCCGTCTCGAGCGCAGCCGATTTGACGATCTCGTGCGGTGCGGTGGGTGCAGAGTTACAACTCTGCAAGGAGGCTGTCGAGGCGTGGTCGAAACAGACCGGCAACAACGTCGAGGTGGTTTCCACGCCTAACTCGGCGACCGAGAGGTTGTCGTTCTACCAACAGATCCTCAGTGCGCAGTCCACCGACATCGACATCATTCAAATCGATATGGTGTGGCCGGGGATGCTGGCCAAACATCTGATGGATCTGCGCGAGGTGCTTCCAGCCAACGCTACCCAAGGCTACTTCCAGGCACAGGTAGATAACGCCACGGTAAACGGACGGCTGGTGACGATGCCGTGGTTCACCGACTCGGGCCTGCTGTATTACCGCAAGGACTTGCTCGACAAGTACAACAAGCAGGTTCCCCAGACCTGGGAGGAAATGACCGCTACCGCCAGGGATGTTCAACAGGCCGAACGCAACGCCGGTAACCCCAATGTGTGGGGTTACATATTTCAGGGACGCGCCTACGAGGGCCTGACGTGTAATGCGTTGGAATGGATCAGCAGCCAACCGGAAGGCGGACTGGTCAATCCACGAGGAGACATCGTGGTTAACAGTCAGGCCTCAAGAACTGCTTTGACCCTGGCGAAAAGCTGGGTAGGAGACATCTCCCCGCGTGGCGTGCTCAATTACACCGAGGAAGAAGGACGTGGCGTATTCCAGTCGGGAAATGCGCTGTTCATGCGTAACTGGCCTTATGTCTGGGCCCTGGTACAAAGCCAGGACAGTGCCGTAAAAGACAAGGTTGGGGTCGCTCCCCTGCCCCGGGGCGGCGAGACCGGCAACCATGCATCCACCCTCGGTGGGTGGGGCCTGGCGGTATCGCGTTACAGCGCCCATCCAAAACTTGCCGCAGAGCTGGTGAGCTACCTGACCAGTGCCCAACAGCAAAAACATCGTGCTCTGATAGGCGCCTATAACCCGGTTATCGAGTCGCTGTATCAAGATCCCGAGCTGCTCGCGGCAATGCCTTATTACGCTCAGCTCCACAGCATTCTCAACGACGGGGTCATGCGCCCCGCTTCAATAACCGCCGATCGCTATCCACGGGTCTCCAATGCGTTCTTCGATCGAGTGCATGGTGTGCTGGCGGGTGAGTTGCCTGTCGATCAGGCGCTGGCCGAACTGGAAAGCGAACTCACGCGCATCAAACGCCGGAACTGGTAAGCCACAAGGAAGGAAATCACCATGTCTGTCTCTACTACCCATGCCTCCTGTGACGAGCTCCTGCTCACCAGGGAAACGCCCATACAGCGTCGCCGAGTACGCGCCGCCTGGCTGTTTCTGACACCGATGTTGCTGTGTCTGGCCCTGGTGGCGGCCTGGCCGCTACTGCGGACATTCTGGTTCAGCCTGACCGACGCCAGTCTGGCGGACACCAGTGGCGGCTCCTTCGTAGGCTTGAGCAATTATCTGTTCCACGACGGTTCCACCTGGTCGGGCATCCTGGTCGATCCACAATGGTGGAACGCTGTGCGCAACACGTTGCATTTCACCGTGGTGTCGGTGGGACTGGAAGTCGTCCTGGGGCTGCTGGTGGCGTTGCTGCTGAACATCAAGTTCACCGGCCGTTCCCTGGTGCGTGCGTTGATTCTGATTCCCTGGGCGATTCCTACCATTGTCTCAGCGAAGATCTGGTCATGGATGCTTAACGACCAGTTCGGCATCATCAATCACCTGATGCTGAGCCTCGGCCTGATTGACGCGCCCCTGGCCTGGACGGCAGATGCGGATCTGTCGATGTGGGCGGTCATCATCGTCGACGTCTGGAAGACCGTACCTTTTGTCACGCTGCTGATGCTGGCTGCCTTGCAGATGTTGCCGAGCGATTGCTACGAAGCCGCCAGGGTCGATGGAATTCATCCGCTGAAAGTGTTCTGGCGTGTCACGCTTCCACTGTTGATGCCTGCATTGCTGGTGGCGGCGATCTTTCGCATCCTCGATTCCCTGCGGGTATTCGACGTCATCTATGTGCTGACCTCGAACTCTTCGAGCACCATGAGTATGTCGGTCTATGCCCGCCAGCACCTGGTGGAGTTCCAGGATGTCGGCTATGGCAGCGCGGCCTCGACTCTGCTGTTTCTGGTCGTTGCGGTGATCGCCATGCTTTATCTCTACCTCGGACGTCGCCAACTGGAGGTTCGCTCATGAGCCAGCGTCTACTCAAAAAAGCGCTGTTGCGCCTCGGGTTCTGGTGTCTGATCGGGATTTTGCTGCTGTATGCGGTCTTCCCTTTCTACTACGCCATCGTGACTTCGCTGAAGCCGTCCAGCGCCTTGTTCGAGGTGAGTTATTGGATCAATAGCCCCGACTTCTCCAATTACGCGGCGGTACTCCACCAATCCTCATTCCTGCGGGCTATCGGTAACTCGCTGGTGGTTGCGCTTTGCGTGGTGACGCTGGCGCTGTTCCTCAGCCTGACCGCCGCCTATGCCTTGGGCAGGGTGAAGTTCCGTGGGCGTGGCACGGTATTGATGATGGTTCTTGGCGTCTCGATGTTTCCCCAGGTCGCTGTACTGTCGGGGCTGTTCGAAGTGATCCGCGCCCTGGGTCTGTACAACACGTCCTGGGCGTTGATCCTGAGCTACACGATTTTCACCCTGCCCTTCACCGTGTGGGTGCTGACCACGTTCATGGGGCAACTGCCCCATGAACTGGAAGAAGCGGCAATCATGGATGGTGCGTCCCCATGGGTCACGCTTACTCGTGTGCTGTTGCCGCTGCTCTGGCCCGCACTGGTCACCACTGGCTTATTGGCCTTTATCGCAGCGTGGAACGAGTTCCTGTTTGCCCTGACCTTCACCCTCACAGACACGCAACGCACGGTACCGGTCGCCATCGCCTTGATTTCCGGCGGGAGTCCCCATGAGCTGCCTTGGGGGCTGTTGATGGCCGCATCGGTACTGGTCACCGTCCCACTGGTGATTCTGGTGCTGATCTTCCAGCGCCGAATCGTTTCCGGTCTCACTGCCGGCGCGTTAAAGGGTTGATGCCCAACAAATACAAGGAACAGCATCATGATCAAATTGAAGCTAGACAACGTGAACAAACAATTGGGCGGCGTACGGATTCTTCGCGACGTCAGCCTGGAGATCGCTGCGGGTGAATTCGTAGTGTTCGTTGGCCCTTCGGGCTGCGGAAAGTCGACCCTGCTGCGACTGATCGCCGGACTGGATTCGATCTGCGCCGGCGACCTGCTGATCGACGGGCGACGGGTCAACGACATGGAACCGCGCGAGCGTGGCGTCGGCATGGTGTTTCAGTCTTATGCGCTGTACCCGCACATGAGCGTCTACGACAACATCAGCTTTGGTCTCAAACTGGCCAAGACTGAAAAGAGCAGCTTGCGCGAGCGGGTGCTGAAAACTGCGCAGATCCTGCAATTGGACAAACTGCTGCAACGCAAGCCAAAGGAACTGTCTGGAGGCCAGCGTCAGCGTGTGGCCATGGGCAGAGCCATGGCGCGGGAACCGGACATTTTGTTGTTCGATGAGCCGCTCTCCAACCTGGATGCATCCTTGCGAGTGCAGATGCGCAACGAAATCGCCCGTCTGCATGCTCGACTGGGCTCGACCATGATCTACGTCACCCACGATCAGGTGGAAGCGATGACCCTGGCCGACAAAATTGTCGTGCTCAATGGCGGTCGCGTAGAGCAGGTCGGTTCACCGCGCGAACTCTATGAACGTCCGGCCAGCCGCTTTGTTGCCGGCTTTCTGGGCTCGCCCAGAATGAACTTCCTGTTGGCGCGCTTGCAGGCGCCAGGCGAAACCAGTCTTGTCGACAGCCTCGTTTTGGGTATGACATCCCTGCCCTTCGACAGCTCGAATCTGGCGGCGGGCACGCTGCTGAGCCTGGGGATTCGCCCGGAGCACGTATCGCTCAAAGCGGCGGAAGAAGCCGTCGGCATCGTCGTGACTGGGGTCGAATACCTGGGCAGCGAAACGTATGTGCACCTCGAAACAGGTCAGGACGAGCCACTGATTTGTCGATGTGAGGTCAACGCCGGATGGCAGGCAGGCGATCGGGTCGAACTGCAACTGGACATCGACAACCTGCACCTGTTCGACGCCGACGGCACGGCCTTGAAGCGCCACCCACAAGCCATTGAAAACCTGCCGAATGACGTCCCTCTGCGCTCAGTCCGAGCACGCGCCCTATGACCTTGTCTTTGAATACCATGAGCGACCCAATGTCTTCTTCCCTTGACCTTGCGCAGCGTGCACTGAGTGACGGCGTGTCTCGCGTCATCCACGATTATCGACCTGGCTATCATATTGCTCCACCGGCAGGCTGGATGAACGACCCTAACGGGGTAGTGTACTTTCGTGGCGAATATCACGTTTTCTATCAACATTACCCCTTCGAAGCGAAATGGGGCCCTATGTATTGGGGGCACGCCAAGAGTGCCGATCTGGTTCATTGGCAGCACCTGCCCATTGCCCTGGCACCCGGCGATGACTTCGACCGTGACGGTTGTTTTTCCGGTAGCGCGGTGGTGTGTGGAGATACCCTGGCACTGATCTACACCGGGCACACCTGGCTTGGGGAAGTGGGTGACGAACGCTCTATCCGTCAAGTCCAGTGCCTGGCCACCAGTATCGACGGCATCCTCTTCGTCAAGCATGGCGCAGTCATCGAGACTGCGCCGCAAGACACGATCATGCACTTTCGTGACCCCAAGGTATGGCAGGAGGATGACTGTTGGTACCTGATTGCCGGCGCACGTCTGGGCGATATTCCGCTGCTCCCGTTGTACCGTTCCAGGGATCTGCACGTCTGGGAGTTCCTTGACTACGTGTCCAGCGGCAGCGAGGGCGATGGCTATATGTGGGAATGCCCGGATCTGTTTCGACTGAACGGACGCGATGTACTGCTGTACTCCCCCCAAGGCATGCAACCCCAAGGTTACGAACGGCTCAACAAGTACCAGACTGGTTATCGAGTGGGCCGACTCGATAGCGAATGGCACTTCACTGGCGGGCCTTTTATCGAGCTGGATAACGGCCACGATTTCTATGCAGCGCAAACGCTACTGGCCGCCGATGGTCGGCGACTTTTGTGGGCGTGGCTCGACATGTGGGAAAGCCCGATGCCGAGCAAGGCCCATCACTGGTGCGGCATGCTCGGTTTGCCGCGCGAACTTGAACTGCGCGCAGATCGCCTTTGCGTGTATCCGGCACGGGAGCTCACCGCTCTACGCAAGGCGCCATTGCCGGGCACGCCCTGGTGGGATGAGTCGGGAACCCGGTGGGTGCCGGAAGTGAAAGGCGACATGCTCGAAATCCATGTGGATCTGGATTTGCTCGGCTGCACCGACGGCCACCTGGGAATCGCCTTGCGCTGCAGCGACGATGGCCATGAAGAAACCCTGCTCTACTACGATGCGTCGCTACAGCGTCTGGTGCTTGACCGTAGCCGCTCGGGTGCGCAAGCCCCTGGTCAGCGCAGCGTGTCGATAGACCCGACACAAGAGCGACTCGAACTGCGCGTGTTCCTCGATCGCTCGTCCATCGAGGTGTTCGACGAAAACGGGCGCTTCAGCCTCAGCAGTCGCCTCTATCCGCAGCCCGGCAGTCTGGGCGTGAAGCTCCTTGCAAGCGGGAGTGGCGGGCGTGTCTCCATTCCAAGGGCGTGGCCACTCGCCTCGGGATGGCTATGAGCAGCATCATTCGAGTCGCGAGAAGCGCAGGCCATGTGTCATGATTCTGCCTCAACCTGACCGGTTTCGCCTCGCATGACTTCAGTGAAAGACGTTGCACAGCTAGCCGGCGTGTCCCTGATGACGGTTTCTCGAGCGCTCAACAATCCGGAAAAATTGAGCCCCGAAACCTATCAACGGGTGCGTCGCGCCATTGACGAATTGCAATTCGTGCCGAGCCTATCGGCGCGAAGGATTCGCGGCGACAACCTCCAGACTCGAACCATCGGCGTGTTCGCGTTGGACACCGCGACAACACCGTTCGCCGTCGAGCTGCTGCTGTCCATCGAACAGACCGCGCAGCAAGCAGGCTGGAATGTATTTATCCTCAACCTGTTAAGCAACCCGCCCACCGACCAGAACATCGACCTGATGTTATCGCACCGTCCCGACGGGTTGATCTTCAGCGCCATGGGGTTGCGCAAGGTGTGCATTCCCGAGCGATTGAAGAGCAACCCGCTGGTACTTGCCAATTGCCTGACGGATGACAGTCGCCTAGTCAGTTATGTGCCCGACGACGAAATGGGGCAGTATCGAGCCGTACATCACGCATTGAGTCAAGGCTATCGGCGCCCTCTGTTTATCAATCTTCCAAAACAGAGCGTGGCCTGGGGTCTGCGACAAAGAGGCATACAGCGTGCCTGTCAGGAGTTCGGGCTGTTGCCTGACGCACTCCTGCAATATGACCTATCCGATCATGACGCCTATGGTGAAACCGCAGCCATCATCGACCGGCACATCATTGATAGTCGTCCCCAATTCGACATTCTGATCTGTGGCAACGACCGTATTGCTTTTTGTGCCTATCAGGTGTTGTTGGGCCGCGGGCTGAAAATCCCCAATGATGTCGCCGTGCTCGGCTATGACAATATGATCGGTATCGCTGAACTGTTCATCCCACCGCTGACAACGGTACAACTGCCGTATTACGAGATCGGTCGCAAGGCTGCCCGGCATCTGATCGAAGCCCTCGACGTATCAGGAGCCCAGCCAGTTGATTGTCCATTGGTTACCAGGGCATCGCTATAAAGGATTAGTTAATTCGGGGAAAGCCGCGATCAATTTTCCAGCCACCGAAAGCACTACAGATGGTTGGCATTTTCTGTCGTATTTTGATCAAGAATCAGGTTTGGCCAAGGTATCGTTAGCCGATGTACATCACCCGGACACCACGCAATTTTTTGGTGACGTGGGGATCTTCGATATCACTGACCAGTTGGCTCGGCGTGGCTGACGTTTGTTGGGTCGGACTTTGTTCATGGCAGATCACTACAGGGCCGCAGCGGACATGGTCGTGAGGTGGGCCCTAAGCGAGTCCCAGCACTGCAATGTTGAGATCAACGAGGGTTCCCTGCAGAAATTAACAGGCAACGTTCGCTCGACATCCTAGCCAATGGGAGGCCTATGCTTTGCGTTTTGAGCACGCTGGAAAAGTTAGACGCTTGGCTCCGCTTACAGTCTCTCAGCTAAGAGTTTGTAAAGCCCCGCGAGTAGTCTGGCATCAAGAAGCGCATGGTGGGGTAGCTCGGGCAACACCACATCAGCAATGTCATCCTCATCCAAATGCCTGAACAGCTGGATCAGGTTCGTAGGTTGATTCGCAACAAGGCTTGGCCATCGCTGATTTACATCGGCTAGCTGGCAGAAAAACCCCCAATCCCATTCGGGAGCATCCGAACACACCTCCAGCGGATCGTCGAAGCCGTTGAAAAATTTTCGAAGCCCGCAGCAGCCGCTGACGAAAAAAGGCTCTAAGTGTAGTGGTCAACTAATCCCGGACACGACGTTAAGTTTTTACTCGGCCTGAGCTGGCGCCAGCCCACCGTTGAATTGATGGGGCAGAATCCCATCAGGTTATGGCTGATGTCTCGGTGCGCTTCTTGAGCCGTCATGTAGCCCACCCGAGTGAGCCATTGCCCTTGAAGCCGGATGGGTTCATGACGAGACGAATCGGGGCAGCAACGCGGCACGCCAAAACTTCGGCCCCTACGGGATGTAAAGCAGTCTGATATTGCTGTTACGGCGCGTTCTGGAGGAGCTGGGATCTGGACTGAGCGGGAATGATGAGCTGTTGCTGGCGCGATGTAGAGTTGCCATTAATGCGATGAGGCCTGCAATTTGTTGGCGTGCTGGCGACTCAATCACGACGTGGCGAGGAGATTGGGCGCGTCCAGTGAGGCCGCTTTGAACACAACGTTGCTACCTCACTTCGATGGATTACAACCCGATGTCTTCGCTGAAGAGTTCGCCACGAAGTTGTAAGTCCAGATTGCAGCCCGGGGTAGCCTCCGCGGCCCTGCAGATATCCTGATTATCGCTTCCCGACAGGTACATGTTTGCCAGCGTAAATGTAGCATCTGCCTTCAGAAGCTTTGCCAGCCGTCTCAGTTCGTAATCGTGGCCAGACTCAATACCGTACCGGAATGGAATCAATTTCTCGCGAATGGCCTTCCCGTTCAACGGGCTGCCCAGGCAGGCTTGCTCGAATTCATCGCCGAACTGGAGCGCTGCGTGTAGCGAATCGCGCGCCATCTCAGGCGAGTCCAGTCGGCTTTCGATGAGGTTGGCAATCATATTGTTTACAGCGAAGTCCATCTTTCCAATGTGCGGCCCGTGATACTACCGGACAAAGGGAGCCAACTCATCTCCGCGCAACGGCTATCTCAACCGCATCAAGGCCGGTGCAGCGAACTTCGTCTGCGGGGCATCAAAGGACTCTATAGATCTCAGAAATCACCTGCATCGTTGCGTCTTCGATCATTCCTTCATTACGGCATAAAGCCCAGCCGTGATCTGCAATCGCTCGCTCGAACGCCTTGGTACAAGCGACATGTTCTTCCAGCTTATGGATCACCGTACTGCTCAGCCCACGCGATCGGGCCGCTGCCCTCGCCCATGAAATATCAGGGGCGGTGACAACCCCGACATGCAGGTCTGGCACTCGCACGTTTCGATCAATGTTCAACTGTAGAATCTCTGCGAACGGAATTATCCGGCGAAACGCGGCATCAGACGGGTACCAGCGATCGATCAGGATGATGCTGTCTGGTGGCTGTTTAGCCAATACGTGCTGGGAAATCCAGGTACGGCTATCAGCAAAGCGCTCACAAACCCTCAACTCCAAATCCCGGGTGGGATTTCTGACGAGTTCGTTAACGAGGGTCATTATTTCCCCCCTATAGGGATCGCTTTTTTTCTCGCAAAGTCGGATAACCTTTTTGTTGTCTGCCCTCAGTACTTTCGTGACGGCTTCCAACAGTGTGGTTTTACCGGTTCCCTTGGGCCCATCTAGAGAAACAAACAGCGAACGATTCATTCTTCACATAACGATTGATATACGTTTTTTTTGCCCGATTCGTTCGCTGTAATCGCTTGGCGCGACTACGCGAATCGAGTGGAGGGCCCTTATGAACAGATATTGATGAACACTCTAACCCGGTTTCTGGCTAACGGGCCTCAAAAACCGGGGTTACAGCTGCTTATGACCATCGGCCTCAGCCGCTTCAGACTCGAGCGGGCGACACGATGATTTTGACATTGTGCTCCTTGTTGTTGACCAACTCCTCGAAGCCCTGCCCCACGATCTGCTCCAACTGAATGCGCCCAGTCACCAGCGGAGTGATGTCCAGCCGACCATCAGCGATAAAAGCGATCACGTCCGCAAACTCACCGTTATAGGCCAGCGCACCCAACACCTGTTTTTCGGTAGCCACCAACTCGAAAAAGTTGAACTCGCTGGGCTCCTCAAAGATCCCCACCAGTACGCATTTGCCGGCCTTGCGGATCAGATCGATCGCGAGCTTGGCGGTGTGTTTGTTACCGATGCATTCGAAGCTGACATCTGCCCCGAGCCCACCCGTCAGGCGCCGTACCTCAGCCAAGACATCGCATTCATTGGGATCGAGCACATGGCTCGCCCCTACTTCCAGGGCCTTGGCCTTGCGCGCTCCAGACATTTCCAGAGTGATCACCTGAGCCGCACCGGCAGCCTTGGCGCACATGATGGTGCATAAGCCTATGGTGCCTGCACCCACTACTACAACGTTCTGCCCGAGCAGGTTCCCGGCTTTTTTCACCGCGTGCATGCCCACCGCCAGCGGCTCGATCAGTGCCCCGGCTTCAGCAGGAAAGTTCGCCGGTAACTTGTACAACAGGTTGGCCGGCACGTTGACCAGTTCAGCGAAGGCACCATTATTCATCAGCCCGGTGAACGCCAGGTTCTCGCAGATGTTGTACAGCCCGTGGGTGCAGTAGTAGCAGCTGCCGCAATGTTGGCAGGCATCGGCCGCCACCGATTCGCCGACGCTGAAACCCTGAACACCGGCACCGAGCTCGACGATTTCGCCACAAAACTCATGACCGAGAATGCACTGGCCCTTGATCCCGGTCAGTGGGTGCGGCGCGTCAACCGGTATGAACACCGGCCCAGCCACGTACTCATGCAGATCGGACCCACAAATGCCGCACCACAGCACGCGGATCTGCACCCAGCCGGCAGGTGGCGCTATTGGCAGCGGAACGTCTTCGACACGGATATCGTGGCGGCCGTGCCAGACAGCGGCACGCATACTGCGTTGCGGATTGATTGAAATGCTCATAGCGAAATCTCCTTGAAATAGTTTGTCCTGGCACCCCACGAGTGGCTGCCAGGTGGGGTGTCAGTGCTGCTGCACAAAGTCCAGAATCAATCGGTTGACGTGCTCGGCCGCTTCCATCTGCACCATGTGCGCCTGACCTGGCAGGACCTCGACCTGGGCCTTCAGCCCGGCACTATGGTTCGCCGGAATAATCGCGTCGTCACTGCCCCAGATCAGCAACACTGGCTGCTGGCCGTCCTGCACCACGCCGCGCAGATCGAGCTGTTGCGATCCTTCTTTGAACAAGCCTGATACCAGCAGGCGCAAGGCCGCGCCCACTCCTTCCAGACGCTTGTACTTAAGCATGTCTTCGAGCATCTGCCGGTTGACCAGATCGGGATTGGAGAACAGTTTCACCAACTGTGGCTTGAGGGCATTGCGGTTGGCAGCCTCGACAAAACCTTCCAGGTAATCGCCGTTGATGCCCTCCCCCAGACCAGCGCTGCCGATCAAGATCAAGGACCGTACCCGCTGCGGTTCCAGACGCGCAATGTTCAGCGACACCGCTCCGCCCATGGAATGCCCCACCAGATGCGCGGCGGGAATGTCCAGGTGATCAAGCAGTGCCAGCACTACGCCGCTCAGCTCATCCAGGTCTCCGCGCTCAAGCTGCTTGGTAGACTCGCCATGGCCCGGCAGGTCCAGGGCAACCACCCGGCGCCCGGCGGCCAATGCTTCATGATTGAACATCCAGTTATTCAGGTCACCGCCAAAGCCGTGCACCAGCACCAACGGGACCCCGCCTTCGCCGCGCTCGAAGTAACGGATCAACCGCCCGTCCAGCTCGACCTTTTGCGGCTTCGGCCCGCGGTCCTCCTCGGCGCCGTCCCCGGGCACGAACGTGGCCTGAAACTGCTCGACGACTGCATCGATCTCGACCTCGCTGGCCTCGCCGTCGACCACGATGCCGAGCAACGCACCCACCGCGAGGGTTTCATCCTGGCGGGCGATCTGCCGACGAAGCACCCCGGAAAAAGGCGCCTCGACACTGCTGGAGATTTTGTCGGTTTCGACATCCAGCACTTCGTCACCCTTGGCGATGACCTGGCCTTCCTCCTTGAGCCAGGCATCGACCCGGCCCTCGGTCATGGACAGGCCCCACTTGGGCATGGTCAAGGTATGGATCTGGCTCATGAACGCTTGCTCCACTCGATCAGTTTGAGCACGGCGCTCTCGATCTTCGCCGCGTCGGGAATGTAGAGGTCTTCCAGGGCATCGGAGAACGGCACCGGCGTGTGCGGCGCGGTCACCATCTCGATCGGCGCCTTGAGCGAGGCGAATGCTTTTTGCGCCACCAAAGCTGAAATATCAGTAGCCATGGAGCAACGCGGGTTGGCTTCGTCGATGACTACCAGGCGTCCGGTCTTCTCCACACTTTCCAAAATACTGTCTTCGTCCAGCGGGCTGGTGGTGCGCAGGTCGATCACCTCGCAGTCGATACCGCGCGCGGCCAAATTGCGCGCGGCGTCCATCGCGGTGTTGACCGTGCGGCCATAGGAGACCAGCGTCACATCCTTGCCATCACGCAGGAAGTTGGCTTCGCCGAAGGGAATGGTATAGAGCTCTTCCGGTACTTCACCCTGCATGCTGTAGAGCATTTTGTGTTCACAAAAGATCACCGGGTCGTTGTCGCGGATCGCCTGGATAAGCAAACCCTTGGCGTCATAAGGTGACGACGGGCAGACCACTTTCAGCCCCGGAATGTGGGTCCACAACGAGGTCAGCATTTGCGAGTGCTGGGCAGCGGCCCGCAACCCGGCGCCGACCATCGTGCGGATCACCAGTGGCGTGGAGGCCTTGCCGCCGAACATGTAGCGAAACTTGGCCGCCTGATTGAGGATCTGGTCCAGGCAGCAACCGGCGAAGTCGACGAACATCAATTCACATACCGGGCGCACGCCACAGGTCGCGGCGCCCACCGCAGCACCGACATAGCCCAACTCCGACAATGGCGTGTCCAGCACTCGTCCAGGGAACTGGTGATAGAGGCCCTTGGTCACGCCCAGCACCCCGCCCCAGGCGTCGTTTTCACCGGGGGCACCGGCACCGCCGGCGACGTCCTCACCCATAATGAACACGCTGGGATCGCGGCGCATTTCCTGAGCCAGAGCTTCGGTGATTGCCTGCTGATAACTGATTTTTCTCGCCATGATGAAGGTCTCGATTCTTGTTATAGGGGGCGTTCAGGGATAGGAAACGTAGACGTCGGAGAGCAGATCGGCCGCGCTCGGCTTGGGGGCAGACTTGGCCTTGAGCACGGCGTTCTCAATCAGCAGGTCCACCTCGCTGTCGATCTGGTCCAACTGGCTGGCCTGCGCCCGCCCGGCGCGGATGATGCGTTCACGGAACTGCATCAAGCAGTCGTTGTGCTCGCGAAAATGCTTGACCTCGTCCGGCGCCCGATAGGTCTGGGCGTCGCCTTCAAAGTGACCGTAATAGCGCGTCAGCTTGACCTCGATCAGCGACGGCCCCTCCCCGGCCCTGGCCCGCTCCACTGCGGCACCGGCGGCTTCGTGAACGGCGAAGAAGTCGAAGCCGTCCACCGTGACCCCGGGCATACCGAAACCGGCAGCGCGGTCGGCAATGTGATCGCAGGCCACCGACCAGTTGGAGGCCGTGGCTTCTGCGTAACCGTTGTTCTCGGCAATGAACAGGCACGGCAGATTCCACACCGAGGCCATGTTCATCGCTTCGAATACCGCCCCTTCGTTGGAGCCGCCGTCACCAAAGAACACCACCGCAACACTGTCGGTTCCCTTGAGTTTGGCGGCCAGGGCCGCGCCCACGACCAGCGGCGCACCGGCCCCCACAATGCCATTGGCACCGAGCATGCCCTTCTCGAAATCGGCGATGTGCATGGAGCCACCTTTGCCTTGGCAAACCCCGGTTTTCTTGCCGTAGATCTCGGCCATCATCCCGTACACATCGACGCCTTTGGCAATGCAGTGGCCATGACCACGGTGGTTGGAGGCAATGCAATCGTCATCCCTCAAATGGGCCATGACCCCGGCGGCCGAGGCCTCTTCGCCGGCATACAGATGGACAAAACCGGGAATCTCACCGGTGGCGAATTCCACGTGCAGGCGCTCTTCAAAGACGCGGATGGTGCGCATCACCTGATAGGCATGCAGCAATTGATCAGCGGTTAGCTGTGTCGACATTTTTATTCTCCAGGGTGTCTTGAGACGAGAGGTTCAGAGGGTGCTGCGGGTGTTCACGGCCGATGGCCAGAAGTCGCTGTTGCGCTGCATAGTCCAGGACCGCATTGACATCGATGCTTAGCGGACCGCTGGAATCGAGGGTGACGGTGGGCCGGTCATTGGCGTTGAATTCGATCTCCCGCTCGCCATCCAGAGCGAGGGTTCCGCTGGCCAGGCACAGACGATGGGCGACACCGGGTTCAAGGCTTCCCGCAGCGAGTACGCCGCAACCTTGCAGCAGGCCGGGAGCCAGAGGCACCAGCAGCGCTTTCGGAGATTGCGCATCGAGGCGCATCCAGCCCCCACCCGGAGCCTGACGCGATACGGGAAACCACAAGCCGCAAAGGGCCGAGATGCCAATGGACTGAGGTTCGGCGAAGGTCACAAACACCTCGGCCAGATCGCCCCCGCGACTGATGGCCCGTGCGCCGACGAAGGGCAACGAGGACACCGCCACGTCCACCAGGGCCATCTCGCACAGGCCACGACTCGGCTCGCGCACCAACAAGCGTTTATTGCGGCGCAAAGCGATCTCGAGCGGGATCCGCCCACTGACAAACAGCCCGCCGGCCAACCCGGCGCTGGTGGCTTCACGCAGTTCCGGAAAGGCGTTGTTGGTGCCGGTGGACAGCGTCAGCAGCGGAATGTCGCCGACTTCAGCGGCCACCGCCTTGTGAGTACCGTCGCCGCCCAGCACGGCGATCAGCGCAACGCCGCGTTCGACCATCCAGCGGGCCGCGTGACGGGTATCCTCGACACTTTGGCGCAGGGTCAGGTCGAGGAACTCAAGGGCTGGCCAGTGACTGCTGCGAGCCTGGCGGCCGTGGCTGTTTTTCAGCACGGCGGCGGCGATGCCGGTCATATCTGTAGGCATCAGCACCCGTTCGACACCCGTGGCGCCAAAGGCTGCCAGCAAGCGCTGGATCACCGAGACCTTGTCGGTGCTGCAAAACAACCCGGCGTTGGCGGTCAGGCGTCGCACGTCCCGGCCGGATGCCGGATTGGCAATGATCCCTACGGTCAGCGGCGCACGACTCATGACGCCACCACGGGCAGAACAGGGAAAGGATTTCGGCAGGACATCGGGCACCTCTTTTTATTATTGGGTTGCCAGTCAGGCTGGTTGCCAGAGCTAGAGCAAGGCCAGTGCCAGATCCGCAAAAACACCTGCATAACCCCGTCGTAGAGCGGTCCGATGGGACCTCGAGGGTGGCCGGAATCAAGCCCGAATGAAACGCGTGATGTCAGGCTGCACGAGGTGGCGGCGAGACCGTGAGACATCGCGTCTCACCGCCAGCCCCGGTTGACCCGACGCTTGTCTGCGGTCAATGAACGGCGCTTAATAGCCACACAACTAAAAGAAAATGGACCCGGAGGCCTTAATGCTTTCCGCACACTCAAAGGCGCATGTGGATTGCGTCAGCCGTGTTTTGAAGAATGCCGGGCACCTGCCGCAGCTGCCTGTGTCGGACTTGATTCTCGACTCCTGGCGCCGCTCCATGGAGCAACACCACCTGGACCCCGGTTCGCTACAAGGACCGCGGATCCTCTCACAGAACGTGCTGCAGGAATGCCGCGAGCGCTCCGAGTTATTCTTGCGCATCGCCAGTGAAGAAGTCGCCCGCCTCCACGGTCGGGTCCGCGATGCCGACTACTGCGTCCTGCTCACAGACGCTCAGGGCCAGACCATCGACTACCGCGTCGAAACCTCCATCCGCAACGACTGCCGCAAGGCCGGTCTTTATCTGGGCACTTGCTGGTCGGAAGGTGAGGAAGGTACGTGTGGCGTGGCGGCGGTACTGACCGCGCGAACGCCGGTCACTGTTCACAAACGCGATCATTTTCGCGCCGCGTTTATCGGTCTCACCTGCTCAGCGGCGCCGGTCTTCGACCCCAAGGGCGAACTGCTCGGGGTGCTCGACGTTTCGGCGGTGCGCTCACCCGATGACCGCCGCTCCCAACACCTGATCCGGCAGATGGTGGTGCAGAGCGCGCGTGAAATCGAACAGGCATTTTTCATGAGCAGCGCCCAGGGTTACTGGGTGCTGCGAGCCCACAGCAGCCCGGGCTATGTCGACAGCCAACCCGATTACTTGCTCGCCTGGGACAACGACGGCTGCTTGCAGGCGCTGAACCCGGCTGCGCGGCAATGGTTGTTGCACAGTTTTGGTCAACTGCCGGAACATATTGGCCAAGTGTTTGATCAGCAGTTGCTGCATCGGATCAGTGACGAGTCGCTATGTCTGTTGCACAGCCAGGGTGGCCACACGCAATTGCATGGTCGCCTCAGCGTGCCACGGCAGGTGAAGCGCAACGCTTCGCGACTGGCACTGACACCCGCCGAACTCGACCCGCGACTGGAAGAAAGCCTGCGCCTTGCAGTGCGGGTTAAAGACCGCAACCTGCCGGTGCTGATCCAGGGCGAGACCGGCTCCGGCAAGGAAGTCTTCGCCCGTCAGCTGCACCAAGCCAGCCAGCGCCGCGAGCGGCCGTTCGTCGCGGTAAACTGCGCGGCGATCCCCGAGAACCTGATCGAAAGCGAATTATTTGGCTATGTCGCTGGCGCCTTCACGGGTGCCTCGAGCAAGGGCATGCAAGGTCTGCTGGAACAGGCCGATGGCGGCACTCTGTTTCTCGATGAAATCGGTGACATGCCCCTGCCCTTGCAAACTCGGCTGCTGCGGGTTCTGGCCGAGGGTGAAGTGGCGCCTCTGGGCGCCTCACGGCGCAAAGCGATCGATCTTCAGGTCGTCTGCGCCAGCCACCGCGATCTGGAAGGACTGGTCGCCGCGGGCGAGTTTCGCGAAGACCTCTACTTTCGTTTGAATGGAGCGCGCTTCCAGTTGCCGCCGCTGCGCGAACGCAGTGACCGGCTGGCGCTGATCAACCGGATTCTCGATGAGGAATCGACGCTTTGCGCAGAACCTATGCACCTCGGAGGTGCAGCTCTGGAATGCCTGCTTGGCTACCGCTGGCCAGGTAATGTTCGCCAGTTACGGCACGTGCTGCGTTATGCCTGTGCGGTGTGCGATTCAAACCTGATTCAGGTCAGCCATTTGCCCGAGCAACTGCAAGCTCACCGACTTGATGGCCCAAGCTCTGGCGACACCATTGATTGCTGCGCGAGCCCGGAGCGCCAGGCACTGCTCGATGCCTTGGTACGTCACCGCTGGAAACCCACCGCCGCCGCCAAGTCTTTGGGTATCTCCCGGGCAACCCTGTATCGGCGGGTGCATCAGCACGGCATCGACATGCCTGGCAGAAGCCAGGTGTAACGCCTGGCGCCCCTGGCAAGCCGCTGTAATGAGCACGCGTATCGACCCGTTCAACAGAAATGCACTCGTCACTGCGGCATCAGGGTGCGGCTAAAACCTTGGCATGGAACACACGTCCGGCACGTCTGCCGGCGCTACCTCGGCCCATGAGTGCTCACCTGACGCCATTTGCCCGTTCAGTCCTTGATCGATTTGGGTATCGCAATACGGCTACTGGTCTTAACCTCGCGCAAAGCCAGACTGGACTGAATGGATGCAATACCTACCTGCTGGTTCGGCCAATCAGTACAGCTGATGTTCACCTGCTGCCTTTAGGTGCCGACGCAGTAAGCTTGAGCGCAATGCGGGATTTGCTGCGCGCCCTTCCCCTCTATCTCGACGCGGCGGGGCAATAAAAGCTCTCTGCCTGCCCAGCAGGCAGCATACGGAACTGCTAGTGTTAATCCGCATGCCGTCAAAGTCCCTGCAGTCGGGTGGGTGTGAGCCGCAGTTTTGTTCGTGACCACGTGCTACGCCTGCCGCTGCTGTTCGTTGGCAGTGGTGTACCCAAGATTTTCTTAATCCATCGAATGGAGCTTAATCCAGGAGAAAAATCATGGCGAAGGTACTGGTTCTCTATTACTCAATGTACGGTCACCTCGAAACGATGGCTGGCGCAGTAGCCGAAGGCGCGCGATCTGTACCCGGCACCGACGTAACGCTCAAGCGTGTCGCTGAAACCATTCCGGCCGAACAGGCAGCAGCCATTGGCGTCAAACTTGACCAGAAGGCACCGGTGGCGACACCTGACGAGTTGGGCAATTACGATGCAATCATCTTTGGCACACCGACGCGCTTCGGCAATATGGCGGGACAGATGCGCACATTTCTCGATCAGACCGGCGGACTGTGGATGAGCGGCGCGCTGGTCGGAAAAATCGGCAGTGTCTTTGCATCGACCGGCACCCAGCACGGTGGCCAGGAAACCACTATTACATCGTTTCACAGCACACTCCTGCATCAGGGGATGGTCATCGTGGGTGTGCCTTACACCTGCGCAGGGCTGACCAACATGAGCGAGATTACCGGCGGCACGCCCTATGGCGCGACCACCCTGGCAGGCACTGACGGTAAACGGCAACCGTCACAAAATGAACTGGATATTGCGCGTTTCCAGGGTAAACACGTCGCTGAGCTTGCACTAAAGATCGCGGGTTAACGAAACGGAGAAGCCAACGTGAGCACCTTGAAACTTCACCCTGCACTGGACAATGGTATCCAACCCGCCGCCGCGAATTTCACAGGTGGCACCCTGCAGTGCCTGTGTGCGACCGACAAGGTCGAGATCAAGATCGACGCACAAACCCTGCATAACCACGCGTGTGGCTGCAGCAAATGCTGGAAACCTCAAAATGCAATATTCGCCGTCATTGCCGTAGTACCTCGGGATAAGGTCAGCGTCATTGCCCACGGTGAAAAACTGTCAATCGTCGACGAAAACGCCACCATTCAGCGGCACGCCTGCAAGCAGTGCCACGCCCATCTCTTCGGGCGCATCGAGAACAAGGACCATGCGTTTTATGGTCTGGACTTCGTCCACACCGAGCTCTCTCCCCAGAGCGGATGGGCTGCGCCGAGCTTCGCAGCGTTCGTGTCCTCCATCATCGAAACCGGCACACCGCCAGCGCAAATGAAGGCCATCCGTGAACGCCTGCGCTCGATCGGCCTGGAGCCCTATGACTGCCTGTCCCCGGACTTGATGGACGCAATGGCGACTCATGTCGCCAAACAGAAAGGCCTGCTCCCCGCCGCCTGAGTGATCGGCCGCCGCGGTTTCTTCGTCGGGCCGCGGCCCCGACATCCCAAACAACGCGTCTGAGCGGATCGTACCCACAGGTTCGAGCCGTGGCCTTCGGCCCAAGCATTGGCTGCCGGACGACATCGGTATGTGCGTCGGCGTCTACACCCACCCCGCTCCTGATGCAACCTACCAAAAAATACGAGCGCAGCAATCGCGATGCAGAGATCCGATTACGCCTATGCACTGTCATGCCTCTTCTTAGGAGGTGATGTGTAAAAACGATAAGTGACGGAGCGTCATCTACAGCCTGAGGAATCATCGTTTGTACCAGCTATAGCCCTGAAATCTAATCCATCGCAAACAACTAACAATAACTCGCAAGGATGTGAACTGCGATGGAGCAGATCCAAACATGACCCCTACGTATTCCCTACCGACCCTGGGAGCGTCAATCCTGCTGATCGTAGTCCTGATCGGTAAATTCCGTGTCCATCCGTTCCTCTCCCTCATCGCAGCAAGCCTGCTAGTGGGGATCGGGACAGGAATGGCCCCAACGGCAATCGTCTCGGCTTTTGAGAAAGGCATGGGCAGCACGCTAGGTTTTCTTGCCGGCATCATCGGTTTAGGCAGCATTCTCGGCAAGCTGCTTGAGGAGTCTGGCGGCGCCAAACGTATTGCGACCACACTCTTGAGGGTGCTGGGTGAGAAGAATGCCTCTTGGGCAATGATGCTGGTCGGCTTCATTGCAGGTATTCCAGTTTTCTTCGAGGTCGGATTTGTCCTCCTGATTCCCCTGATCTATGTCGTCGCCCGTCAGACCAGGATCAACGTGTTGTACCTGGGAGTACCGTTGGCCATCTCACTGATGGTTGTCCACTGCATTCTCCCTCCGCACCCAGCCGCCACTGCCATTACAGGCATGCTGAATGCCGACATCGGTAAGGTGATTCTGTACGGCCTTATCGTCGGCTTGCCAACGGCGGTTATTGCCGGGCCTATCTGGGTGAAGCTGACCTGCACTCGGGAGGCCCCTGAGGGCCAAGCTCAGTTTCTGGCTGCCCGTAGCGAAGCGGTCATAGACGACAGCAAGGCACCAAGCTTCGGTATTGCGATGGTGACGGTGCTTCTGCCGTTGGCTCTGATGGTCGGCAAGACACTTGCTGCACCTTTGCTAACGAAAGGCTCAATGACGCTTGAGTGGGTCTCGTTCATTGGCAACCCGCTGATTGCTCTCGCGCTGTCGATTTGCTTCGCGTACTGGTCGCTAGGCCTGCGACGTGGGCTTGGCATGGGCGCCCTGCTCAGTCTGACCAACCGCTGCTTCCCGCCACTGGCTGGCATTCTCTTGATTATCGGAGCCGGCGGCGCGTTCAACGACATGTTGGTAGGCAGCGGTATTGGGAAGGCGCTGGCGGACGTGCTGGGGCAGTCCCAAATCAACCCGATCATTTTGGCATGGCTGATCGCTGGGTTAATGCACTTCGCTGTTGGCTCCGCCACGGTCGCCATGATTAGCACCGCAGGCATGGTTCTACCTATCTTGGGTCAGCACCCTGAATACAGCCCTGAAATCCTTGTTATCGCCATCGGTGCAGGTGCAATCGGCTGGACGCATGTCACTGACTCAGCGTTCTGGGTCGTAAAAGAATACCTGGGTATTCCCTTGTCTGAGGCCATCAAGAAATTCACTGGCGCCACTGTACTCGCCTCCTCTGCGGCGCTGGTATTCACGCTAATACTTTCCAGATTTGTGTGATGAACCTTCCCTCTTCACCTACGACTTATCGAAAGGTAGTTCCTATGATTCAAGGTAAAACACTAGATGCCTGGTATGACAGCCATCCCATTATCAAGGAACTGGTTTCACTTCAGGAAATCACCTGGTTCAATCCAGCTATTGCATCGGTGTCCATCGCACTGGGCGATGTAGGCCTGAACCATAACGACGTCAAAGATGCCAGTGAACGCCTCCGCCGCTTTGCACCCTACATCGCCAAGGTGTTTCCGGAAACGGCAGCGGCGGACGGGATCATCGAGTCCGGTATCCAGCCACTGAAAAAATTCCAGCAAAGGCTTCTGAGTGAAGCCGGCCTTCCTGGCGTCGGTTCGCTGTGGCTCAAGAAAGACAGCGATTTGCCTATCTCTGGCTCGATCAAGGCGAGAGGGGGTATCCATGAAGTGCTCAAACACGCTGAAGACCTCGCCCTGCAAGCAGGCTTGATCAAGCTGGACGATAACTACGAGACATTGGCCAGCGACTCCGCGCTTGAGTTCTTCAGCCGCTACAAGATTGCGGTCGGCTCCACGGGCAATCTTGGACTATCCATCGGCATCATGAGCGCCAAGCTGGGCTTTCAGGCAACTGTCCACATGTCGTCGGATGCCCGCCAGTGGAAGAAGGATAAGCTACGGGCCAGTGGCGTGACGGTGGTCGAGTACGAGTCCGACTACAGCGTCGCGGTCGAAAACGGGCGTCTGCAAGCCGAAAAAGATCCTGCCTGCTACTTCATAGACGATGAGAACTCGCCACATCTGTTCCTGGGCTATGCGGTTGCAGCCGAGCGCCTGGCTCGACAGTTCGAATTGGCGGGTGTGCGAGTGGACGCCGATCATCCTCTCTTCGTTTATCTGCCCTGCGGTGTCGGCGGAGGCCCTGGAGGCGTTGCGTTTGGGTTGAAACTTGCCTTTGGCGACGCGGTGCACTGTGTTTTCGCAGAACCGACCCACTCCCCCTGCATGATGCTCGGGGTCTACACCGGCCTGCATGATGAGGTGAGTGTCCAGGAGTTCGGCATCGACAACATCACCGCAGCTGACGGATTGGCTGTTGGCCGCCCCTCCGGCTTCGTAGGAAAGGCGATGCAGCGACTTATCGATGGTTACTATACCGTCACGGATGAAGAGCTTTATCGCCTGATGTTCCTGGTCCATGAGCTTGAGAATGTAAAACTGGAACCCTCGGCCTTGGCAGGTGCGCCAGGAATTGTGCGGGTACTCAATAATGAAAAGTATCTGGAGCGCATCGGCGTCTCTACGGCTAAGTTAGCCAACGCAACGCACTTGATTTGGGGAACAGGCGGAAGCATGGTGCCTGCCGCAGAGTTCGCTACCTACCTTGATAAGGGCCGTGCTCTGCAACATCCTGCGCAGTAATGACAACGCATGGTTCGTCGACGGCGGTTGACTGGAAGGGGGTACAGCAATGCCAGAACTTGGTCTTACGAAAGCTCCGAAGCTTAACGGAGTCCATCTGTCCAACCTGCATACTTTTCTCGTCGCCGCCCGCCATCTCAGTTTCGCCCGCGCAGCGGAGGAACTGTGCCTGACCGCCAGCGCAGTAAGTCACCGGATAGCTCGTCTGGAGGAGGAGCTATCGCTCAAGCTTTTCCACCGCTTACCTAGAAAGGTCGAGCTGACCGATGATGGTGAGCGGATTTTCAAGGTGATGCAGCAGACCATGGATAAGCTGTCCGAGGCTGTGCAGGAGCGTTCGCACGCTCGGATCGAAGGGCAACTGTGCTTCTATGCAAGACCTTCGGTAGCCCAGTGCTGGCTGGTTCCGAGGCTATCCGATTTCACTGCACGTTATCCCGGGATTCAACTGGATGTTCGGGTTGGCAATGAACCGATCGACTATCGAACCCGACGTATTGACCTGGTGCTTTGCTATTCGAATGGTGAGCACCCTGGCCTTGAAAGCGTTCGACTGATGCCAGAGCGAATTGCGCCAGTGTGCAGCCCGCAATACGCCGAGGCACATGGTCTGGTGGGACATCCGGAGCGCCTGTCGCAATGCACTGCGCTGCATGATGTCGCGGCGTGGGACAACATTTCGTTCGATGCGGAATGGCGTCTTTGGCTTGACGCGGTTGGCGAGCCCACCGAGCTTCCCAGTCGTTTCATGACGTTTGACCGATCGGACTTGAGCACCCTGGCCGCAATCAATCATGCAG
Source organism: Pseudomonas sp. 05N36 (assembly GCF_056397385.1). Classification (NCBI taxonomy): domain Bacteria; kingdom Pseudomonadati; phylum Pseudomonadota; class Gammaproteobacteria; order Pseudomonadales; family Pseudomonadaceae; genus Pseudomonas; species Pseudomonas sp. 05N36. The sequence continues at coordinate 16,642 of NZ_JBFTNH010000026.1, read as the reverse complement.
GTGTGGCGATTGGCCGGGAGCAACTGGTTCGCAAGCGAATTCAGGATGGCGAACTCGTACTTCCGTTCGGTGGATTTAGAGAAGCGGTGAACTATGGCTACTACCTGGTTCATCCTGCTCACGAAACGATGCCCAGAAGGCTTCAGGTGCTGATCGATTGGCTCATCGAGCAAGCGGATAATTGAAACGTCGAGACTGCGTGTAGCTCAACAAACGCCCCGAACAAGTCGGGGCGTTTGTTGAGCTAACCTTCAGTGCGTTTTCACACCTTTCTAACACAGGGGGACATCGGGCGTCGGATAAAAGCCTCCACCCGATGTAAGTCGATGACGAATTCACTTCGCAGGTTTAATCCACCTCGCTGATGCAGACCACTTTAGGCTGCGTCATGTCCTCATACGCAAATCGAACACCTTCGCGCCCCAAACTTCCGTACTTAAAACCACCGAAAGGCATGGCATCGAAACGATAATCGGAAGAATCATTGATCATCACACCACCCGCTTCAATCTGACGCGCCAGTTTCAAAGCCGTGGAAATATCACGTGTGAAAAGGCCGGCGTGCAAGCTGTATTCTGTTGCATTGGCCATAGCAATAGCGTCTTCCAGATGGTCAAAAGGCTCCAGGATAACCACCGGCGCGAAGACTTCCTGCATCCAGATCGCACTGCTATGCCTCACATGCTCAAGCACGGTCGGCGCATAGCTTCCCCCTTGGCGATGGTGCCCACACAGAAGAACGGCCCCCTCAGCCAGTGCATCGCTTACCAATTGTTCGGTACGACGGGCCGCCTGTTCCGTAATCATCGGGCCTACATCCGTTGCCCGCTGGTCAGGATCACCCACTACTAAGGCACGCGTTTGGCTGACAAAACGCTCACGGAAGTCCTCATAAATTGAACTATGTATAAGGATGCGTTGAGTGCCGATGCAATTCTGCCCTGCTGCCCAAAAGGCACCAGACACACAGGACTCCACGGTCGGTTCGATATCACAATCTTCAAGCACAAGTACCGGGGCATTTCCTCCCAGATCCATTGCCAGCTTCTTCAACCCTGCACTACGAGCAATGGCCTCACCCGTGGCAAAACCACCCGTAAAGGAAATCATCCGAACTTCGCGAACCTCTACCAATGCTTTACCCAAGTCGACGCCACCCGTCGCCGGGGTAATCACAGAGGGTGGAAGCCCCGCTTTCACCAAGCACTCAACGAGCTTGAGTGCAGACAACGGCGCGAGTTCCGAGGGTTTCAAAATCACGGCATTGCCACCAGCGATTGCCGGGCCGAGTTTATGAGCGACCAGATTCAGTGGATCGTTGTAGGGAGTGATCGCGACGATAAGCCCCAACGGTTCCCGCGTGAACCAACCTTGACGCGACTCCGATCCTTCATAAGCCCCAAATGGAATCACTTCCCCGGCGTTACGACGAGCCTCTTGCGCCGATAGCTTCAGCGTGTTCACACAACGCTTCACTTCCTTCTCTGCTTGTCGCAGCGTCTTCCCCGCCTCTGCAACAATGAGTTTGGCAAACGCTTCAGCCTCAAGCTCTACACGCCGGGCCGCCTCCTCAAGAATGCGCGCACGCAGGTGACGAGGCATTGCCGCACTCTCGCGCACGCCGATTCGCGCGCGTTCCAGCAAGCCAGGAACTGCGGCTGCATCGAGGCAAGGGACGCTCCCTACCAAGCGACCATCGAATGGGCTGAACACATCAATCTGTTTGGCTTCAACAAGCTGGATACTGGCCATGCTGGATACGCTCATGACTATCTCCTGTTATTTGCCGTGGGCGGTGTGGATGGCGACGATGTCCGACAGCAATGCGAAGGCCGTCTCGATACGCCCTGCCCCTGGCCCCGACACTGTGACAGCTCCCAGCAATTGGGTATTGAATGACACTGCATTCGTAGCACCGCAGATTCCGGCAAGAGGATGTGAGTTCAACAGTAACCGAGCTTCCACACTCGCTCGAACCGAGCCATCTGCTTCACGATTGGCGGAGCCGATCAGTTTCCAGCTCGCACCATTGGCACTTGCCAGGGCAATATCTTGCGCGCTGATCTTGCTGATACCCGAGCACGCTACATCGCTGACATTCAGTCGTGCATTGAGCAGTTCGTTGGCCAGGATCACCACCTTGAGGCGTACGTCAAACCCTTCCACATCGGCGGTTGGATCTGCCTCGGCGTAGCCGAGCTGTTGCGCTTGTACGACGGCATCGTTGAACGCCAGGCCGTCTTTCATCTGGGTGAGCACATAGTTGGAAGTGCCGTTCAGGATGCCTTCGAAGCCTTGCACGTTGGCGCCCGCCAAGGCCTGCTTCGCTAGACGAATCACCGGGGTGCCACTCATCACCGCCCCCTCGTATTCGAAAGCGACCTGGTTGCGACGGGCCAACGCTTTGAGCTCGGCACCGTGCAGCGCAATGGGCCCCTTATTAGTGGTCACTACATGAATGCCGCTTTCCAAGGCCCAGCGGCAAAAGGTAGTTGCAGGCTCGCCATCCACCGGATTGGTGAAAGTCGCCTCAGCGATGATGTCTGCACCGGAATGCTTGATCACGGTTTCGTTGAAGGCCTCAGCATTACCGCCAGGCAGTTGAGCGAGTGCGCCTTTCTCAATCGGTAGAGCGACCAACCGCTTTGCATCCAGACCGTCTTTAGCAACGATGGAGCCGAGGAACAGATCGGTGACACCGACAATTTTAATCGTGAAGCCCAGGGCCTCTTTCCACTCGGCATTATGATCGGCGACCAATTGGGCGAAGCCACGGTTCACGCCACCAAACCCTACCAAGGCAATTTTGTACTCAGTCATAAACGATGTTCCTTATTGATGTTGTTCGATAGGAACATCCTAAGAGCCGGGCTTTGGCAGTTGAATATGGCAGAGTGCTGTATTAGTTGGGCGTTTTGCCCAAGCACGATTTTGTCAAAACACCGCAGAAAGGACGAACGATGTCACGGTGTTTTCCACCCCTGGCATGGCCGCGATTTCCTTCCACACGAGATGGACACGTTCCGGTGTGGCTGCATTCACACGCAGCATTAAATCGAACTCACCACTGAGTACTTCACATTGCACGACTTCGGGAATGGAGCGCAGTGCAGTCAGTACTTCTTCGCCACGCATGCGGTCGTAGCGGTAGACAAAGATCACCGCGCTGATAAGCGACGCAGGCCGCCGCGACTCACCGAGCAGTACCGTATAGCCCTGGATCGCACCGTCGCGCTCAAGACGCTCGATGCGCTGGCGCACCGCATTGCGCGACAGGTTGATCTTGGCACCCAATTCAATATGGGCTATTCGCCCATTGGCGGTAAGTTCGGCCAGTATGCGTTCGTCCAACGGATCCAGAATGCGCTTCATGCAGGCCTCTGCTGTGCCAGACGAAGAGCCCGGCACAGACCGTCCAGATCGCCCTTGGCCAGGTACGGTGGTTGCGCGCGCACCTCGACAGAGCTCGGAACGCTTGCTTGCCAGACGCCCAATTCGGCCAGCAGCGCCGCTGACTTGGCCGGCTCAATTTGCCCGAAGGTGACCATCGGCGCGCCTAGGCTGCGTCGATGAAGCCTGCCGGCCAGTACACCGACAGCGGTGTGAGGATCGATGGCCGAGCCTGTCTCTCGGAACAGCTCGACTACTTCATCGCGTACCTGAGATTCGTCTACCGCATAGGAATCGAAGAGTACTCGGGCACGCAGCCATTGCTGGTTGCCGATGCTCATTTCTCCGCAACTTTCAAAATGCTCCATCAGCGCTTTTGTTGAGCAGCTATCGTGCTCGTAAATCTCCCAGATAAACCGCTCCACGTTGGAAAACAACGAGAAGTCCATCGCCGGCGACACTGTTCGATTAGTCATCCGGGTGGAGTAGCGATTGCAATGAAAAAACTGGTGCAGGGCATCATTGCTGTTGGTGGAAATGATCACCTGATTGATGGGTAGTCCCATTTTCTGCGCAATGTAACCGGCGTAGATCTCGGCCGAGCTGGCAGCTGGAACACTAAAGCCAACGGGACGAGAGCCACCGCCCAGTTGCAAGGCCGCGTGAAAGTAAAAAACGATCTGGGCCAGGACGCCGATCCAATTGGTCGAGTTGAAACAGACCGGCAACACTCCATCCAACGGCCACTCGCGCAAGAGTCGGGAGACCAGCGTCTGGCAATCATCGAAATTACCGTCAACCGGAAACAGCTGGACCCGCTGCGGGTCGGCTGCCTGCAAGGCATTGAGTTGCTCAGGTGCAAGCCCGTCGCGCGGATACAGTATCGCCATGCGGGCGGCTGGGCAGTCAGCAAAGGCTTCAAGCGCTGCGACGCCGGTATCACCGTTAGTTGCACCGACGACCAAGGCTTCTTTACCGACCTCCTCCAGAAAATGCTCGACCAGACGCGACTGCAATTGCGCAGCGAAATCCTTGGAAGAGCCGGTCGGGCCATGAAACAGCTGGAGTATCCACTCGTTGTGCCCGATTTGCTCAAGCGGCGTAATAGCGCGGTGCTTGAATTGTTGATAGCTGTCACTGAGCAAGGCACGCAGGGTGCTTTCGTCTATGGAAGAGCCAACAAAAGGTGAAATCACTCGCCAAACCAACTCATCAAACGGCAGCCACGACCAGCTAGCAATCTGTTTCTCGGTGAAGACAGGCAAACTGGCTGGGACATAGAGACCACCATTTTCGGCGAGCCCCGACAGAACCACACTGCGAAAATCAGCACGCATGTCGCCGCCGCGAGTGCTTACATAATGCATGACAACTCCAAATCAGTTTTACAAAAGGCGATGGGCTTGAGCCACCAGCCAAGTTGAAAAATTCGCGGCATCAGGCGATAGCACTTCGTTCTGTTCGTGCACCAGATAAAAGGATTCGCTTGCCTCGATTCGATGATTGAATGGCGCAACCAATTGCCCACTCTTAAGCAGATCCTCGACCACGGAAGACCGTGCCAGCGCAACGCCCTGCCCCAATTCGGCCATGCGGATCGTGGAGATCAGCGTGTCAAACTGAAGGCCACGGGAGTAGTCGACGTCGTCTGCTCCAACTCGCTTCAACCAGTAACCCCAACCTTCTTCGTACCCCAACACATGAAGCAGTGAATGGTTCATCAAGTCGCGAGGCTCATGTATGGGTGAGCTGGCCATGAGCGTTGGGGAGCAAACAGGCTGAAGGATGTCCCAAGTCAATCGCTGGGCGTGCAAGCCCGACCACTCACCGCATCCCCAGCGAATCTCCAGGTCATCCTCGCCGTCCGGTTCTTTCACCCAAATATTGCTGATATATCGAATATCAATCTGGGGATACTCCCGACAAAAATCTGCGAGTCGGGGGGCCAACCAATAGTGAAGAAAGGAAAGGCTGCCGCGCACCTTCAAATGTCTTCGATTGTGCTGGCCGAAAATCTCGTTCGTGCCGACGGCAAGCCGACTGATCGCGTCTTGTACGACAGGCAGGTACGACTGCCCTTCCTCGGTCAAGCCAAGCCCTCGAGGTAAGCGCTTGAACAGTGCCACGCCGAAGTGACTCTCTAACTGACGGATCTGCTGACTCACAGCCCCTTGAGTCAAATGGAGTTCTTGCGCCGCGTGGGTAAAGTTTAAACAACGCGCCGATACTTCGAATGCCCTCAACCAGTTCAAGGGTGGTAGTGACTTTTGACTCATCGGCGCAACCTCATCAGGACTTTATCTATGCTCAATCATTGCCTGAGAAATTCACGCGGTGCCAGAGGAATGAGCCGCTGTGGCTAAAGCCAACCGCTCTGCTCTCTTGTTCCGAGTGACCCAGTAGACGAAATAACACCACGCGATAAAGGGCAGTCCGAAGTAAAGCGCCACTCGCTGCTCAGGATCAAAAGCGATACCCACACAGGCCAGCAGGCAACACAACAGCGCACCGATAGGCACCCATGGATAGCCGCGTACACGGAAATGCAGGTCTTCAACTCGTCCGCCATTAGCAACGTATTGACGACGGAACGCGATCTGGCTGGCAGCAATGCTCATCCACACGACTACGACCGCCAGACCGGAGATGGACACCAAGGCCAAGTAAACCGTATCAGGGGCAAACACACTGCTGAGCAGTGAAGCCACTGCACCCGCCATACTAAGAACGATGGCGTTCACCGGGGTCCCCCGACTGGAGAGCCTGGCGTAGCGCTTAGGCATATGTCCTTGATCGCTCAATGTCCACAGCATGCGCGATGCGGCATACAGCCCCGAGTTAGCGGCGGAAATCAGTGCCGTGAGAATGACGAAGTTCATAATGTCGGCAGAGTACGGAATGCCAATCAGCTCAAACACCATGACAAACGGACTTTCTACGAGCCCCGCTTGTTCTCGTGGCAGTAACGTCGCAAGGACGAAAATGGTCCCCACGAAGAATAGCGCCAAACGTACCACTGTCGTGCGGATTGCCTTGGGCACGCTAGTGTGTGGATCTTGCGCTTCACCTGCTGCAATTCCGATCAGCTCAGTTCCGGAAAATGCGAAGGAAACAGCCAGGAGGGTCATAGCAATGGGTAGAAACCCAGTGGGGAAAAGCCCTTCACGTGTGAAGTTGGAAAGTCCCGCCCCCTGCAAATTATGTACTTGCAAAAGACCGAAAATTGCCGCTCCGCCGATCACAATGAACGTGATAACGGTCAGAACCTTAATCAGCGAAAGCCAAAATTCAGTCTCCGCAAACAACCGAACAGAGACAACATTGCTTAAGAAAACTGCAATGGCAAATAGCGCGCTCCAAATCCAGACCGGTGTATCAGGAAACCACCGAACCATCAGTATGCCCGCTGCTGTAAACTCTGAGCCGATAGCTACTGCCCAAGTGAGCCAGTAAAGCCAGGCCACTGTATAGCCTGTGCCTGGGCCCAGGTATCGCGTCGCGTAGCTACTGAAAGATCCGGTTTCTGGCATCTGTACAGCCAGCTCACCGAGACAGACCATGACTAAATACACCATCACTGCACCGATGATGTAGGCGATCACGGCGCCGAGTGGCCCTGCCTGATTAACCGTGTAACCGGAAGTAAGGAATAACCCCGTACCGATCACTCCGCCCAGTGCCAACATCACGATGTGGCGTGTTTGCATTTCCTTTTTGAAAAGCGAGTTTGGACCGGGCTGATTATCTTCGATATGCGTGGACATAGTTTTTATTCTCATGAAATGTGCGGACAAGCGTCCTTGTAACTGGCTGTTGGGCAGTACAATTTAGTTGTCGCTGGATTTTATTATTTTCATTCTTCATGAAGGGCTTAAGATGAATATCGAAAGTCCTGCCCGTACTCAGGCTCCGACCTCAAGTGAGCGTTGGGCACTGTCAGCGTGAAGGCTTGCATCACCGTGTTTACTTCGTACTAAAGCGAAAGCTTGTTTTAGGTCAGCCAATAAATCTGCTGAATCTTCAATACCTACGGACACTCGAACCAAACCTTCGGAAATTCCAAGTGCCTGACGTTCTTCCAAGGTATTTTCCACATGACTGGTCGTCCGAGCCGGCCCATAGATGGTCTCGACAGCGCCCAAATTACCCGCCCGATGCGCATATCTGAGCAGCGGGAGCAAACGAGTCACGGTGTCCATGCCCCCTTTCAGCACGAAACTGACGATGGCTCCGAATCCGTTCATTTGCGAACGAGCGATGTCATGACCTGGATGTTGAGGCAACCCTGGATAGTTCACAGACTCGACCAACGGTTCGGTACAGAGGTACTCGGCCAAAAGCTTCGCGCTCGCCTGTTGCTGGCGAAGACGCAGAGCCAGAGTCTTGATGCCTCGGATGATCAGATACGCCGAAAAAGGATCCAGCGAGGCACCATTGATTTCGCGGTAATGACGAACTTGAGACATCAAATGCTCGGCACCGCAAACCACACCGCCGAGTACATCACCATGACCGGACAGGAATTTGGTCGCGCTGTGCACAACCACATCAACGCCTAAAGCGAGCGGATTCTGATTCAGAGGCGTCGCGAATGTATTGTCCGCAACAACCAAAGCGCCCACTCGCTTCGCCGCTGCCACAAGACGCCGAATATCGACGATTTTCAGCGTTGGGTTCGTGGGTGTTTCCAGGTACAGGACGCTGCAGCCTTTAGCGATCTCCTGCTCAAGCGCCACAGTGTCGAGCGTATCGCAAAGGGTTACCTCCACGCCCATGCGTGGAAGAAACTCCTCGAAAATCTTGTTCGTACCGCCGTAGCTGTCACGTGTAGATATCACACGCTGAGCATTGGATAGGAAGGTGTGCAGTACACCGCTGATTGCGGCCATCCCCGTACTGAAAGCTACAGCCGACTCTGCGTTTTCGAGCTCGCAGAGTTTATCTTCCAAGACAGAGACAGTGGGATTGCTCATCCGGCTGTAAATGAAGCCCGGCTCCTTTCCCAATGCCACGTCATACCACTTATCGATATCGTCATAGCCATAGGCGGCACTGACCACGATGGGTGTCTGGGTCGCATTGTAGGGATGTTGAACCTGCTCTCCTCCCCATACGACTCGAGTCCCCATCCCGACCTCTGAAGCCTGGACGGCGCGCTTCTTACTTTCCATAAAATTGTCTCGCATCAAGGGAAACACAACCGTGTTCCAAGTGGGCTTGGGAGGACTATATGGAAAGCTCATGCTTGTGAAAAATCATGATATCCGGGAGTTAGGGGTGCTTTTTTTAATGGCCGGATGCGAGTTCCCATCATAGGCCTGCCGGCTGCCCATTACCGGCGCTATGATTATGAACAAGAGGTTGTGTCGTTCGATGAGGTCATGCAGGGCCGCACCAGGGTTTTGTACGTAACATTGCATAAGCCATGCGGTGGCCGGAATAATCCGGGACGCGACCGTATTATCGTGATCAAGGCGGTGAGTAATACAACATATCGGGAGTCCCATCATGAGCCATGACAAGAACAAAGCGCAGGCCCTGGATGACCTGGAGGAAGCGACAGATGACATACGCCGAACTGACAATCATGCCGAGCGCCTGGAAGCGTTGTACAAGGCTCAAGGCATGCTGTACATGCTATGGCGCATTGATTGGGTGAGCAGCGAAGACTTCGAAAAACTGAAACTCAAGCTTCTCCAAGCTGATGCGCAGGCAGTGCGGCAGCTAGAGGAGAAAGTGAAGCCCGCGTGAGCGCGAACAACGAATAGAAAGGTGTCCCGCCCGGCAATAGTCGCCACGCTGCCTACAGCCGACGACATAGCGGTGCTACGCCTGAACATCTAGGATCAGCATCATCGGCGTGGATCTGTTCAGCGACAGTCCGCTGGGTGGCGCGCTGTACGCCTCCGACCTCAGTGAAACCTGGCACCAGTACTATGCCAATCTGCACTTCAAACAGTCCGGCGTATTGCTCGACGCCAACCTCTATCACACCCGGGATTCCGGTCAGGCACTGGCCGGAAAAATCGATAACACCGCTTTCAGTCTCTCAGGCAAATACACCTTCGGTCCGCATGCGGTGATGCTTGGCTGGCAACGGATCAACGGCGACACGCCGTTCGATTTCGTCGACGGTGACYCGATCTATCTGGCCAACTCGATCAAATACGCTGACTTCAACGGCGCCCACGAGCGCTCATGGCAAGCCCGTTATGATCTGGATCTCGGTGCGTTCGGCATTCCCGGTCTGAATTTCATGACCCGCTACGTTTCCGGCAGCCACATTGACGGCACCCACGCGCCCAAGGGTGGCGCCTATAACCCGTTCGACGCGGGCAGCGGCGAGTACCAGCCACAACAAGGCGCCGGCTGCCGTCACTGGGAACGCGATATCGACCTGCGCTACATCGTCCAGTCCGGTGCGGCCAAGGATCTTTCGGTGCAACTGTCCCACGTCTCGCACCGGGCCAACAGCGCTCAGGCGGGCAATGACATTGACTGGATCTACGTGGTGATTCAGTACCCGCTGAAGTTTTGAATGCAGAAATCTGGCGGAAGGCAGCCGTTCACGAGTCTTGACCGGGGAAATGAATCGCCCCGATCAATTGGTTGCAAGCCGAGCCACATCCCCGGATGAAACGAGCGCCTTCAGCGATACATCAAACTGCTTCAGCGCATTCAATTGCAGCTCGGTTTGCTTGTCGATCTGCGCAGCAATCTCTGGCGCTGCTTTGCCATGAACCCAGACCGAAGGCATTTGTTGTTCACGCGAGCCTTCGGCCTGGCCGATGTATTGCAGGTTCGAGTCGTAGAACTTGGCCATGAATCGCGCTTCAACCTGGTTGTTGCGCTTGGACACCAGACGGCTGTAGGTGTCCAGCATCACGACCACGTCAGGATGGGCTTGTACCAGTGCATCGAGGTTGTCGTAGACGGTCACCGAGGCGAACTCTTTCTGTAGCGAACCCATGAGCCAGTTGATCGCGAGTTTCGGATCGGAGCTGTTGACGAACGCGTTGCTGATGCGCGAGTCGAGCGCAGGGTTCTTCGCGCCGTTCAGCGCTACCGAATGGTACTGCTCCAGGTATTCGAGGGTGTTGAGGGTGTTTTCGCTGTAGAGCACACCCACCGATTGAGCGTGCTGCAGGCCGATGGTGCTGTCGACCACGGGTAAAAAGTGGCAGGACTGTTCCGCCGCGTAGGTCGGTGCTGTGGCGGCTACACTGCCGGTCAAAACGGCGACAAGTGCCAGCAAGGTAGAAATTCTCATCGCACAGTTCCTTCAGAAGCGGCTTCGGTATGGCGCCATCTTCCTCCTTTGCCGGAAAAACAGAACTTGCATTCCTTGATGACAACTATCGACTGAACGAATGGTAGGAAGCCTATGAGCTACAGTTGTGATGACCGTGGCCAGGCYATACCTCACCTGTCGGTATCGTTTGTCATCAAATGCCAAGTCGCTGACGCTCAATGAAAAGCCGTCGTTTTGCGCGTGACGATACTGGCTTGCTGGTCGAAGTCGGTCAGTTAATGGAAAAACCACTACGCATTACATCGGATACCTCTCCTCCCCCATCGCTGCATCTGGGGGTGCTGTCAGATACATCTCAGTAAAAAAACAAAGAGAGAACAGCATGAAGTTCAGTCTTGTTGATAACGGCAACCCGAGTCGCCGGCGCGTTTTACGCGATGCCTTCGCCCTGGCTTTGGCAGCTTCGCCATTGGCTAACCTTGCCAAGGCAGCCGACGAAACACCGGAAGAAGTGACCTTTGCTGCCGGGCCGCGACCGCTGGTGCAATACCCGCAAAAACGTCCGTTGACCCTGGTAACCACCCGCCCGCCGCACCTTGAGACGCCATTCCCCGTCTTCAACGAAGGGCCCATCACACCGAATGACGCGTTTTTTGTGCGCTACCATCTGGCCAATATCCCGACCAGCATCGATTCGGACAGTTACCGCCTGACGATCAAGGGTTCGGTCAACACACCGCTGTCGCTTTCCCTTGCAGAACTCAAGGCTCTGGCCGAACCGGTAGAAGTGGTGGCCGTCAATCAATGTTCGGGTAACAGCCGCGGCTTCTCGATGCCACGTGTGTTCGGCGCTCAGTTGGGCAATGGCTCAATGGGTAATGCCCGCTGGGTGGGAATACCGCTCAAGGTGGTATTGGAAAAGGCCGGGGTGAAAGCCGACGCCAGGCAAGTGACATTCCGTGGGCTCGACAAGCCAGTGCTCCCGAGCACGCCGGAGTACATCAAAGCCCTGGACATCAGCCATGCCATGGACGGCGAGCCCATGATCGCCTGGTCGATGAACGGTGCCGACCTGCCATTCCTAAATGGTTACCCGATACGTCTGGTGGTGCCAGGCTATTTCGGTACGTACTGGGTCAAGCACCTGAGTGAGATCGAAGTCGTCGACCATACCTACGACGGTTTCTTCATGGCTAAAGGTTACCGGGTTCCGGATAACGATTGTTTCTGCATCGCCCCCGGCACCACTGCGGCGCAAACGGCGCCAATTTCCAGGTTGCCGGTACGCAGCTTCATCACCAGCGTCAAACACGGCGATGTGTTGCCACTGAAAAAAAGCGTGGTGCTCAAGGGCATTGCGTTCGACGGTGGCGTTGGGGTCAACAAGGTGGAAGTGTCGATCGACGGCGGAAAAAGTTGGCGTGAAGCCAAGCTTGGGCAGGACCTTGGCCGTTTCTCCTTCCGTGAGTGGACACTGCCGATCACCTTTACCAGCAAGGGCGCCACACAATTGATGGTGCGAGCCAGCAACAGTGCGGGCGAGACGCAGCCGTTGCGAGCCGACTGGAACCCCGGTGGCTACCGCCGCCACGTCGTAGAAACCAGCCACGTGACTGTCGCCTGAGGGGCCCCGCATGAAACGCATGACCACCTTGCTCTGCGCAGTTCAGGTTTGTTTAGCGACCCTGGCTAACGCAGCGCCACTGTCGATCACCTTGCCGCCCGAAACGGCGGTGTTCAAACCCAGTGCCCTGCCCGGCTACCCATTGGCTCAACAGAAGTGCTCCACCTGCCATTCTGCCGACTACATCAACTTCCAGCCTCCCGGCATGAGCCTGGCCCAGTGGACTGGGGAAGCGAGCAAGATGCAGCACGTGTATGGTGCTCCGATCAGCGATCAGGATGTGAGCATCATCGGCGCCTACCTTGCGGTGACCTACGGCAGTGCCCATGCAAGCGATGCCGATGTGCAGGCAGCCTCGAACCTATCGGCAGGCCAGACCCCGGTGGCGCCTGCAGCCAAAGTCGACGCCATGGCCTTGCTGCAGAGCAACTCCTGTCTGAGCTGCCACGCGACCGATCATAAGGTTGTAGGCCCGGCCTATCACGATGTAGCCGCAAAGTATGCCAATGACCCGCAGGCACTGGCCAAGGTAACGTCCAGCATTCAGCAAGGCGGTACCGGCAAATGGGGGAATATCCCGATGCCGCCATTCACGCAGTTAAGCCCGGACGATCTGCACACCCTGGCGACTTTCGTACTGCGTCAGTGAGCTCACTTCCAACTCGGTGAGGTATCAGCGACTGATTAGCCTCACCAAACGATCGGGCCAGACGGGCCTAATGCGAAATGATCCCGTGGTCCATCGCGTACTTGACCAAGGCCGCGGGCTTGTCGATGTTGAGTTTGCGACGAATGCTCAAACGATGGGTTTCCACCGTCCGAACGCTGATGTCCAGCTCGCGGGCCATTTCCTTGTTGTTCATTCCCTGAACCATCTTGCGCAGCACTTGACTCTCGCGCGGCGTCAGCTCGTTCTCGGTGTTCTTGTCGGCGATGAGCCTCTGTGCGATCTCTGCACTGTAAAACGTTCCGCCGCTGGCAATCGCTTCAATGGCCGCAATGATTTCCCGTGAAGGTGCGTTCTTCAGCACATAGCCGCTGGCGCCAGAACGAACAGACTCGCTCACGTACTCATAGTTGTCGTACATGCTGAGTACCAGAATCTTGAGCAACGGATATTGCTTGCTCAACACCCGGGTCAGCTCAAGTCCGTTCATGTCCTTCAGACTGATGTCGACGAGTAACAGGTCCGGCTGACAGAGCCTCACCATCTCGATCGCTTCGGCACCACTCTCGGCTTCCCCCACCACTTCCAGGGGAGACATGACCGCCAGCAGCGCCTTGATCCCGTCACGGACCAGGGAATGATCGTCGACCAGGGCGACGCGGATCGGGTAGGACAGGTTCATCAGGGGCATTCACTCTTGTTGTTATTGGCTGAGTCAGTGTTTAGGACCGGGCATTTTCATGGGCAGCAGAACGTCCAGCACACTTCTTCCCGGCGTCGATGCAAGCTCGAATCGCCCACCAAAATGCTCGACCCGTTCGCGGATGTTCCGCAGCCCTATACCGGAGTGGCGGCGTTCGACTTGAGCGACGTTGAAACCGACACCGTCATCGACCACCGTCAGCCGTATGGACTCTTCGGACCCGTGCAGGGTAACGGATACGTTTTGCGCCTGGGCATGTCGTTCGATGTTAGTCAGGCCTTCTTGCACAATGCGAAACAACGAGACCGCTGCCCCATCGACCAGATGACACTCGAATTCATTGTTGATGTAGGTCACCACCAATCCGCTACGTTGCTCGAACTCCGTGGCGAGTTGACCGATTGCTGCTGACAGCCCCAGCGTGTCGAGCAGCGACGAGCGCAGGTCGTGAGAAAGGCTGCGAACCTCGCCAATCGCGTCTCCCAGGCGCTCCGTGGCTTCCCTTAAAATGCTCAAGCCCCTGTCTTGTCCACTCTCCAGCACATGGCTGGCCAGTTCGAACTGAAACTTGATGGACACCAGTACCTGGCTGATACCGTCGTGCAGTTCACGGGAAACCCGTGATCGCTCTTCTTCTTGCAAACTGACGATACGCTGGGTCAACCGCTGGAGTTTTTTGTCGGCCAGACGATGTTCGCTGACGTTCAGCGTCATGCCGCTGGCGAAGACCAACAGCACTGCCACGAGGGCTACGATGGCAATGGCGAGCATCGTTTTGCGGATGCCCTGAGCCACCTCGTCACGCGCCTGCTGTGTGGCGCGCTCAACGTCCTCGAGGTAGATGCCGGTACCGAGCATCCAGCCCCAACGATCCAGCATCACGACATAGGCGAGTTTATCGGTCACTTGGCCGGACGAGGGTTTGTTCCAGGCGTAGCGTTGAAAGCCCTCCCCTGACTCCGCACTTTTCAGCAACGCCTGGATCACCGGCAGACCGTGCGGGTCCTTCATGTCCCACAGGTATTTGCCCACCAGTTCCGACTGTCGCGAGTGCATCAGGCTACGGCCCTGGCGGTCGTAGACGAAGAAGTAGCCATTGATACCGAAGCTGAGCTTGCGCAGCTCTTCCAGCACTTGTTGCTGTGCGCGCGCGTCACCCTTGCCGTTGTCGTATAGCGGCGCGATCAGGCTTTGCGCCATTTCGACGTAGTTTTTCAGTTCTGCACGCTTGCTGGCCAGAATGCTGTCTTCGATCAGTTGCGCCTGCTGGTCCCCAAGCTGTCGGTTCAGGGAAATCACCAGCGCGCAGATGACGGCAATCGCCAACACCAGCGGCAGAATCCCGAGCGCGACGATTTTATGTTTGAGCTGCATCTCTGCTCCTGACCGGACCGAGGGAAAGCGAAGGCCCGGCATCATATGCCAAAGATACGCGCGTCCAGTAGCGGCGCTGGACGGAATGACCTGCGGCTCAGTAAATGCAAAACCTGTGGGAGCGAGCCTGCTCCGGGCGGCGTTCCGACGATGACTGAATAACATTCAACATTGATGTTGGCTGTCGTACCGCTATCGCGAGCAGGCTCGCACCCACAAGGAGATCAGCGTCATCTACGTAGAACTACGCAGACGCTGCGTACGTAGTAACGCGGATTTATTTGTAGACGGCATGCGTGGATATTGGGCCAGCTCCGCATAGCGGACACAATTATAAAAATTACCGCCGCAGTCTACTGGCTGTCGGCAGGAGACACGCAATGACCCGTCTGGCTAAACACCTCGCCTGGTTTGCCGTGGCTGTCCTGGGAGCTTTTGCGCTGAGTGTCGTGGCCCTGCGCCGCGGCGAAGCCATCAACGCCCTCTGGATCGTAGTCGCAGCAGTCGCTATCTATCTTGTCGCTTACCGTTATTACAGCCTGTTTATCGCCAATAAGGTGATGCAGCTCGATCCCGGTCGGGCCACCCCCGCCGTCGTCAACAACGACGGTCTGGACTACGTGCCCACCAACAAACACATTCTTTTCGGTCACCACTTCGCGGCCATCGCGGGTGCTGGTCCGCTGGTCGGTCCAGTGTTGGCGGCGCAAATGGGTTACCTGCCCGGTACGCTCTGGCTGATCGCCGGCGTGGTATTGGCCGGTGCCGTTCAAGACTTCATGGTCCTGTTCATGTCGACCCGCCGCAACGGTCGCTCCCTGGGCGACATGGTCCGTGAAGAAATGGGCCGCATCCCCGGGACCATCGCGCTGTTCGGCTGCTTCCTGATCATGATCATCATCCTCGCGGTGCTGGCGCTGATCGTGGTCAAGGCCCTGGCTGATAGCCCGTGGGGCATGTTTACGGTGATGGCGACCATCCCGATCGCGATGTTCATGGGCGTGTACATGCGCTACATCCGTCCGGGCCGCATCGGTGAGATTTCCATCGTCGGCGTGCTGCTGTTGCTCGGCTCGATCTGGCTGGGCGGGCAGATTGCTGCGGATCCGGTCTGGGCCAAAGCCTTTACCTTCACCGGGGTGCAGATCACCTGGATGCTGATCGGCTACGGTTTCGTTGCGGCGGTACTGCCAGTCTGGCTGATCCTGGCGCCGCGCGACTACCTGTCGACCTTCCTCAAGATCGGCACCATCATGGCCCTGGCGATCGGCATCCTGATCACCATGCCCGTGCTGAAAATGCCGGCACTGACCCAGTTCATCGATGGCACCGGACCAGTCTGGAAAGGCGGGTTGTTTCCGTTCCTGTTCATCACCATCGCTTGCGGTGCAGTCTCGGGTTTCCATGCGCTGATTGCTTCCGGGACCACCCCGAAACTGTTGGCCAGTGAAGGTCATGCCCGTTACATCGGTTACGGCGGCATGCTGATGGAGTCCTTCGTGGCCATCATGGCGATGGTGGCGGCGTCGGTGATCGAACCGGGCGTCTACTTCGCGATGAACAGCCCGGCGGCGATCGTCGGCGGTGAAGTGATGCAAGTCGCGCAAACCGTCAGCAGTTGGGGCTTTGCGA